>JALHMA010000232.1 GCA_022844265.1 Saprospiraceae bacterium | reverse complement strand
TCCTTTTTTAATAATCAGGAATTTCGGCCCCATTTTATGGATCACTTTAGCCGCTTTTACCAGGGAGTGCTCACCGGAAAGCTGCCGCGCTTCTTCATCATTGATGGTCAGCACATCTATTTTTTTGAGCACTTTCATCAAGTCTGCCAGCGCGGTATCCATCCAGAAGTTCATCGTATCCATCACCACAAGCTTGGGGCGACGGCGGAATTGCTTCAAAACACTGAGTTGCACCTGCGGGGTAAGATTGCCCAGCATCACATATTCAGCATTGCGATAAGATTCGGGCAGCACCGGATTGAAGGTAGCCAATACATTCAACTGGGTGTCGAGCGTATCGCGGGTGTTCATGTCGCGGTGGTATTTTCCCGACCAGAAGAACGACTTTTCTCCCTTGCGTATTTGCAGCCCTTCGAGGTCGACGCCCCGTTTCTTCAAATACTCCAGCATTTCCTCCGGGAAGTCATCACCCACCACGGATACAATCCGAACGGGTTTGACAAAGTAGGATGCAGTCAGTGAAATGTAAGTGCAAGCCCCGCCAACCACCCGGTTGGCCCGACCCGCAGGCGTTTCAATATTGTCAAAAGCAACAGTGCCAACGGCAACTAAACTCATTTTTATAAAAATAAAGGGATGATAAATATAGTCAGGTTTGAGTGGTTTGGTGGTTTGACGCCTTCGCTTTCAGGCACTTGTACTGGTCTTTCGTTCAAAACCACTTTGCGTTGTCTATACCTGCCCAGGCCAGTAACCTGAAATAAAGCCGCAAAGATGGGGTTTTCACGGGTAATAATTAAGGGAACAAATAAAGTAATATACTGACCTTATTTACATCTGTTTCCGGCATTGGTCGATCTTTTTTACGAATCCCTCCAGGTATAGTGCAACTTCGGGCATCAAAAACTGTCGTTGGGTCAAATGGGAAATTAACGCTCCCTCACGGACCTTCCTTCGCTTTCTGTTTCACAAAAACAACCTTCTTAAGTATGAAAACAGTCGGTACTTTGCTCGCTACTGCATTTATTTTGATGCCCTGGTGCATCAGCCCCCTTTTTTCTCAACAGAATAACGCCGACAAAAGTATTATCATCACCAAACGCTCGGTGGATGCCGATGGTTCAGAAGTGGTGGAAACCATTATCAAAAAAGGGAAAGCAACAGAAAATTTTAATGTGGAAGAATATATCCGCAATAACCGGTCTGATAAGGTACAGTTGGATGTAAGGGTGGAAGAGGGCAATACTGAAAACAATATTCTGGTACACCCCGGCGGCATGCAAAAAGTCAGCAAATGGTCTTCTGACGTTGAAGATACCAGCGCTTTCCTCGGGGTGGAAGAAGATTCGGATGAAGACGAAAATCAACCCGGAATTGTGGTCCAGATCGTTCGCGGCGCGGCTGCTGAAAAAGCGGGACTGCTGACGAACGACCTGATTACCAGCCTCGACGGACAAAAAATGACACGCTGGAGCGACCTGAGCCGTGTGCTCAAAAGTAAAAAACCAGGCGATAAACTTGCCATCGTTTACGAAAGGAATGGCAAAAGCGCCACCACCGATGCCATTCTTACAACGCGCAGCGAAGTAAAAAGCGAAACGCCGCAACAGGCCCGCGGCTTTCTCGGCGTTACAGGCGAAGATGAAAACGACAATGAACCCGGCGTAGCGGTTCGTATTACGCCCCGTTCCGCTGCTGAAAAAGCGGGACTCCAACATGACGACGTCATCGTTTCCCTGAATGATACCCCCATCATGGATTTTGAAGACGTCGGCGACTTTATGGATGCTACCCAACCGGGCGACAAAGTACAGGTGGGTTATGAAAGAGACGGAAAACGCAACACGGTGGAAGCAACGCTCGGGGAACATAAATCCTGGGATTGGGAAGCCTGGAGCCAGGATTGGGCCGATGAACTGGATAAAAAGAACTGGAACTGGGATAATTACGATGTGAATGTCCGCGAAAAAGAAGCTTGCCTCGGCGTATATACCGATGCCGCTACCCTGGATGAAAAAAGTGGCGCACAAATCAGCAGCTTCACCGATGAAAGCGCCGCCCGCGAAGTACAAATGGCGGAAGGCGATCTTATCCTGTCCGTTAATGGTCAGCGTGTGCAGGGGCATGAAGACCTCTGGAATGAAATAGCCAAGTACAAACCCAGTGATAAAGTCAAGGTAGAATACCTCCGCGAAGGCAAAACATTGCAGGTAGAAGCTGCGCTGAAAGCCTGCCGCGACAACTCCAGCCGTGTCGAAATCCGGGAAACGGATGAAGACGGCGATAAAATAAGCCGTGAATTCCTAACCTGGAACTGGGGCAATGACGAACAAAAGCGCATGCAGGAGCGCCGGGTCATCACTATTCGCCGGGGTGAAGGCGATGCGCCTGAAATAACAAACCAGGCGCTTCCTGGCAGCGAACCCGCTGCCGCTGCGGACAGAAAATTGAAACTGGAATCCTTCCGGGCATTTCCAAACCCGACCGCCGCACAGGTCACAATCGCATTCAAAGGAGAACCGGTGGCTACTACGGTGGCTTTATTTGAGGCCTCTGGCCGTCAACTTTTTCGCGAGGAAATGAATGCTTTCAGCGGCGATTATTTCCAGCAATTTGATTTGACGGAATACGCTAAAGGTACCATCATAGTGCGGGTGCAACAAGGCGATAAAGTTTATTCCGAACAGATTATTGTCCACTAAGGAACGATGAAATAACAAGTTCCTAACGCACCATCGCTACCGGCATCTTCGGGTCATACGTCCCTTTGATTACCGGACTCTGGCGGTTGCCCGTGTAGTCGCGCACATTGCGTTCGATAAAATCAAACAACTCTTCCACGCTGACTACTTTGTCTTTGTTGGTATCCGCTTCTCCTTTCAGTCCTCGGATGAGAAAATGGCTGAACACACCCTGCCGCAGGCCCGACGATTCCAGAGAGGTTTCGTCGGCTTTGGATGACATGAGCAGCGCCGTACCCGAAACGGCCTTGGCCAGTGTCTGGTAATACTGCGACAACACAGGCTCCGCTTCCCCGCTGCGCATGGCGATCAGGCTGCCGGAGTGGCAGGCGTCGGCCAGGCAGAGTTTGAATTTGGCCTTGCATTTATTGAAAGCCGCGGCGATTTCTTCATGCGCGATTTTGTTATTGAACCCGTCAAAATCAATGGGCAGAAAGGAACCGTTCAGGCCGTGGCCGGAAAAGTAAAAGACAACCAGGTCGTTCGGGCCGGCCATGCTGAATACTTCATTCATATTGCCCAGGATATTTTCGCGGGTGGCTTCTTCATCTATCAGAATGCGCACCTGTTCATCGGGCAGCGCGCCGCCTTCCACACTTTTCAGGAAAGCATAGAAACGATAAGCGTCATCGTCGGTGTATCGCAGCACGGGCATGTGATCGTAAGAAGCGACACCGATTACGATGGCCCACACTTTGGTTTGGGCAAACGGAGTGGGGCCGGCGTTCACCGGTTTTTCAGCAATGACTGTTGGCTGATAGTCCTCCGGTTGATCTTTTCCAATGTATTCACCGTTGCGCCAGAAACCGTCAACCACCGTTCCGTCGCGGAGGGTAAGGGCGCCTTTGCCGCCAAATGCCCCTTCAATCCATTCTCCCTGGTAAATATCTCCGTTCGCATACGTGCAGGCGCCAATACCGTGTGGCAATTCATCTTTGAATGCGCCCACATATTTAGCCGAACCTGCCTTGTAAAAATAAGTGCCATAACCGTTTTCGCAGTTGCCCTGTACGCAACCTACTTTCCCGCTCTCCGCGAGGCTGCCGCCGATGAATTCACCTTGTTTCCAGGCGCCTGTTTCCTCGCCCCCGCTTTTGAGGTAGCGGGTACCCTGGCCATCGGGGTAGTTTTCTTTAAAATTACCGATATAGCGGTCGCCGGAAGCAAACCAGAAACTGCCGGCGCCATCAAATTTGCCATTGACAAAGTGGCCCTCGTATTTACTGCCATCCGGATAAGCGTATATTCCCTGACCGTTTTTACAATCGCCGGCAAGGCAACCCGATTGGATATTGGTGCCGTCGTCCTGGCGTTCTTCTTTCTTTTTTGCGATATATTCCTGTAATACCAGTCCCTGTTCATCCACCGGTTTACCTTTTTTCCAGAGGCCCGTACGGGTCGTGCCGTCGGAATAGGTTTTGGTGCCTTTCCCGTCAGGATAGCGGTTTTTCCACTCGCCACTGTATTTGCTGCCGTTGGTGTAATAACAAACGCCGATGCCGTGGATTTCACCATCTTTGAAATCGCCGATATATTTTGCGCCGGAAGGATACTGGTAAGTTCCCTTGCCGTTGGTACAATTACCGGAAACGCATTGTGCGGAAAGGGAGGAGGCAAAAAGCAATATAAATACAAAAGAAAAAACCTGTTTCAACATTTCAACCGCTTGGTGGTGTGATAAATCGGTATCCGGGAATTTGGAATAGCAAGTCTATAAACTTTTCAATCCAAGATTTAGTACATGCCCGGCCAAGAAAACCTTGATTTTCCCGGTTTGATGCAACGCGGATAATGCAGATGGGGCGGATTTACGCGGATTTTCACTTGAAAATCCGCGTAAATCCGCCCCATCTGCGTTACAAGTGCTTGTTTCAAAAGCCTCAATTAAAGAAACTGGTTTTTTTCGTACCAAACTATTGTTGCCAAACGCAACGTGAAACATGAATCATCCCGAATTTTTTCTAAATGAGTATTTGGAATTTTTATTGAATTACCCCCATGTGAGAGTGGAGACATCGTAGCACGGCCTTTTATAAAGTTTTTTTAATAAAATGGCATTAAATGGGGTTGAAACCCCGTAGTAAGGCATCTGTACCTGCTCCCGGCTGAAGCCGGGAGTTATTGAAACAGCGTTTTGGCCGATCAAAATCGAGCGGTTTATTTCAATAACCATCGGCTTCAGCCGGTGGTTAGTCAACGAAATACCATTTAGGGGTTTTAACCCCTAAATGCGGTTTTATTAAAAAAACTTCAATAAGGCCGTGCTACCGAGGAATTCCGCTGCGGTTTGTAGAAATTGCAAAAATTCGGGATGACTCATGTTAGCACATACCCCAAACTTTATTTGCCACTCTTAAGATAAGCTACCCAAAGCCTAAACTCAACCATCAACATCCTCAACCTCTCAACGTTCTGTTACTGTTTACCTCAACACAAAATCGCCGTAGCTCAATCTTGCTTTCACGACGCCACGCGCATTGGCGTCGCCCACAAATCCTTCTACGGTTTCGCGGGAACCCTGGTCGTCGTGGCGGCGAATAGTGGCGCCGGTGGGTGTGCGCATACCGGTGTAATTACCTTGCGCATCAAAGCGGAAAGCGGCGCCCCGTTCGGCAGCAATAATCACGTCTGTGTATTTGCCGATAATATTGACGCCGTTGAAATTACGGCCCAATGATTCAATTTTCAGGCTGCCGTAGCACATATCGGCGTCGATGGCCTCTCCGACATTGACGATACGCACGTCGGTGTACTGGGTAGTGAAAAATGCTGCGCGCGCTTTTTGCAGTTTCAGGTTGGAATATTTTGTCTGTAGCCGCAAATCTTCGAGACTGCCGAAGATCAGATCGTCGTTTTTGGAGGTCAGGCGCACATTCACGGCCCGTTCCAGGTTGATTTCTGAATATTTGCTGTCAAACTGCACATCCTGGGCATCGGCAAGGCTGAGTTTGCCATAGCTGAGCTGGCCATACAGGTTGTTGACACGGGTCAGGTATACTTTTCCGTGTGCGATGTTCAGGTCGGCGTCATTGCTGATGGTTTCCGTGCGCAGGTCGCCGTATTTGATTTCAGCGGTGAGTTTGCCACTCATATTGGCCACGTAAGCATTGCCGTATTTGTTTTTCAGGTCGAGTTGATTGCCGGAAGGCATCCACACTTCGTAATTGATTTTGAAATCTTCATACGTGTTGTCTTCTACCCACCAGCCCGACTTTGAGGCGATCATGGTTTCTGCTTTGACATAGCCCAGTGCATTGGCAAAATTCACCTTGATACGGTCAAACATTTTGTCGGCCTCGCGTTGATCTTTGGCATTGACGATGATGGTAATATCAATTTTAACAGAATTATTACCCCATGTTTTGACGTTGACTGTACCGTATTTGTTGTAAACTGCCGTCATGCCGTTGGCAGAAGTGCCGAATTCGCGGTTGATGGAACGGGAGAACTCCTGCTCCGGTGCGTTGGCATATACCGCTAACGTTTGAGTTAATAACAGGCCCCAAAGAGCCATTAACCGGATGGAACGCACAGTGGCGTTAGAGATTTTTAATGTCATGTCCTGCATCGCTGTTATCGTTATCGGGCTGCTGCCGGGTGGTGTCCAGATCTTCCAGTACCCTTTTTAAAATTGCTGTTTTGGCTTTATAATTTTCAATCATGGCCCTGACAACCTGTTCGCGGTTGCCCGGGGGAACGTCGGCCAATTCCTGGCGAAGTTCCTGCATCATTTGATCTAATTGTGCGAGGTCGACTTCGACTTCCGCGGGTCTGTTTCCTGTAAACGAAGCTAATTTTTGTTGTTTAACGGCTATATCACTTTGGTAATACTGTTCGAGTTCGGCGTATTCGGACGAAACGTCCGCCATTTGCATTCCCCCGCTGGTGTAATGGGCGTACCAGTTACCGATACCGATACCTGCGATGAGCAGTGCCAGGGAAGCGGCCACGCGGATCAGACTTCGCTGCCAGTTGATACTTACTTTTTTCGCTATGGGGCGGGTAGTTGCCGGTATAACTTTTTCAATATTGCTCCAGATGGTTGCATCCGGCACTGCCATATCCAACTCCTCCCGGTTCAGCCGGATATAACATTCAAGTGTATCCGATGATCCATGCTGTCCGTCGAGGTGTGCGCTGATATTTTCCCACACGCACGATGCGGGCGCTTCCGTATCCAGCAAAACGCGGTTGATGGCAATGTGTTGTTCCAGCAAATCGGCGGATTGCAGGCGGTCGAGCGTACTTTTAACACCCGTCCAGCCATGTGCTCCCGGCACATTCGGATCGAATGCGGCGCGATGTTTTTGGATGAAATTTTTTATTACGTCCTGCATTTTCGGTCATTGAAAAATGAAAAAGTGTTCAAAAAGGATTAAAAAAATCAAACGATCGAGTGGACTGTAAAAAACGTTGTGGCCTTCATTGCCTTTTGTCTTTTGCAGTTTTGCCCTTTTACTTACGTCGTCAGCGCTTCCCTCAGTTTTGCTTTAGCTCTGCTATATTGTGATTTGGAAGTGGCCTCGGTCACACCCAGAATCTGTGCGATTTCTTCGTGATCGTAGCCTTCCACAGCATACAAATTAAATACGACCCGGTAGCCGTCCGGCAAATCGGCGATAGCCCGGTTGATTTTTTCAACCGTGTATATCGGCTCCGTTTCCGGCTCCATTTCTTCTGCTCTGTCGTTGAACACAGTTAGCTCAGTCAGTGCTAACCGGCGGCTCTTGAGGAAGTTGATACATTTGTTGATGGTGATGCGCTTGATCCAGGCCCCGATTGTACTTTCGTAACGGAAAGAATCGAGCTTGGTAAACACCTCTACGAAAATGCTTTGCAACAAATCCTCGGCATCGTGCGGATGCTGCACCATACGCAAAGCCGTGTTGTACATAGCCCGTGAATACAGGCGGTACAACTCGAACTGTGCTTCGCGGTGCCCTTCCCGACAACGTTCAACCAGGTCGCGGTGCGTTTGTAGTGCGTCCATTTCGTTATTTGAGTGTAATGACATCTTTTTCAGAACAGGGTTGCATTACGTTTTAACATTTTCTTAATTTGGTGGTTAAAGCTTTATTTTTGTTTTTTACCACATAGTTCACACAGGAGATTCACATAGGACACATAGTTGTGTCGTTGTATACATTTGCATTTCTATGTGATCTATGTGAATCTCCTATGTGAACTATGTGGTAAAAATTTAGAACTATGTGGTAAAAATCCACGTTTCAGCCGCTCAACTTGCTCAACGCTCAACACCTCAACCCTCATGTCCACCCACCGTTTTCTGGAGGTTTTTCAATCCGCTTTTGAGGCGGGTCATTTGCTCAAATGTATCCTGAGCAAGCCCACCGCCGGCGCAGTCCCCGACTTGAAAAATATTCATATCCGGCTGGTAACTTTAAAAAACGGGGTAAAAATAGCCTTCAATTACCGCTATCAAACCCGCGATGAGGTAAAAAATTACACCCTCCAGGAAGCGCTCGGTCATTTGCAACTTCTGTTGGGCGCTTCTTTTCACAATGCAGCACTGCTTACCACCGAACGCGATTATTCCCTGCGTTATGAAAAAGACGGAACAGCCCTGCTCAGCGATAATAAACCAAGCATGACTACCCCTATCGATACCGCCCACAACCGCGAAAAAAAGCGCCTGCTCGACCGCGCTGCGCCCTGGTTGCACGCGCTCGGCATCACCAGCGCCAAAGGCGAGGTGCTGGCTGCCGCACAGGACAAGTGGCGGCAAATCAATAAGTACCTGGAAATTATCGAAAACCTGCTGCGCAGCCACCCGCTCCCAAAGGATGCCCGCATTGCCGACATGGGTTCCGGCAAAGGCTACCTGACTTTTGCGCTGTATGCTTTTTTAAAAGACAGTATGGGCCTGCAACCACAGGTTACCGGCATCGAACTCCGGCCCGCTTTGGTGGATTTTTGCAATAAAACGGCCCTGAACAACGGTTTTAAAGGCCTTCAGTTTATTGCGGCAGATATTAACGACTACCAGCCCGAGCGGCTCGATATGCTGATCGCCCTGCATGCCTGCGACACCGCTACCGACCTGGCCTTGGCGGCAGGTATCCGACAACAGGCACAGATTATCGTCGCTGCGCCCTGTTGCCACAAACAGATCCGACGCGATATGGCAACCCGCAATGAAATGGCTCCCGTACTGCGTTTCGGTATTCTGGAAGAACGGCAGGCCGAAATCCTGACCGACGGCATCCGCGCCCTGCTGCTGGAAGCGAACGGCTACAAAACCAATGTGTTTGAATTTATTTCGACCGAACACACGGCCAAAAATGTCATGATTACCGCTATTAAGAGTAAAAAAGAAGCGCCCAGGCA
>JALHMA010000231.1 GCA_022844265.1 Saprospiraceae bacterium | reverse complement strand
AACGCACCCGGCCAAATGGGCGGGTTGCAGCATCTGCACTCGAAACAACTGTTTCCATGATACCGTCGCCGTCCAGGTCGAGGAACAACACGTAGCGTAAACGAAGACCGCCCACCGGGGAAATAGAGTCGCACAAGTCTTCCGCTGTGATAGAAAGCAGCGTTTTGTCCGTCTCGCACAGGTTGTGCGATTGGGTGCCATTATCCCACCACAGATCGCCGTCGTTCCAGTAGCGCAGGCCATCTGCATCGAAGTTCGAGCTGTAATCACAGGTATCGATCGGTGCGCAGGTAATTGTTGGTGGCGTCTGGTCGATCACTTTGATGACCTGTTTATACGTCACACAGTTCGGCGTATTGTCTATCTGAGGGTCAGGATTACTATCCCAAACCCTTACCGTGCGACCGGCTGTGCGCAGTTGCTCGAAGCAAGCCTCGTCAGGGCTGTAGGTACACCAGTTGATGATCGTCCAGGTACGTTCGATTTTGTAGCAGGCATCCGGTACAACCGTGAAATACACGTCGTTGTAAGATACGCCGATCAGTTCACAACCTTCGTCGTTCGTGATAACCGGTGCGCCAAATACGGGTTCTGTTACACAATCCACCGTTTTGTCAGCAGGGAATTCGATGTTGTAATCTTCCTTGTACGTCACCGTGATGCGCTGGGTGCAACTACTCGACTGGCCGTAGCAATCCCATGCCGTGAAGCGGCGGATGATGGTGCCGCGGTTGCAGGTTGTATCGAAATTCGCGTTCAGAAAACCGTTGTAATACGTTTTTTGCGTAGCACCGCAAACACCGGGAATCGCCGTGGTGCCCGGAGGAATATTCAATACGCCCTGTGGACTGGCGCTGGTCGGCGGGAAAGTGTCCAGGCAGCAGTTGTCCGAAACTTGCGGGTAACCGTATGCCCAGAGGCTCGGGTCGAAGTTTTCACAAGCAACTGTTACGTGTGCAGGTGGTAGGCATACAGGTTTGATTTTGTCCTGTACCTCTACCTGGATCATACATTCGTTGTAGATCGGGAAGTCATCCTGATCCAGCATAATGTTGCCGTTAATGTCTATTTGATACGCCCGGAGAATCACCGTTTGGGTCGTGCCTACTTCGCAGCAGTAGAATTTGATCGAGTCATTTTCCGAGATTGCGCGCTCATATTCGGATGGGAAATCCGGGAACTGGTCATTACAGTCCGGGTGGCCGTTGAGCGGGTTTAGTGCATTAATACAATCGCTGTACGGCGCCATGCGGCGGATCGTGAAAAAGATATCGTTACAATTATCGTATGATCCCTGATTGAAAGCAGAAGCCGGAACCCAGGTGACCCCTGCAAATGCGCAGTCGCCATTCGGCTCGTAGCAGTCTGTCGGGTCATCCGGGCCGATGGCTACCGTCGTGAATTCTGTGCAGGTCACTACCGGCGGGATGTAGTCGCGCACCGTTATCCAGAACGTTTCGGCGCTGGTGTTACCGCACACATCTTCCGCCATGTAGGTGACTAAGTGGCGACCGATCGGCAGGCAGGGCGTGGTGCCGTAACGACCCAGGGTGTCGCAATCCCAGAAATTGTTGGCCGGGAAGGTTGTCAGATTGAATTGGCCCGGGTTGGTGGTTTTGTTCAAGGTGTAGGTAGCGATTACCTGGTCTGGCAGGTACTGGTCATACACCGTTATCATGGCGCTGATAGAAGCGGTCGGAGAGCAGCGGTCTTCCACAATCACATCCGGCAGGTCAACCGTGGCGCAGCACTGCGATGGGTTGGTCGATACCGTCATGTCCGCAGGAACCGCGATGTCCGGTCCGACTTCGTCCGCAATTTTGATCAACTGATCGTGGAATATCACTTCGTTGGTACACCAGTCTACAATCGTCCAGCGGCGCAGGATTTTGAAAGTTCCCACACAAACCTCTATCCGGGTGTCTTCATAAGAAGCGCCTATATTACACAAACCTTCAAAACCGGTGGAGCAGTTGATCAACGTATAAAAACCGCCCGGACCGTTGCCTTCCACCCGCGGAATGCTGTTCAGACCGCAAGGCGTTGTGTTGATAGCCACCCCACAACCCGCACAATCGATGGTCAGGTCATCCGGGAGGATTACTTCCGCCAGCGTATAGGGCGTCAGTGTCAGCACTTGTGTACACTGGCTGGTATTGCCCCAGGCATCCGATGCCGTCCAGGTGCGATAAATATAGGAATCACCACAGGGAGCGCCATCTTCAAAAACATCATTTTTTGTCAGCGTGACATTGCTGCAATTATCAACAACCAAAGGTGTCGGCGCGATAATGCTGCCATTTAACAGGCCATCTTTGTCCGCACAGCGGAACGTACAATTATCGCCCTCCGTAATGCCTCCGGGAGGCCCTGTCACAGATACGGTATAGGAGCCATAAGCGGCATTTCCCCCAAAAGTGGTCACAACCAATACATAAGTACCCGGTGTGAGCGTACGGGTCAGCAGGAAATCATCGCCCTGTGATGCAGGCGGCGTCACATTGTCGTCGTCATCGGCTTCCAGAAAATTCTGGCATGGATTCATGGGGTTAAAACTCCCTGAATAGAGCACCCCGAAACCATCTCCTCCGGCCGCAAATTGTGCAAATGTGTAGGAACCCGCTACATCTACGTCAAACGTGAACGTGTCGTAAAAAACGCTGTTAAAAGAATTGCTACACGAAAGACCCGGATTGGGGCGAACAAAAACAGGATCGCTGTTGTCGATGGAGCCGGTGAACTGGGTTACAGGAGTAGGAATACAACCACAGTTTTCAAACACCGGCGGAAGTTTGTCTTCCACGTAGATGTTGCCCCAGCAACTATTGCCCGAAACCAGGTGCGTTACCAGAACAGCGTAGGTGTTATCAATATCTCCGGCATTCAAAATGCCCGGCTGCCAGGGGCCGTTGCCCAGCGGAAGCGTCCGGTCGATTTCAACCTTATAATCATCAAAACAGGCATAACTGCCTTCCAGAATCTGATCCGCGCCCAATACCAGACTGCAACTCTCGTCCAGCGATATATTCACCAAATCATTACAAACCAGGTTGGAGGGTGTGGCAACCACGTTCACCGTTTGCGACACGGACTGTACACAACCCGGATCGGCAGCGCCAAAAGCTTTGGGTACGCCGCCGTACACAGTGTACATAATGGAATAAGGGCCTGCGCCGGCTGCCGGATTAAAGGTATTCGTGGCTATACCATTCACGGTGAACACCTCGGTGGGACCGGTGAGTGTAAGGTTGGCATCACCCGGATTGCCCGTCAACGGTACAGCATTGGAATACAAACAAAACGGCCCGCTCAGATCGGAAGTGATCGCAGGATTCGGGTAAGCGCAGGTGTTGCCGATGCTCAGAATTGTACCGCGGGCATTGGTCGCTGAAATTGTGTAACCAAGCGCATCCACGTGGCGGCCCGACAAGCGATAAATGCCTGAACCCGCAGTTGTTTCCACAAAAGTAGCGCCCGGGAGTACCGGGGTTGGCGTGGAAGGCGGAGGCAGGCTGGCAGGGCTGTAAAAACCGTTCGCAGCCGTCACCGTCCAGGTTTGGCCTGTTGTAGCAGTAATCTGTATGACTTCGCCAAACTGACCGTTGGTCAGCGTAGTGGCATTATTTAAACAAATACAGGGATCGGATACCACAATATTACAGACGACACTCGATACGGTTGCCGCACCGTTCATGGTGGCCGTACAGCCGCCCTGGGTATGCGTGGCAACAACGGTGTAAGTACCTGTGCCGAGTTGCGGGCCGAAAGAAAGAGCGGCGCCTGTGCCGGCAACCGGAGCGCCGACAGGGTTGCCGTTCAGCCGCAACTGGTAGTTCACATTGGTTTGAGAACCGCTCAAACCGACCGGTACGCCGATATTATCGGTGGTACAAACAACGCCGCCACCGGTTACGGCAAAGGTTTGCGGCACGGGATTTACCAAAACGGTGGCCGTGATCGGCGCGCCCGGACATGCGGTAGTTGTTGGTGTAATCGTAAAAGTTACTGTAATGGGCGAATTGGTGGTGTTTGTCAACGCCCCGCTGATATTGCCGCTGCCACCGGCTGCAATGCCCGTTACCGTGGCATTGTTGTCGCGTGTCCAGTTAAATGTTGTGTTAGCAACGCTGCCGCTCAAAGCAATTGTGGTGATTGTGCTGCCGGAGCAGATCGTTTGTGCAGGAGGTGTAGCCGTTGCATTGGGCGTCGGGTTTACGGTAACTGTACCGCAAACGCGATTAGAAGTACAGGGTAAGGCATAAGAAAATATGATTTTACCATCGCCGATGCCAACTCCGCTAAATGAGGTGTAAGCATTGAATACGCCACCGATGTAGGATGATCCACCACCACCACCGCCGCCAGCCGAACTACCCAAACCGCCGCCGCCACCGCCGCCGCCGCCGTAATAACCGCCGCCGCCGCCGCCGCCCGGCCCCAGGTTATTGATCGTAGCCGCATCACCGCCCGATCCCAAGAAACCCGGCCCACTGGGCGTACCCGACTGAGCCATGCCACCGTTACCGCCGGAAGCCTGTGTGCCGCCACCGCCGCCCGGCCCGTCAAAGGAATTGATGCCCATACCGCCGTCGCTGCCGGACAAACCGCCGCCTGGACCGCCGCCGAGTCCTACTGCTGCCCCGCCCCTGCTACCTCCGCCGCCGCCGCCTGCAGCAACAATCACCCGCTCGGCTAAAGTGCCGGCGCCTATGCGTACATCCGAAGCGCCACCGCCGCCGCCGCCCCAGGTGAACTGATTGAAGCCTACGCCACCTTTACCGCCCCCGTTATAGCCTCCTTGCCCAAAAAGCAAGCCACCTCTACCACCAACGTAGACCTGTAGTATCTGGCCGGGTACAACCGCCAGATTTCCAATGGCAGTTCCACCTTTTCCGCCACTGAAAGCAATGAAATCCGCATGCCCCCCATCCGCCCCGTAAGCTTGTATGTTCAGGGAAGTCACACCTGCCGGCACAACGAATGTCTGCGCTGCACCGGTGAAGTTAAAAGTATCTCTTTTTGGAACGTTTACCGTTTGTTCCACACAGTAAGTCGTCGTGGCTGCAAGCGGCCCGGTCGTGAACGGATTGCCTGTACCCACCTGGTTGCCTCCGGTCTGCATATCGTACCAGGTATAGGTAGCGCCCGGCAAACCACCCACGGCAGTCATCGTCGTTGTGCTTCCAGCACAGATCGGATTTGGAGCAACCGTCACCGAACCCGGTGGCGTACATCCGCTGCATACTACACCGGGAACTGTCAGATCGAAAAATTGAGCCGCCGTGCAACCATTGCTGCCGGTTATGACCAGGCTGTAAGTGCCGACACACAAGCCGCTTTGATTTTGCTGGCCCGGTACAAGTCCGCAACCATCGGGGGTAAACCAATCAAACGTGAGCGGCGCGGCGCCTCCGAAGATGGTCAGGGTAATGGAGCCATTGGCACTAAAACAAGACGTAGGGTTGATCGCGGCAGCAGAATGAACCGGCGAAGGATTGAGCGTCACGAATGCGGAACCCGTCATGGTTGCCATGCAGCCGTTAGAAGAGGTAGCCACTACGGTATAATTACCCGCTACCGTCTGGTTTCCGAAAGATATGGCAGCACCGGTGCCAGGTACAGACAACCCTACGGGAGTGGCGCCCAGAAACAATTGATAATCAACGCCCGGTTGCGAACCGTTCAAATTTACCGGCACGCCTGCGCCGCCGGCACAGGTCGAGCCGCCGCCCGTCACGTTAAAGAGCAAGGGAATGCATATTACGGACGTCCCACTCTGCGGAACCGAAATATTATCGATCAGAATAACTTCATCATCAGCATCCGTCGTTGCGCATATCCTGATTTGCAGCGTGGAGCCTGTGAGGCCGGAAACCTGGAGCGTTGTGGAGGCAAATGCCCCGCTCGCATTACCGAATGGAACAAACGGCGCGTTATCAATACTATACTCGCATCGTACATAATCGCCCGCTTCCAGGCCTCCCGATTGCGAGACGTCCACCGAAATGGAAATTGCTCCGGATGCGGAAATACTAAGCGGCTGGCTGATCCAGCAAATTTCCCTGTCTGTGTCTTCAACGCGTAGCACATCGCCCACTATACCAAAATCATCCGGGCTGTTAAACTCAAAACCGACACCACCCAGGTCGGTAAAATATGGGTTGGACGATCCTAAAATAATGGACCAACTAACAGCCGAAAAACTGATCGGAACGGTACTGCATGTAGACGTATTATCTGTAGCACTGATGGCGCAACTGCTACCGCAATTGGAAATATGCGTTGCACCGGTCGGGCAAATAGCATCGACCAGACCCTTACCGCTCTGACCGGCAAAGGTTTCCAGGTACTGGGCATCAAGATGGGAAACCTGGCACCAGATGAACGCGAGTAGGATCAAACGGGTCATGGGCGACAGGATATGGCAGTGCGGTTGAACGGTAATACGCACAGAGATGGACATATCTGCACTACACTTTCCCGGACAAGCCCAGGGGAAAGCAAGCCCCATTGTGTTCGGAAGGCACTGTTTATCAACAAAAACGCCTCCTTTTTAGGGGAAAGTGCAGATTTTTTCTTCATGAAATCAAGGCGATTATGAATTCTTATGCAGCAAAACGGTGCTTTATTACAAACAAAAGTAAGCAGACTGTACCGACATTGTGTAATTCACTATATTTTTTAGCGAATAATTATTCTTATTATATGACAAAACAGGGGAAAGAAAGTTGTGGCGTCAGCAGTGAACCATGACATATAAAATAATTATTTAATCTATTTGCAATATAAAATTTGCCGGCGCAGGTTTCGCAAACCTGTTCAGTTTTCAGGCGCGGGCGATAGTGTTGAAATGAAATATATTAATGATAAATCTAGACCATCTACTTGTTGTACGGGAGATTCATTCCCCGGGGTTCCATAGCCGCGTAGCGGCATAAGGTCGGTAGCAACAAATGCCATGCGTGTTCACAAGGTGCGTAGCACCGTAACAAGGGTTAAAAGTTACGGTGCTACGCACCTTGTGAACACGCATGGCATTTGTTGCTACCGACCTTATGCCGCTACGCGGCTAGAGCGTCCAACCAAAAATTAGGTCCTGTACAATAGGCGGATATTCCGAATAATGAATAATACCATAACATCCTTCGCGACGCATCTTGCGTGAGTGGTGAGTCGTGAGTGGCATTACGTTAGAAGAATGAACTCAGTCTTTTCTAACGTAATGCCACTCACAACTCACGACTCACGACTCACCACTCACGGATTCACAGCTTCCTGAACTGCTTCACCTGCACCGACGCGCCCACTTCCAGGCGGAAAGTATACATGCCTTCCGGCAGTTCGTTGACATCCAATTCGTACTCGGCGCTTTCCACCTCCCAGACGCCGGAGCGTATCTCGCGGCCCATGCTGTCGTACACTTTCCAGTATGCGTCCCTGCCGGGTGCTTCTTCCAGCAGGATACGCACCCGGTCAGTGGCTGGAGAAGGCGCGATGCTGATACGATCCGATTTGCCAAAAACAACACTGAGTACCGGGCTGAACGACTCCGTGCCGTCGTAGTCGACCTGGCGCAGGCGGTAGTAGTTGGTACCGCTGAGCGGCTTTTCATCGGTAAACGTATAGGACTGCGGTTCCTGGGTAGTGCCCGCACCGCGTACCTGACCGATTTCAGAAAAGGTCCGGGCATCCGTGCCGCGCTCGATGGCGAAGTGGGAGTTGTTGGATTCGGTGGCGGTGGTCCAGCTGAGTTCAGCAATGTTACCTGCCGGCTTGGCGTTAAACGTGCCCAGTTCAATAGGTAGAGCCGAATTAACAGTTACAATCACCCAACCAATAGCACCCGCTTGAGATGTGCCGGTGTTAGTACCTCTTCCCCCACCGCCACCGCCTGGAGCCGTACCTGCAACAGCATTCGGGGTAGCATCTTCATGTCCACCAGCACCACCAGCACCTTGGCCGGTTCCCCCATTGCCGCCCGAAGCAGGTCCTCCATCAGCCCCATTCCCTCCTACGACTCCAGCAGTGGCAGAGCCGCCGCCGCCGCCGCCGCCGCCGTTATGCTTACCACTCCCACCATTACCGCCATCGCGTGTGATAGAGCCAGAGCTGCTTGATGCCAAGCCGCGAGCGCCGCCGGCGCAATCAGAAGGGTTGCTACAGCCCAAACCAGCCGAACCTCCAGCAGCAGAAAGTGTAGTAATGCCAGTGCCACTGAATGAAGTAGCTCCCCCATCTCCGCCAACCACTCCACCTAAACCCAAGGACACGGTATAAGTCCCCGGCATTACATTTGTATAAGTGCGACTGGCATAAGCTCCGCCGCCGCCGCCGCCCGCATTTCGTGTGCTGCTGCCGCCACCACCGCCGCCGCCCCATGCCTGAACGGTAATATTATAAGAATATCCAGGTAAAGCAACCCAGTTCCCATCGGAAACCTGATCGAAGGTTACCGAACCGTTGGGGTTCTGAGCAAGCGCCAGCATTGGGCTAAGCAATAATAAAGCAAGGATGTTTTTCATGTTGAATGGGTTTATACTGTGAAATTAAAACATAACATGCTCGCAGTGAAGCACTTACGGTTACTTTTTGTATTTTAAAAGCATCGGGGAACCATAAAAAGGCGGAACATCCTGTTTTGTGACAGTTTTCCTGTACTTATTATTATAGTTTATCAAAGAGTAAATGTCCGTTGCTTTTTTGAGCTGATTTATTCAAGTTTATAGCTGTATTATTCAAATGCTGGCACAGAAATATCCAGTATATAAGGTAAAAATCATTTTAACAATTCAGAGGGCGCTACCTTGAAATGGCGGTTAAAAGACCTGGAAAATGCGCCCTGATCGCGAAAACCGACTGCTGAGGACACCTGTAGAACGGTGAAATAGAGCTTGTTTTCAAGCAGGTATTTTGCTTTCTGCATTCGCATCCGTGTGATGTATTGTCCGGGGCTTAACCTGAAATAATAGAATGTCCTTCTGGCTAAAGTACTTCCGCTGAGGTGCAGGTCGTAAGCCAGTTGTGTGACTTGATAGGAGGGGTCGGACAGATGTAGCAACACCAGGCTTTCCAGGTGCTTCAGCCATTTGATTTCATCTACGGAGAATACTTTATGGGGGAGGTGGGTAATCCAGGCGCCGCTGT
>JALHMA010000230.1 GCA_022844265.1 Saprospiraceae bacterium | reverse complement strand
CCGCTTTGGGCGGTACACCCGGAAGCGTCGCTCAACACGGCATAATATGTCCCGCTTTCATCGACAATAAATTCGGAAGTGGTCGCGCCGGCAACAGGGTTGCCATTAAAAAACCACTGCCAACTCGTGATATTGGGGATATTTGGAATACAAAGGGTGTCGGGTGCGCAGCGTTCGTGACAACCTGAAGGAATGGCCGATACCTGCGGGCCGGGGAGGACAGTTACCGTATTGCTTTTGGCTTCGCAGCCGAATTCGTTGATGACGCGTATAAAAAATGCGCCGAATGCATCTGTGGTAAGTTCGGTACCCGGAGTGCCCGTGCTCCAGAAAAACTGCCAGTTGGCCGGTTCCGGGCCGGTATAGGTCAGTAGGGTAGCGGCGCTCGCACAATTGCTGTTGCTGCTGATGCTGAAGCCGCCCGGATTGGGGTTGACCGTCACAACAAAGGGGTCTGTAACAGCCGTGCAACCGTTGGCCGGGTTGGTCACCGTCACTGTATAGGTATAAACGCCTTCGGTAAGCAGATTGCCGCGATCTTCCGAAAAAATCAGTTCATCCGTGAAACCATTTCCGCCTGACCAGACATAATTGTAGGTTCCGTTGCCTTGGGCCTGCAAAAACACGTCTTCTCCGTTGCAAACGCTCAGGGTCGGGTATGAAGTGCCGGTTATTTGTCCCAACTGATTCATTAACAAGGCTTTAATCAATGCATCGGGGGCAGGTGTGATGTTGATATTTACCGCAGGCGGCGCAAACGTACAGCCATTGGCATCCGTCATCGTCACGCTGTAAACACCTGCTTTACTGACCACCAGCGTCTGGGTGGCGGTCATCAGATCATCTGACCAGAGGTAACTCACAGCGCCTGCCGGAGCGCTCAGGGTCATGGTCTGGCCTTCGCACAGCGCGCCGGGATTGGCTGGTGTAATGGTGCCGCTGAGTGGATTGGGCGACACCGTTACAGGCATCGAAAAGGAGGCGGTACAACCAAAAACATTGGTAGCGGTGGCTGTTACCGTGTAAGTATTGGGCGTATCGTAGTTGTGGTACACCGTAATGCCCTGGGCATCGTTGGCACTGCCCGAAGCGGGATCGCCAAAGTCCCAGACCACATCCAGCAGGCTGCCCGGCGTGTTGGCCGGTGTAAAGAGCAATGCGTTGCCCGCACAGCGTGCAGCAGGCGTGGCAAAACTCGCATCGGGCAGGGCAGGCACCTCAACCGGCAGCGTCGCGCTGGATGTGCAGCCGGTCGTGCCTGTCACTGTCAACTGTACCTGGTAGATGCCCGATGCAGCAAAATTGTGTTGCGGATCGGCAATAATGTCCGTATTCGCAGCGCCGGAGCCGGGGTCGCCAAAATTCCAGGCGTAGCTGGTGATGCCGCCCGAGGGTAAAAACTCGCTTACATCCTCGAATTGCGTAAGGTCTCCCGGACAATCTGCCACGTGGTCGAACCTGGCAACCGTCTCCACTTTTACGGAGTCCAGCACTTTGCAGGTACTGCCGTCCTGTAATTGTGCGGCTGCAAACACCAGGTATTTACCGGCATTGTCAAACACAAAAAAGGGATTATCGCCCGATGCTGCACCCTGTACTGCACCGCCTGAAATGAAAAACACCCAGTTGGCGCTTCCCGGCACATATTGTCCGGTGTTGTCGATCAGGTGAAATTGAAACGAGTCGCAGCGCACATTCGGGTCGAAACTGATATCGATAGCGCCCGGCGGGCAAAGGGCGCCGCCACCGGGAGGGCCGTAACCACCGCCGCCGCCGCCACAGTAGTTGAACACATTGATCGGGCCTGCCACGCTGGTGCAACCATAGGTGTTGGTGGCCTGAACGGTGTACAAACCATATTGATTGGTGGCATATTCAACGGATACCGCGCCTGCAATTGGGTTGGCATCGCGCAGCCATTGGTAGGTATAGTTGGCATCTGCGTCAGTCAGCGCCGTGAGCAGTACCGATCCGGCATTGTTACAAAACCCCGTGGGATCGGCAGTAGTGAGCGAAACCGCCGGTGCGTCATAACTCGCCATGGTAAATTCAGATTTACCGATACAGCCATTTGCATCACTCACCTCCACGGCAAAGGTGCCGGCAGACAAATCAGGCATGGCAAGGGTAGACAAAACCGCGCCGTTGTCGTCTTTCCAGGAATACGTACTGAATGCAACGCTCGTTTGAACGAGTCCGGTTGCGCCCGGGCACAGTCCGGCAGGGTGCTGAACGACCGGGACGGGATTGGCCCATACCGTGACCGGGAAAGTAGCGGACTGGCCGCATACCGCCACATTGACCGTATGGTTGCCGGGTTGTGTCCAGAAAATATCTGCGGCGTTCGAGCCTTGCCCTTCGGCTACAGCGCCTGCGCCCGAAGGTGATATATTCCACTGAATATCAATGCCTTGTGGAATAATGGAATAGCTGCCTAAAGCGTCTTCGCAGGCGGCTACCGTGCCGGTAATCGCCGGAATACCAATCAGTACAGGTTCCATACGGATCGTATCGCTGCTGCAATTCAAACCGTTGGTACTCAGGCTTGCGGCGGCCAACTGGTATGGCCCTGCGGCAGCCCAGGTAACGTTGACGGGGTTACCGAACAGCGTTTGTGCGGCCCCCGAGCCATTCGTGAGTGTCCAGCGCACGTTTTCATTCGGCGCAACGCCCAGCGCTTCATACGTGTACGTGCTGCCCGGGCAAATATTTCTTTCCCCGGTAATACTCCCCGGCACATTGGGCAAAGGCGCTACCTGCACGCCCCATTCCTGTTCGTCCGAACAGGTTTGCGCAGGATCAAATGGAACGGCCAGCACCCGGTATTTGCCGGCGCCATTTAAAAATACAGGCGAGGCGGAAGCGGTGTTGGCCGCAGTCCAGACCGAAGCGCCGCTCGGGTCGAACAGGGTCCAGTTGGCATTCAGGTTCTGGCCGTTTGAAATCAGTTTGGATACCAACGCAACACTGCCGTTCACGCAGGCCTCCACCGGGCCGTTAATGGCAAACGCTGATAAAATGTGCACTTCTATGGAATCCTGACCGCCGCAACCCAGATAGCAATTTTCATAAGTAACAGATAACCAATGGCTTATCGAGGTATTCACAGAACCGGCCCATTGCACGGTCACCCGGTTGGTGCCTTGCCCATCCAAAATGGTTCCGCCACCGCTCAAGGTCCAGTTAAAACTCGTTCCGCCGAAAGGTTCTATGCTGTACACCTCTGTGGACACAGGGCAAACGCGCTCGCGCCCTTCAATTTCCGCATTATCTGAAATGATCGGCACCTCCAGGATAGCCGGTATGGGACACACCATACCGGAACATGGCTGCGATCCTAAAGTGATGGTACCCGTTGGGCCGGCATTCCACAATACGGAAATGGTATCCGAGTCGGCAGTTCCGCCACCCAGAATAGTTCCGTTAGCGGATACTGCCCAGGTAAACGGCTGGCAGCCATTGGAAGCAGTATAGGTCACGGCTTCGCCCGGGCACACGCTACCCACACAATCGAGGCTGGGCGATGTCGCGTCGAGCACTTCTATGGTCATCTGGGTTGTATCCGAGCAAAGGCAGTTGCTGAATGCGATGAGGCTGACCGTGTAGACGCCCGGCGTCAGAAATGTATGCTGCGGACTGGTTTCCGACGACGTGCTGAAGTCGTCGCTAAAGCTCCATTCGTAGCTGTCGGCCCCGCTGCTCTGGTTTTGAAAATAAACAGTCTGGTCTTTACAAACGGTCAGGTTTCCGGCGGAAGGAGCGGGAGGATTGGTTGTAAAGGCCGCTTTCGGCTCTGCAATAATAGTGACGCAAAGAGAAGCCTCGCCCCCACATCCGCTGATGCCATCCCCAAATGCGAAAACCGTGCCGGGGCCGGTAGCGCCCCAGGTGACGGTGATGGAAGAACCATTGTCGTCCGGGTTTCCAGTGGGCGAATTGACTGTCCAGCTGCTGGCGCCCAGAACTTGCCAACTGTAGAAGCCCTGCCCCGCGGGTGTATTCGACAGTATGGAATACGTCACGGTTGCGCCCGGACACACTTTTTCGCAAAAAGAACTGTCGCTATCGTTGCAAGGCGCCAGATTGGAAGATTTGATCGTAATCGGTTCAAAAGGAAAGATATAAACATTGAAGGTATCCACGGCTAAACCGCCATTGATGCCATATACCCTGGCAAAGAGCGTCACAACGCCAGGAGGCAAATTGAACTGAGCAGGGCAAAATGTAAAGAGGTTTCCGGTCGCAGGAGTTGTTGTCAAACCATTTATACTCCAGGTAATTTGTTCGGGTTGAGATGATCCCGGCGTAACCGTCGCGGTATAGGTAGCGCAGTCAAACTGGCAAATGACATCAGGCCCGCTGATCTGAACCGTAAAATTTTGGGCCGACAGGATGCTTGTAAAACAAACAAACAAACAGCTCAGGCAAAAAGTATGAAGGCGTAATCGGTTTCCCATTGTCGAAAAAGGTTGATGAAACTGGAGGAATAATCCGGAGATGCAGCCTGTTGGAAAAATGCTGCCGGAAGGGGTAAAATTAGATACTGGAAGAGTACGCTGGCTGTAAATGTTGAGGTTGTTGAGGGTTGAGATTGTTGAGGTTGTTGAGATTGTTGAGATTGTTGATTGTTGAGGGCTACTCAAAAAGTGGAGAATCCCTTTATTGAGCGGCCCTCAACAACCTCAACAATCTCAACCCTCAACAAACCCGGTTTTTTCATTTCGCCGACGCCTCCAATTTCCCGTACATTTGCGCCTCCATCGACGAAACAGTACATACATGAAGCAACTGATCGAATGCGTCCCCAATTTTTCCGAAGGACGCGACCCGGCTATTCTCAAACAAATTACAGATATTATTGACGCGGTCGAGGGGGTTACCCTGCTCGATGTAGACCCCGGAAAAGCCACCAACCGCACGGTTGTCACTTTTGTGGGCGAACCGGCTGCTGTTATAGAAGCCGCTTTTCAGGCCATCAAAAAGGCCTGCGAAGTGATCGACATGAGCAAACACAGCGGCGAACACCCGCGGATGGGCGCCACCGATGTTTGCCCGCTGATCCCGATTGCGCATATTTCCATGGAAGAAACGGCCCAATGGGCGAGCCGCCTCGGCGAACGCGTCGGGCGTGAACTCGATCTGCCCGTTTACCTGTATGAGGCAGCCGCTACCAAACCGGAGCGCAAAAACCTGGCCGTCATTCGCAGCGGCGAATACGAAGGCCTGCCCGAAAAATTGGCCAACCCGGACTGGAAACCGGATTTCGGTCCGGCGCAGTTCAACCCCAAAAGTGGCGCCACAGTCATCGGCGCGCGCGATTTTCTGATTGCCTACAACGTCAACCTGAACACGACTTCCGTGCGCCGCGCCAACTCCGTCGCTTTTGATGTGCGCGAAAAAGGCCGGGTGCTGAATGACACCGCAACCGGCAAACCGCTAAAAGATGCTGCGGGCGAACCGTTGCGGGAGCCGGGCTTACTCAAAGGTGTAAAAGCCATTGGCTGGTTCATAGAAGAATACGGCATTGCACAGATTTCGATGAATATCACCGATATCAGCGCTACGCCCCTGCACCTGGCTTTTGAAGCCTGCTGTAAAAGTGCGGACAGCCGGGGTATGCGCGTCACCGGCTCGGAATTGGTCGGCCTCGTACCGCTCCATGTGATGTTGTCGGCCGGTAAATATTTTCTGCGCAAACAGCAGCGCAGTGTCGGCGTGAGCGATGCCGAACTGATTAAAATTGCCGTGAAGTCGATGGGCCTGGACGAACTCGCGCCCTTTGACCCGCAACGGAAAATTATAGAATACAACCTCGAAGCAGGTAACAACGCAGCGCAGAAAGCGCTGATTAAGAAAGATTTGCGCGCTTTTGCCGACGAGACAGCCTCTGAAAGCCCCGCTCCGGGAGGAGGTTCTATCAGTGCCTATGTCGGCGCCCTCGGCGTGTCGCTGGCTACCATGGTGGCCAACCTCAGCAGCCACAAACGCGGCTGGGACGAGCGCTGGGAAGAATTTTCCGAGGCCGCCGAACGCGGACAACAACTGAAAGACGCCCTGCTCCGCGCCGTCGATGAAGACACCGACGCATTCAACGCCATCATGGCTGCTTTCGGACTGCCCAATGGAACGCCGGAAGAAAAATCGGCCCGGAAAGCAGCTGTTCAGGCTGCCACCCGGAAGGCGATTGAAGTGCCGTTCAAGGTGATGACGCTGAGCCTCGACTCATTTTCCCTGATTCGTCAAATGGCCGAAACAGGCAATCCCAATTCGGTGACAGATGCCGGCGTAGGCGCTTTGTGCGCCCGTGCAGCCGTTCGCGGGGCGTTTTTGAACGTGAAAATAAATGCCTCCGGTCTGGACGATAAAAATTACGCCGCTCAGGTGGTAGCCGACGGTGAAAAAATGGTAAAACAGGCAGATGAGGCAGAGCGGGAAATAATGGAGCTTGTTGAAAGCAAGATATGAGGGGCTGGCTCCCCGTAAAAATGAAGTAATTTGGCTTACAACTTTCCTGCAAATTGTTCTGTTTCTATCTAAAAACCAGCAGGTCTGATGCTTCTTTGCCATTTGCCTTTGGCAATTTTGCCTTTTGTCTATCTTCGCGCCCATGTCTCGCAAAAACAAGTACGTCTGTATACACGGCCATTTTTATCAGCCGCCCCGGGAAAACGCCTGGCTGGAAGTAGTAGAGCGGCAGGATTCAGCCCGGCCTTTCCATGACTGGAATGCCCGCATTAATTTTGAATGTTACGCGCCCAATGCTTCCGCCCGAATCCTCGACGAAAAAGGCTGGATTGTCAAAATAAGGAACAATTACAACCGCATTTCCTGGAATTTCGGCCCTACCTTGTTGTCGTGGCTGGAAGAAAACGACCCGGAAGCCTACTCACTGCTGCGCGATGCCGACCGCCGGAGCATGGAGCGATACGGCGGGCATGGCTCTGCCCTGGCACAGGTGCACAGCCACCTGATCATGCCTTTGTGCAACTACCGCGACAAAGTGACCCAGGTGAACTGGGGTATTCGCGATTTTGAACATCGTTTCGGTCGTTATCCCGAAGGCATGTGGCTGGCGGAAACAGCTGCAGATACCGAAACCCTGGAAGTACTGGCTTCGCATGGCATCCAGTTTACGATTCTGGCGCCCCGGCAGGCCAAAGCCATTCGTAAAATCGGTGCAGCAGACTGGCAGCAGGTCAGCACCGAAACCATCGATACCCGTCACCCGTACTGGTGTCTTTTGCCCAGTGGCCGGCGGATTGCACTGTTTTTTTACCACGGAGGCATTGCCCAGGAAGTGGCATTCAACGGCCTGCTGAACAGCGGACAGAATTTCGCGAACCGGATGACCGGTATTTTTGACAACAACGATGAAGCGCAACTGGCGCATATCGCCACGGATGGGGAAAGTTATGGCCACCACCACCGTTTCGGAGAAATGGCGCTGGCAGATTGTATGAACCTGATAGAAGCGGCCAAATCGGCAACAATGACCAATTACGGCCAGTTTTTAGAACTTTTCCCGCCAAAATGGGAGGTTCAGATCCACGAAAACTCCTCCTGGAGCTGTGTGCATGGCGTTGAACGCTGGCGGGCCGATTGCGGCTGCAATTCCGGTCGCGCCGGATGGCACCAGCGTTGGCGCAAACCGCTTCGGGACACGCTCGATTGGTTGCGCGACCGCCTGGCCCCGCTGTACGAGCGCGAGGCTGCCCGTTTTCTTCAGGATCCCTGGGCTGCCCGCAATGATTACATCGAGGTGATGCTCGACCGTTCCATCGCCGTGTCGGATAGTTTCCTGAAAAAACATGCGCGCCGCGAGTTGAGTCATTTGGAAAAGGTGGTTACCTTCCGTTTGCTCGAAATGCAACGCCATACTGTATTAATGTACACCAGTTGCGGCTGGTTTTTTGATGAAATTTCGGGACTTGAAACGAATCAAATACTCCAGTATGCGTTGCGGGCCATGGATTACGCCAACGATGCTACGGGCACCGATTTGCACCCGGAGTTTGTGCGCCGCCTGAGTGAAGCGCCCAGCAATACGTTCCCCAACGGCGCCGCCAGTTTCCTGCAAAATGTGGTGCCTACACGCGTCACCCTCGAACGCGTTGCGATGCACTTCGCTGTGGCTTCTTTGTTTGAAGACGACCCGGAAGGGCTGGATTTGTTCAATTATACTGCTTCTGTTGAGTTTTTTGAAAAAATTGAGGCCGGTACGCCGCAGTTTGCCGCAGGCCGGCTGCTGATTCGCTCCCGGTTGAGCCATGCGGAACGCACTTTTTGTTTTGCTGTATTGTATCTAGGGCAGCAACATATTATCGGCAATATCAGCGGTACGATGAACCGCACCACGTTTGAAGAGATGTTTGGCCGCACCAGCAAGGCATTCCGCGCGGCAAATCTGGGTGAAGTCATCGGTATTTTGCAGGAATATTTCGGGCCGGAGAAGTTTACCCTGTCCAGTTTGTTCGCCGATGAAAAAATGAAAATTATCAGCGACATCACGGACCACAGCTTGTCGCTGGCAGAATCCAATTTCCGCAACGTATTCAACGACAATTACCAACTGATGACCGGGCTTCAGGAGGCCGGATTGCCCCTGCCCGACGCCTGGCGCAATATCGCAGCATATGTTTTAAATTCCGATTTGCTCGAATTCTTTGGAAACGGGCATATTGCAGAAACCCGAACCTTGCACCGGATTGCCGGCGACCTGAAACGATGGGGCATCAAACTCAATGATGAAGACATTATTCGCCACACCATCGGAGAGCGGGTGTACCGGGAAATTGAAAAAATAAACCTGGACGAATCTTCCGTACCCAGGGTCGAGTGGCTCAATACGGTGCTGGAAGCAGTGGCTGAAATGGGACTTAAACCGAGCATTTGGCGCAGTCAGAATGTGTTTTACGTACTGACCAAGGGCTATCGCAAGGGTGAATGGGTGTTTGTCAATGAAGGCTGGCAAAAGGCATTTGAACAACTGGCGGTGTTGTTGAAGGTGCGGCTCAAGGTTCCTTAAAGTTATTGGTTATTGGTTATTTGTTATTCGTGTGGTAACCTTTGGCTAAGTTAACAACTTTAGCCAAAGGTTACCACACGAATAACAAATAACAAATAACCAATAACTTTTTTAAACGAAAGATTGATTTTTCGGAATTTTTATGCAAAACTTTGCAGCCC
>JALHMA010000229.1 GCA_022844265.1 Saprospiraceae bacterium | reverse complement strand
GCGTCCAGGTGAGCGCCGGACAAATACAACTACAGGAGGTACAATCGGCATTAGACGGGCAAAAAAGCCTGAAAAAAAGCCTGAGTGTGCCGCCGCAAGGGCTGTTTTTGACGGAGGTGAAGTACCCGTATTTGGTGTTTAGTGTTTAGTGTTTAGTGTTTGGTGTTTAGGGTGCTCCGCCTTTGGCCTGTGTTTGGTGTGTGGTGTTTCGTGTTTAGGGCGCTCCGCCTTTGGCAACTGTGAGTAGTTCAGGCGGAGCGCCCTAAACACGAAACACCACACACCAAACACAGGCCAAAGGCGGAGCACCCTAAACACCAAACACTATACACCAAACACTAGAGAATAAAATTCCCGTATGTACTGCGCGCATTGCTCCGGCGCTTCCCACATACCCATGTGCCCTACTCCCGGCAGTACGTGCAGATCGGAAACGGCCGGCAAGGCCGCTGCTTTTAAAGCGCCGTCGAGCGGAATGATCGCATCTTCGGCGCCCAGCAAAAACTGCACAGGGCAATGCGCATTTTCCAAAGCCTTGAGATAAGCGGGGCGTTCAATCATCGCTTCTATAGCTGCGATGATACCGGCTGCCTGTTGTTGTTTTCCTTTTTCTATCAATGCCTGAACAACTTCCGGGTGCGCCGCCGCATAGGCCGGAGCGAACAAACCCGGAAATAATTGGGAAACGTACAAGTCCTTTTTTCCCTGCTGCAACATTTCAATCCCCCGTTTTCGGATGACGATGCGTTCGGCATTATCGGGGTACGGATGTGAATGAAATAAGCCGGCCCCGGCCAACATTTCCGGGTGGCGGAGCAGGAATTCCTGTGCAATATAACCGCCCAAGGAATGCCCGATCAACACACAACGCCGGATGTCCAGCAGATGAAGCGCGGCATGGAGCGCATCGGCATAATGTTCCATACGAGCGGATGGAGGCACATCGGAACCGCCGAAACCTGGCAAATCCATTCGAATCAGCGGCAGTTGATCGAGGTGGGGCAACATAGGCTCCCAAACAGAAGCGTCTTCGCAAAAGCCATGGAGCAAAACAATCGGCGTGTTGTGTTTCGGCCCGTCCATATAATAGCCGATTTGTTGTTTTTCAGAGATACGTATTTGTTTCATTCCCCAAAAGTGCAAAAAAAAGACGAGAAAAACAGATTTCGCCGGAGATTTCCGACTTTTGCGCGCCCCTTCCATACGATCTTAACTTATACGCTCTCCCTATGATGTGGCTTTCTGTCCCTGCTGATACCGATTTTTCCATTCACAACCTGCCTTTTGGTGTTTTTCACACCGGCGATGACCGACCGCGTGCGGGTGTGGCAATCGGAGATCATATCGTTGATCTGCTGGCTGCCGCCGATGCCGGGTTGTTTGGCAAACCCCGTTTTTTCAAAAAAGTATTCGGGCAAAATACCCTCAATGCATTTATAGGTCTCGGCAAACCCGTTACGAACCGCATCCGGCGCAAAGTGCAGGAATGGCTCCTCCAACCGGTAGCGCCGGCCAATGCCGCGCAACTGCTGTGCGACCGGCGCAGTGCGACCATGCTTATGCCGGTATCCGTGCCGAACTACACCGATTTTTACAGCAGCATCGAACATGCCACGAATGTTGGCAAAATGTTTCGCCCGGACAACCCCCTGCTGCCCAACTGGCGCTGGCTACCGGTGGGTTATCACGGCAGGGCCTCTTCCATTGTCGTGAGTGGCGCCTCTTTGCGCCGCCCCTGGGGACAAATCCTGCCGCAAGGCCGGGAAACGCCTGTGTATGCCCCTACCCAGCAACTTGATTTTGAATTGGAAATGGCTTTTGTGATCGGTAAAAACAGCGAACTGGGGCAGCCCATTCCAATAGATAAAGCAGATGATTACATTTTTGGCCTACTGCTGTTCAACGACTGGAGCGCGCGCGATATCCAGCGCTGGGAATACGTTCCGCTGGGACCGTTTCTGGGAAAAAACTTCGGTTCCAGTGTGTCGCCCTGGATCGTTCCTTTGGAGGCCCTGAAACCCTTCCGCGTAAAAGGCCCCAAACAAACGCCCGCCCCCCTGGAATACCTGCAACAAAAAGGAAGACAGCAATACGATATTGACCTGGAAGTAGCGATCAAGCCTGTCAACAGCGGACAGGAAACGGTTATATCCCGTTCCAATACCCGGTATTTGTACTGGTCGATGGCACAACAACTGGCGCATCATACCGTAAATGGTTGCAATGTGCAGGTGGGTGATCTCATGGCTTCCGGCACTATCAGCGGCCCGGTGCCGGGCAGTTACGGCTCCCTGCTTGAAATGACTTTAGGCGGCAAAGAACCGATTCTGTTGCCGGGCGGCATTTCCCGCGCCTTTCTGGAAGACGGCGATACCCTGACCCTGCGCGGCCGGGCTGAAAAAGACGGCGTACGAATCGGATTCGGAGAAGTTACCGGATGGATTTCTACATAAGTCCGAAGTGCGAAGTCATCAGTCCGAAGTCTTTAAAGTCAGAAGTGCGAAGTCATCAGTCCGAAGTCTTTAAAGTCCGAAGTGCGAAGTCATCAGTCCGAAGTCTTTAAAGTCCGAAGTGCGAAGTCATCAGTCCGAAGTCTTTAAAGTCAGAAGTCATCAGCCTGAAGTATATAGTGCGGCTCCCCTCTCACTTCTCTCACCCTCTCACCTCTCTCACCCTCTCACCTCTCACCTCTCACGTCTCACCTCTGTAATGGAAGATGACAGAAACATCAAAAACATCGGAATCTCCCCGACGATTTAATCGCTTATACGCTAATTATATCCGCTCTTTTGCGGCTATTTCGGTCATATTTATCCACTCCACCGGCACATACCTGCCCGATTTCGACGCTGCTAACAGTATGGACGTTCGTTGGTGGACTGGCAATATCTATTGCAGTCTGTTGCGTTGGGCGACGCCGTTTTTCATTATGCTCAGCGGCAGTTTTTTACTTGATCCTTCCCGGCCGGAGTCGACAGGACAGTTTTTGCGCAAACGTATCGTACGCGTTTTGCTGCCGTTTGCATTCTGGACGGTAGTATATATGGTATACCAATACCGCCTTTCGCTGTTTAGCAGTGGTACCGAATTGCCCCGGGCATCCGAGGTGTTGTATAAAATCTTCTTTGAAGATGTGTACTACCATTTATGGTTTGTGCCCATGATCGTGAGTTTATACCTGCTCACGCCTACTTTCCGTATTTTTATACACCATGCGCAACGCCGCGACATTGAATATTTCCTGGTGGTTGCATTCAGTATTACCGCGATTCAGCACCTGATACCCGGTTTCTTTATCTTTGAATATGTAGGCTGGCTGGGTTATATCGGATTTTACGTGCTGGGCTATTACCTCGGAACCTACAGCCTGCCGCAACCCCGGAGAAAAATATTGTACGCGCTCGCCTTGCTGATGCCGGTAGTAACTGCGCTGGGAACCTGGTGGCTTTCCCTGCAAAAAGGCGCGCACGATCAAACGCTGTTCATCTATTTTAGTCCCAATGTGGTGTTGATGACGGTAGCGTTGTTCAGTTGGCTCAGGTGGTACGACTGGTCGGCCTTCGCAGATCGTTTTCCGGGGTTTGATCGTTGGATACAACAGTTTTCAGGACTGAGTTTCGGGGTCTATTTCATACACGCACTCATACTGGATATTTTAAAAAACGGTTACATCGGTCATTGGCATACCACTTCCGAATTGTTTTTTAACCAACCGGTCAATCCACTGATCGGCGCAATACCGCAAGCGATACTCGTTCTGTTGATTTCTTATGGATGTGTGTATTTGCTGAGTAAATTGCCGGGATCGAAAAAGTGGTTGATGTGAAATAAAAAACTATATCACCACTTCAAAATGTTACCACGAATCACAATCGCCAAGAATTAGTTGAATTTGCCCCTAACCCGGGTGTCATTCTGAGGCGGCACGCCGCCTTCGGCATCGATCAAAACGGAATGAACCGAAAGTCTCGCGCAAGTGAGGCGGTGACTGGCAGTCACCGCCTCACTAAAACGGGAGGTTCATTAGCAGCGCAGCGAAGAATCTGGCCAAGGATGAAAAGCAAGATTTGCATTCTTTCTTGGCCAGATTCTTCGCTGCGCTCAGAATGACACCCGGGTTAGGGGCAAATTCAACTAATTCTTGGCGATTGTGATTCGTGGTAACCTATTATTTATTTCCCCACTGCGGTCGAATCCACCATCGGTTTTACAAAATAAATCACCTTGGTGAGCCATTTGGCGGTATCCGGTTCCGTTTCGTGATCCGTTACAAACTCTTCGATCACTGGCGGAATACCTTCCAGTTTCTTTTCCAGGATGTAGTCGCCTAAAGCGAGGTGCGCCTCTCCGATACCCTCGTAAGGCCCGAAATATTGAACAACCAAAGCGAGGCCGCCGCCGATGGGGAAAGCTTCAATATCATCCGTATATTTTTTCATTTCCGAAGTAGGTACCGCTACTGCCATATCGCTCATGCCGTCCTGCCAGGTCCAGAAAAGGCCGGAAGGCGGCCCACTCGGCTCCAGTTCTGCCTTGCTGACGGCTTCCATAGCCTTGGGCAGGTTGGTTGCGTAAAATGACAGAACGTCGGCTGTATCCGTTTGTGCGCGCACTCCAACATAATATTGCAGGGGCAACTCGATTTCCGCCACTTCAAATCCGCGGTATTTAGGGTGCACAATCGCCTCGCAATGTTTTTTCAGGTTGCCCAGACCACGTTCGTAGTCTTTCCCCATGGCCCTGTCTACATTGGTAAACATGGCCCAGACATTGACCGGGAACGGAAGCACCGGATCGAGCGTCCAGGTAATTTTTGTTTTCAGGCTATCACCGGTCAATGTAAAACTGGCCGGAAAAACCGCTTTAAAAGGTTGGCTGATATTCAACAACAAATCCACCCGGTCAGGCGAAATGGCTTGAATCGTTTGTGTGCCTGCGCCTACCTCTTCATTGCCCGACCAACTGAAACTTGCGCCAACCTCTCCGTCTGTGCCATTGAAAGTTTTTGTCATATTGGTGTCCAGTTCATTCCAGGGCGACCATTTATCGGCTATTTTAAACTGGCTGACAGATTCAAATACCAGCGATTTAGGCGCCTCTATTTCAATAGAGCGTTCAATATGGTACGTCTTCTTGGCAAAAAAACCGAGCGCGAAAATAAGAGCCGTCAGCGTCAGGACGGTAATCAACAGGTATTTAAGTATTTTCATGGTGAAAAATGATTGGTTGTTTATAAATTATTTGTTTTAAATTTGCAGGAATGAAACAACAAAAGATTTCGACGGAGCAAAAGTCGCCTTTCTTGCGCGGACGCGGCGCACAAATTAATCCCGCCTCCCGATACGAACGCCTGCAACGCGACGAACAGCCCCTCGATTGGGCATTGGTAGCCGACGACTGGGAGGAAGATGATTTGCGAACGGAATACCTGGAAACCCATCCTAAAACCATTTTGAACAAAGTGGAAAGCGCCGATATTCCGCTCGAATGGAGCATGAATCCATACCAGGGCTGCGAACACGGCTGCATTTATTGTTATGCCCGCAATACGCATCCCTACTGGGGATACAGCGCGGGCCTGGATTTTGAACGGAAAATTTTGGTGAAACGCAATGCCGCAGCCTTGCTCGAACACGAATTAAAAAAGAAAAACTGGCGGGCTGCTCCGGTCATGTTTGCAGGAAATACGGATGTTTATCAGCCTGCAGAGCGCAAATTCCTTATCACCCGCGCCTGCCTCGAAGTCTTCTGGAAATACCGGCATCCGGTCGGCGTCATTACCAAAAACAGCCTCGTACTGCGCGATATAGACCTGTTGCAACAACTTGCTTCCGAAAACCTCGTCCATGTCGCGATCAGCATTACTACCTTACAGGACGACCTGCGACAATTTCTGGAACCGCGCACCGCTACGATTCAGCAACGCCTGCGCACGGTGGAGACGCTTACGAAAGCAGGTGTACCCGTTTTTGTGATGATGGCGCCCATTATTCCCGGACTCAACGACCATGAAATCATTCCTTTGGTCAAGACGGTGGCCGATTTGGGCGCCCTGGGCATAGGACACACCATGGTGCGCCTGAACGGCGATGTGGCCATCCTGTTTGAAGACTGGATCCGGCGTACCATGCCAGACCGGGCAGACCGGGTGCTCAACAGGATCAGGGATGTACAAGGCGGGCAGTTATCAGACTTCCGCAGCGGAACCCGCATGCGCGGCGAGGGCAATATCGCGGATGTGATTCACCAACAATTCAGGGTAGCCAAAGAAAAATATATGAAAGACCGGAAAATGCCGGGGTTTAACCTGGATTTGCATGAGGGGTTTAAATCTCCGCAAATGCGGCTTTTTTAAAACTTAGTAAAAAACAAGTTCACGATTTGACTAACCCCCGCGCTTTAGCCGGGGGCAATGAACGGAACATACACAGATGGGTTTTAACCCAAAATGAGTGATCTGGGGTTAAAACCCCTTTGGGTTTGGTTTCTTCGATTCCCCCGGCTAAAGCGCGGGGGTTAGTAAAAAGCATCAGTTGTTTTTTGAGCGTTACCCTAATTAAAATTAATATAATCGCTCGGATCCACCGCCCTGCCTTTATACCAGAGTTCAAAATGCAGGTGCGGGCCGGTAGTATTCTCACCGGAGTTGCCGATAATGGCAATGGCCTCTCCCGCTTTTACGGCTACGCCGGTTTGTTTGAGCAGCACGGAGTTGTGTTTATACATGGTGACCACATTATTGGGGTGTTGTATGGCAATGCTGTAACCCGTTTCCACGGTATATCCTGCTGAAATGACCACCCCGTCTGCGGCAGATTTCACGGCAGTGTTTTTGGGAGCGGCGACGTCTATGCCGTAATGGTTTTTTGCAAAATCAAAACCAGAGGTCATTTCACCGGAGACGGGCGGCATAAAAAACAATTGCTCCAGGGGAATATCGCGCGGATTCAGCGTGCCTGTAACATTACCATTACCGGCAGCAAGCGCAAGCGCCGGATCGGAGGTAAACGTACCTTTGGCAACGGCGCTGCGTAACTTTTCATCTTCCGGGATACGATCCACTTCAGTAGGCAGGGCGTCGGCGGTGTCGGCAGGTTGTCCCTGTTTTTCAGCGGCTTCCTTGCTCATGTCTTTCAAATCGCCGACCAGTAGTTTCCTGAAATTATCGTTGTATTGCCGGTGCGCTTCCACTTCGGATTCCAGGTCGCTCACTTTATTGACCAAATCCGTTATTTCAGCATCGCGTTTAAAATCGCCATATCCGGGTATGTATCGCTTCAAAGGCGTCCAGATGATCGCCATAGTCACTAATATAGCTGTACCCACGATAAGCGAGCTCAGCCCCACGTAAACGGCCAGCGGCGTCAGTTTGACAGAAGTTACTTCCTCAAACGTGTCATCATTCATGATAACCAGGCGGTATTTATCCCGCAACTTGTCCATCAGGCTCCGATCGTCGCCCTCCGAGCGCCGGAAGATGTCAGGAATTTTTTTCAGAAACGAAAAGTAATTTGGCATAGCTTGTTGGTGAGTGGTTATTGGTTATTCGTTATTGGTTATTCGTGTGGTAACGCTTGGCTTTAGTACTTGATTAAGCCAAGAGTTACCACACGAATAACCAATAACGAATAACAAACAAAAGGGCAAAGTTCGGAAAAAACGCGGATACTATTTCAGGACTTCATCCAACTGCTCCACTTTGATACGTCCTTTGGGGACGATAATTTTCCAGTAGGAAAAATCCTGTTCCGCTTCCAGCCCGAACCCATAGATAACTTCGCCGGGTTTGGTCACTTTGACAAATTTATCGGTGTACACTTTAGCCGTTTTTTCATCCCAGATCAGTTCGGCTGTTTCTAATTTTTCTTTCCGCGCCGTTATCAGCACGACGCTGTCGCGCGCGGTTATTTTGCCTTTTTCCTGTTGCCGGATCGCGTTTTTAGCGGTCAGGATACTTTTAACGGATAAATCGGGTTCCAGAAATTCAATCTGGATACCTTCCGGAAATTCCTGTCGCGGATTCTCCCGGGTGACATAATTATGCAAAACGGCGCCGGTCACCCGCACCCGCACCAGCGCGCTGTCGGAATACAGAATTTCCACGTTCCTGCCCAGCTCCACTGCCGTATCGTCCTGGGTAAATACCTGGCGTGTCTCTTTAGGAGCGTCGCTGCATGCAGCGAGCAACAAGAGAGATACTACACATGGTAGAAAAAATATCAAACGGGTTGGCAAAATGATGCTGCGTTAGGTGATGTAACTTATTGATTTTTAATTTTTTATACCTTTTCTCTCGTAGAGGGATGGCACACGGATGAAACGGATTTGGGCGGATTAAAACGGATTTTCCCGCTTTAGAGTTGACCTACTTTTTTCTTAAAGTGAAGATATCTTGATTCGTGTCAACTCTAAAGCGGGAAAATCCGTTTAAATCCGCCCAAATCCGTTTCATCCGTGTGCCATCCCTCTACGCCGGGCAAAAAATCACGCAATCATTCTTTTAAATCCATATCGAAACGCCACCAGCAACCCAGCCACAATCAGCACCAGGTACTGCACGGGGACATTTACCCATGCCACCAGGTGCAGGCGATCCAGCAGGTACATCAGGATAAATATCGAACCGATCATCGTCATCAGGCTGGACAATTTGCCAAAGCCGGGAATCAGTTCAAACGAAGCATTCCGCCGGATAATTGCCAAAGTCAGCACCATGGAAAGGATCGGCAGGATTTGTATAAACACATTGGCGTTCATAATGCTGCCCCGTTCAAATAGAAACAGGTAAACGCTTAAAGCGACTGCAAAGATGCCCGGCACACAAGCTAAATATATCAGCACCGCATATAAGTACTTCCAGGGGCTTTGGTTGCCTTCTCCCTTGCCCAATATGCCGGCGATGAGGGCTGTAAACGGAATGCCGAGAAAAAAAGCCAGCATCACCATGGGATTGGAGCCGAGGTAGTCGAAGAATTCGCGTAAAGTCATATCGTGAGTGGTGAGTCGTGAGTGGTGAGTCGTGAGTGGTGAGTGGTGAGTCGTGAGTCGTGAGTCGTGAGTGGTGAGTGGCATCCCCCTTGGCCATTTGGTATATTTTGAATTTGGGTGTTTCAGGTCTGCAAAAGTACCGAACACAAGACAAGCGACAAAACCCTGCGGAAGAAATCCGCCGGCCTGTTTGTGGCAGCGCAAAGTGGTTTTGAATAAAAGTTCATTGTAACAGTGCGCAAAACC
>JALHMA010000228.1 GCA_022844265.1 Saprospiraceae bacterium | reverse complement strand
CTGGATGCCGAAACGGGGAAACCCATTGAAACATTCGGCAGCGCCGGGCACGTAGACCTGCACGACGGACTCCCGGAAATCGCCCGCAACAAGTTTATCATTTCCAATACGCCCGGAACTGTTTTTGAAAACCTGATCGTGATGCCGCTGCGGCTCTCGGAAGGCGCCGACGCGGCTCCCGGCGATATCCGCGCCTTCGATGTGGTGACTGGAAAATTGGTCTGGACTTTCCATACCATACCATACCCCAACGAGGCCGGTTATGAAACCTGGGACAACAAAGAGGCTTACCTGAATACTGAAATCGGCGCCGCCAACAACTGGGCAGGCATGGCCGTCGACCGCGAGGCGGGCGTGCTGTTCGTACCTACAGGTTCCGCTTCGCCCGATTTTTATGGAGGCCGGCGCAAAGGCGCTAACCTGTACGCCAATTGTCTGCTTGCTCTGAATGCCCGAACCGGCAAAAGAATCTGGCATTATCAGTTTACCCGCCACGACATCTGGGATCGCGACCTGCCCGCGCCGCCCAACCTGCTCCGGGTAAAAAGAGGCGACCAGACCATCGACGCTGTCGCCCAGATCACCAAACAGGGTTATGTATTCGTGTTCGACCGGAAAACGGGACAACCGCTGTTCGATATAGAAGACAGGGCCGCGCCGCCTTCTGGACTGGAAGGGGAGCAAGCCTGGCCCAACCAGCCCGTGCCGGTACTCCCGAAACCCTTTGCCCGGCAGGCGCACGAACTCACGGAAAACGACATTAGCCCTTATGCCGACAACCGGGAGGAACTATTGCAGACTTTTCGCAAGTCGGACAAAAGATGGTATGCGCCGCCGAACCTCGAAGGCGTGTTCCTGTTGCCCGGTTACGACGGCGGCGCCGAATGGGGTGGCGCAGGCGCCGACCCTGAAGAAGGCATCTTGTATGTCAATGCCAACGAAATGGCCTGGATATTAAAAATGGAACCGGCTGCCGGCAAATTAGCCGCAGGAACCACCCCGGGTGAAGCGGTCTACCTGAACTATTGCGCTTCCTGCCATAAAACCGATCGCAGCGGTAATGCGCAAAGCGGATTTCCTTCTTTGCTGAAAATCAAGCGCAGAGGTAAGGGCTTTGTAAACAAGATGATCCGTACAGGCAAAGGTATGATGCCCGGATTTCCACAAATCAGTGAAACGGAAAAAGCCGCGCTGGTCGCGTTTTTGTACGGAGAAGAAAAAAAGGAAGTCGGCGCTACCGCTGCTACGCCGGAAAAAAAGTCCGTTGTTCCCTATAACCATACGGGTTACCACAAATTCCTGGACAGTGAAGGCCTGCCCGGCATCGCGCCGCCCTGGGGCACCCTCAGCGCCATCGACCTGAATACCGGCGCTTACCTATGGCGCGTTACCCTCGGCGATACCGAGACGCTGAGGAAAAAAGGACATGCGCCGACGGGTTGTGAAAACTATGGCGGGCCGGTTATTACGGCCAACGGACTGCTGTTCATTGCCGCTACCAAGGACGGAAAATTTCGCGCTTTTGATAAAAAAACAGGGAATTTGTTGTGGGAAACTACACTTCCTGCCGCCGCATTTGCCACACCCGCTACCTATCAGGTTAATGGCAAACAATACATCGCAGTGGCCTGCGGGGGCGAAAAATTGGGTACGCCGAAGGGAAACTGGGTGGTGGCGTTTGCGCTGGAATAGTGAATAGTGAGTGGTGAATAGTGAGTAGTGAGTGGTGAATAGTGAATAGTGAGTGGTGAATAGTGAGTAGTGAGTGGCATCCAGTTAAAAGAAAGAACTCAACAATCTTTTACCTGAATGCCACTCACTACTCACTATTCACTATTCACCACTCACTATTCACTATTCACTATTCACAAAAAAATCAGTCGTACGCGAAGAAGCTGTTCGCTATTTTCAGCGCCATTCTTTCAGAATTGTCGGCATACACGATCACAACGAGCAGGTTGGTGCTGCTTTCCGTATCCATCATAGCCATCAGCAGCGCATTGACGCCGTCTTTTTGACCAATGACGTAGTAACCGGTAAAGTCCTGCATGGTTGCTTCGTCGGCTACATCGACGACATCGTATTCTAGTTCTTTCGCCATTTCCACCACCGCTTCTGCGAGGTGATCGGTGGTCAGGTTTTCATCCTGGATCGGGATGATGCTCAAAAACAGGTTGTCGTTGGAGGCTGTGTATTCTTCAGCATTGTTGGTTTCAATCTTAAAGTTTTCAGGAACGATAAAACCAACGCCGTGGGTATCCCAGCGCATTTCCTGCTGGGCAAAAACGGACTGCTGCGCCAGGAACAGCGTGGCGAGCAAAAGGGTACGGCTGCAAATTTTGAAGGTCATCAGATAGTATGTTTTAGTTAATGATGGGGCGAAGGTAGATTTATTTAAAAATGTTATTTCGGCCATTTGGTACAAAATAACAAACCCGAATTTTTCATCATGGAAAAATTCGGGTTACTTGTTTTCAAACGTTCAATTACTTCCGCATTTATTCTATAAACCGCTTGTCTTTCGCCAGTGTTCCGGCAAATATTAATGCGCCGCCGATCATATTGGAAGTGGGTTTACATTTCAAAAGCCATGATCGGGCGGATTTCCACGCTGCCCTGCGGATATCGAAGGATGGGGCAGGATTTGGCGTATTCCGCGATTTCTTCCGCGCTTTCTGCCTTACACATCAAATAACCTGCAACCAGAAAATTTTCGGATTTGTAGGGTTCGTGGCTGATGCCCGTATTGGTGACGACCGTACCCGCATATTCAATGGGTTTGGTATCTACCAATTTTCCTTGAGCGGCAAGACCGCCGATCCAGGCCTGCCACTTGGGCATATCTTCCTGCATGTCTTGCGGGGTGGAAATGTACTGTCCGTTTCCGCTGACGTTGGGAATAAAAGCATAAATTCTTTCATGGTGAAAAATGGATGGAGTGGTGAACGACAAAATTGTCTCCGCAAAGGTCGAAGTGCAACTTTCCACCACTCTTGACATTTGTCAACGTTTTCAGAGTTTTGCTTTTCCCAGTTTTTGAAGAATGTGCGCTTTTAATACTTCTTTCATGAGTGAGTTAATAGCCTTGTCTTGTATGGTGAAAATACATAGAGTGAACTACTGCCTCGGAAAAGAGTTCGGTGATTGGGCGCTCTCACCTCTCACTTCTCACCTCTCACCTCTAATACATGCGCTGCCTCCCACCCAATCATAGCCGTTTTTCGCGTCGTTCCCCAATGGTACCCGCCCAATAACCCGCTGGACTGGATTACCCGGTGGCAAGGAATCAGGAATGCGACCGGGTTGTCGCCGATGGCCGTTCCGACGGCCCGTGCTGCTTTGGGGCGTTGAATGTATTGGGCAATGTTCCCATAAGTGGTGAGTTTGCCCATCGGGATTTTCAGCAACATTTCCCACACTTTGAGTTGGAAATCGGTTCCTTTCAGATGGAGTTTAATTTGGTGGAGTTTGCTCCAGTCGTGTGTGAAAATGTACAGGGCATTTTGCTGCATCAGATCGAGAACTTGCTGATATTTCGCATTCGGGAAATCGCTTTGCAACTTTTTCAGGGCCTTTGCGCTGTCATCGGCAAAAGCAATATGGCAGATACCCTTGGCTGTAGAAGCGACCAGGACATTTCCGAAAGGGCTTTCAGCAAAACTGTAGTTGATAGAAAGATTGGCGCCACCGTTTTTGTATTCGCCGGGCGTCATACCTTCTATGTTGACAAATAAATCGTGCAGTCGGCTTGCGCCCGATAGCCCGGTCTCCATAGCTGTGTCGAACAAAGAGGCCTGTTCCTCTTTCAGCATTTTTTTGGCGTGCTGAATACTGATGTATTGTAGAAATTTTTTGGGACTTGTGCCGGCCCATTCCGTAAACATGCGCTGGAAATGGTACGGACTTACGTGTACTTGTTCCGCCACTTCCGCCAGTTCGGGTTGGCTGCTGAAGTTCTGCCGGAGGTAGTCGATCGCATCGGCGATGCGCTGGTAATTGATGTGCTCTTGTGCCTTCATTTTTGTTGAATTTGATGGTACAAAAGTAGCCGTGAAAACAACCGTGGCCTACCCGAATCTTGCGAAGTTTATTAGAAGTGAGAAGTGAGAGACGTCCCGCTTGGCCACTCGGCGGTTTGTGAGTTGGATTTTTCAGGCCTGTAATCGTGAGTGGAGAATCGTGAGTCGTGAGCGGCATCCCGTTAGAAAAAAAAACTCAATATTCTTCTGACGGGATGCCACTCACGACTCACAACTCACATTTCACGATTACAGGCCTGAAAAGCCAAAGCCCAAACTGCCGAGTGGCCAAACGGGACGTCTCTCACTTCTCACCTCTCACCTCTCACTTCTAATTCAGTCGTATCTCATCCTCATTCCCGTCATAAAACCTGTAGTCCATCAACTGGAAATCGGCTTGCGGCAGGATGCGGATCCATTTGCTGTATTTCCACCACCAGCGCACCTGCTGGCTGATGATACCTTTTTTCAGGAAAGCATCGAGGAACGGATGTACGCGCAGGCGCAGCGGCATTCTGGGCCTTGACTGCATGATGAATTCCAGGTCGCGTTCAATATCGTCGGTGAGGAGTATGCTGGCATTGATCTTGCCGGTACCGCCGCAGGTAGGGCACATTTCGGCGGTATCCACCACCACTTCCTGGCGGGCGCGTTCGCGGGTGATCTGCATCAGTCCGAATTTGGACAGCGGCAGAATCGTGTGTTGCGAACGATCTTTGCGCATGAAATCCTCCATCTTTTTCGCCAGGAGTTTTTTGTGCTCCGGGTTTTTCATATCGATGAAGTCGATCACGATCAGTCCGCCGATGTCGCGGAGCCTGATCTGGCGGGCGATTTCTTCCGCCGCTTCCAGGTTGACGCCGAAGATGGTCTGTTCAACGTCGTTGGTGCTGATTTTGTGGCCGCTGTTCACATCGACCACGTGCATGGCTTCCGTTTTTTCGATGATGACATAGGCGCCGCTGTTCATCGTCGCCGTTTTACCGAAAGAGGCTTTGATCTGTTTGGTGACGCTGAAGGCATCGAACACCGGTTTGGAGCTGTTGTGCAGTTGCACGATGCCTACCTGATCGGGACTGATGTTTTGCATGTACGCCCGGATGTCGGCATACAGGTCTTTTTCATTGACCACGATGCGGCTGAAACCGTCGCTGAGCATATCGCGCAGCACGCTGGCGGGTTTGTCGAGTTCGCTGAGCAGTTTGGCGGGCGGCGTAGTCGTTTTCAGTTGCTTGTAGATGTCTTCCCACTGGCCCATGAGGCGCACGAGTTCTTCGTGCAGTTCCTGCACCTTTTTGCCTTCCGAAGCCGTACGGATGATGAGTCCGAAGTTTTTGGGTTTGATACTTTCCGCCAGGGTATGCAGGCGTTTGCGTTCTTCCCCGCTGGAAATTTTTTTGGAAACAGAAACGGTATCGGAGAAGGGCGACAACACCATGTAGCGGCCTGGCAGCGTGAGTTCGCAGGACAGGCGCGGGCCTTTGGTGGAAATGGGTTCTTTTAAAATCTGGACGAGCACGGGCCAGCGCTTATTGAGCACCTGGTCGACCTTTCCGGTTTTTACAATCTCGTCTTCAAATTTGAAGTTGTCGAGTTTGTGGGTGTTGATACTACCGTTCATCACTCCGTTGGTCCACTTCACTAAGGAGCGCAATTTCGGTCCCAGGTCTGTGTAGTGCAGGAATGCGTCTTTTCGGTGGCCGATGTCGATGAATGCGGCATTGAGTCCGGGCATCATTTTCCGTATTTTACCGATGAGGATATCGCCTACGGTAAAATTGTTGTTGGTCTTCTGATGCTGGAGTTCTACGAGTTTGCCGTCTTCTAAGAGGGCAAGTTCAACGCCGGATTCGGTGGCGTTGATGATCAGTTCTTTATCCACGTTGGAAAGATTGGTTTGCAACAGGCACGAGCAAAGAGAGTGTTTAGTGCTTCGTGTTTGGTGTTTAGTATTTGGTGTTTGGGGGGCTTCGCTTTTGGCTACCGTGGGTAGCTCAGGCGAAGCGCCCCAAACACCAAATACTAAACACCAAACACGAAATACCAAACACCATCCCGGCAAACCACGACGATGCAGGCAGTTGAAAAATGGCAAAAGCCGCTCGACCGGCTACCGGGGTCGGTGCGGGCGACAAAAATCAGACCGTCGCGATGGTGGGTGTATGTAGCGGCAGGGCCGTTGTAAGTAAAAGGGCAAAAAACAAACGGCAAAAGGCAAAGAAAATGATTGATTTATGCCGAATGGATGCTGATTGATTTTGCGCGTATACTTAGGGTTGAAAATCCACAGATTACCTGGGCAGCAAGGGAGCATTTCGTTTTTGATTGGGGGGAGCAAAAACGCAGCCTGATGGGGCCGACTTTGGGGTAAATACACATTTTGGGGTGGAATGCTTGCCTGTAATCGGGAATAAGAACATACACAGAAAACTTTCCGGGAGCACACGGCTTTTCCGGAAAGTTTTCGAACGACGGTCGCGTCTGGCGCTGACCCCGGCACAGCGGCCCGTGGTATACGGTGCGAAGTGCCTGTGGTTCAGTTACTAACGCTTTTTCTTATGGCGATTCTTACGAAGGCGCTTCTTACGCTTGTGCGTGGCAATCTTATGACGTTTACGTTTTTTTCCGCAAGGCATATTGCTAACTAAGTTTGGGCCTGCTTTTCAGCAGGCAGGTTATGAGTTGTGTGAGTTACCGGGCGTTGCAAATGCCCGTGAACTCTTGTGCTTTTGTTGTATTACCCGCTGCTTCGTAGGCTTTCGCCAGCAAGCAGGGAGTGTTTGGGTTGTTTTTACTCAGCGACCAGGATTTCTCCAATCGTTCAATCGCGCGTTCCCACTGTCCCGTTTTGATCGCCAACCGTCCCAATGCATTATAAACAGCAGGATTGTCAGGATGTTTGCTTTCTAATTCGCGCAACATCAAAACGGCTTGCATCGGGTTGTCGGGCGGCGGGTTTTCCGCGTACACCAACGCCAGATTGATGCGGTGTTCCGGGTTGCCGGGATTCAGGGAAGCGGCATTTTCAAAAGACTTGACAGCATGGGTGGCACAATAACTGCGGACGATCTGATCCTGAGACCCGATCAGGCCGCTGTAAAAAGTGGCGCCCGCTACCGACCATGAAGTGTCCGCATTTTCCAACTCGGCTACCTGCTCTGCAATGCCGCCCGCTACCGGCAACTGGCCGAAGCGGTACCACAAGCCGGACAGCGTTTTGAGTCCTGCGATGCGCGCTGCATCGTTGGCAGCCTGCCCGATCTGCTGTTCCAGGTCGGCAACTTGCGTGGCCTGGGCAGGTTCGAGGTGTTCTTTAGCATCGGCTTCCAGGGTTTCAAAACTGGTGCTTTCTGCCTGGAGGCTACGCGACTGCTCCGACATTTTTTGCTTGTCTGTTTTGGTATCGAAGCCCAAATACAACAGCAAAAACAAGGCCAGCGCTGCAAATAGTACCGAGTAGTGTGTTTTATTCATCGGAATGGATAAAACAGCCTTCCATGGCTGCCTATACCTGTTTAATCTTCTTTTTCTTCATCAGGCAAAGAAGTCACATGCTTCTTCACTTGCTCCGTAAACACCTTTGCAGGTTTGAATGACGGAATAAAATGTTCCGGAATATCTATTGATTTTCCTTTTTTGATGTTGCGACCTACTTTTTTGGCGCGCTTTTTAATGACGAAGCTGCCGAAGCCGCGTACGTACACATTTTCGCCATTGGTCATCGTGGATTTGATTTCCTTGAACAATTCCTCGAGCGTAACGAGCACGTCCACTTTGGCTACACCGGTTTTTTCGGAAATAGCGTTCACAAGGTCAGCCTTTCTCATGTTTTATTTCGTTGATTTTGAATGAATTATGAACGAAAGTCGGGTTTTTTGAAAAACGAGGTGCAAAGTTCTAACAATTTTCGGCCTTCACAAGCTTTTCCTGAAAAAAATAAGACCAATATGGCGTAGAAAATCAGGCACTAAGATATTCGGATACCCTCCTTCGTCGTTTTTACTTTCCGGGCGGAAAACTCGCTCTAATTCAGCAGTTTACAAAAAAAAATGACCAAAATTTTGAGGGGTACAGGTAAGAATATTTTCAATTTCCGCTTCTTGTTCCGATATGGTACAGGTATCGGGGGTTTTCCTGTAAGTTTGCCCTCTTTTTTGAAACATTCTTATTTTTTTATTCTCTAATCTTTTGACTTTCTGGATTATGCTGCTTTCAATGACAGGCTATGGCCGCGCAAATGGAACTTTTGGCGATAAGACGATTTCGGTGGAAGTGCGCGCCCTCAATTCCAAAATGACCGATATCAAACTTCGTTTCCCCGGCGATTATAAAGAGAAAGAGGTGGAACTGCGGAAAATGGTGACCGACCACGCCGAACGCGGCAAGATCGACCTGAACATTGACGTGCAGAATGCGGACGGCGCCGCATTGGTCAGCCTCAACGAAGCGCTTTTTCGCGGCTACCACCGCGAATTGAGCCGCCTGGCCAACGAATTGCATATTCCCCAGGGCGAAATGCTACAGGCCATCCTGCGTATTCCCAATGTGGTGGCTTCGGCTTCTGGAGAAGTGGATGAAGACGAATGGCAGGCCATTTGCCAGACGATAACCAAAGCGCTGGACAATTTCAAAAAATTCCGTATCCTCGAAGGTTTGTCGCAGGAGTCCGAACTGCGCCTGCGCATTACCAATATCATTACCATGCTGGAGCAGGTGACGCCTTTTGAAAAAGAGCGTTTTGTGCGGATGCGCGAACGGATTCGCAATAACATGGAGGAAAATTTCGGAAAGGAAAACCTCGACAACAACCGCTTTGAACAGGAAATCCTGTATTACCTGGAAAAAATGGATATGTCGGAGGAAAAGGTGCGCCTCAGTATGCACTGTAACCACTTTCTCGAACACCTGGACAGCAAACAGGAATCCGTAGGCCGGACGCTCAATTTTATCTCCCAGGAAATGGGCCGCGAAATCAACACCCTCGGCGCCAAGGCCTACGATGCCGATATTCAGCGCCTGGTGGTGCAGATGAAAGACGAACTGGAGAAGATTAAGGAGCAACTGGCGAACGTATTGTAGAGAGTGAGAGGGTGAGAGAGTGAGAAAGTGAGAGGGTGAGAGACGTCCCGTTTGGCGGCTCTTGTGGTTTGGGCATTGGTGTTTCAGGCCTGTAATCGAGAATCGTGTTTCGTGTGTGGTGTTTCGTGTTTCGGGGGCTTCGCCTTTGGCATTTGTGAAAATTCGACCAAAATATCAACTACTGCCAAACGCGAA
>JALHMA010000227.1 GCA_022844265.1 Saprospiraceae bacterium | reverse complement strand
GCCAAACAAAAAGCCCTGAATGAATTGGCCACCGTGAGCGCCCGCACCTTTTCCGTGGAGGAAACCCAGCGTTTCGCAGCGGCGGTGAACGATCCGGCGCGTATGGCCTCTTCCTACGCTGGCGTCGTGATGCGCGACGACGGCAACAACACCATCGTCATCCGCGGCAACGCGCCCAACGGGCTACTCTGGCGCATGGAAGGCGTGGATATCCCCAACCCCAACCACTTTTCCAATGTCGGTTCATCCGGCGGCGGCATTTCCATCCTGAGCGCGCAACTGTTGAGCAATTCGGATTTTATGACCGGCGCTTTCCCATCCGAATACGGCAACGCACTGTCCGGCGTGTTCGACCTGAAACTGCGCAAAGGCAACATGGACAAATACGAATACACGCTCCAGGCCGGCGTTTTGGGTATCGACGCCGCCGCCGAAGGGCCCATGCGCATCGGCAACCAGACGGGGTCTTTTCTCGCAAACTACCGCTACTCTACCCTGTCGGTTTTATCCAAATTGGGCGTTCCGCTAGGCGACGCCAGCACTGATTTCCAGGATTTATCTTTCAATATGTGGATGCCCGCGGGCAAAGCAGGTACTTTCACCTTGTTCGGCATGGGTGGTCTGAGCGTCCAGCAATCGACCGGCGTGGCCGACTCGCTTTTGTGGGAAACGAATCTGGGAAAAAAATTCAGCGGCAATTTTCTAGCCAATACCGGCGTGCTCGGACTGACGCACAGCAAAGCCTGGGATCGCACCTTTATCAAAACGGTATTGCTGGCTTCCGGCACGGAAAACGGCTACGAAGAGGATGAGTTTATGCCCGACTACATGCAGCGCCGCAACTACGAACAACAACACCGGCAGTTGAAATACACGCTTTCCACGGTGCTGAACCACAAGTTCAACGCCCGGCATTTCCTGCGCAGCGGGGCGTACGTCAATTTTTTAGACTTCAATTTTCAGCAGTCGGAATGGGATCTTTCGGAAAATTACCTGCGCCGGGAAATACAAACCACCGGACAAACCCAAACGCTGAACGCTTTTGCACAGTGGCAGTACCGGCCTGCCGAACGGCTGACGATGAATGCCGGACTCCACTCGATGGTCTTTTTCCTGAACAACTCTTATTCCGTGGAGCCGCGGGCTTCGGTCAAATACGCGTTTTCGGAGCAGAGTTCTTTGAGCCTTGGCTACGGGCTTCATGCACAAATTCAACCGCTGGGTGTGTATTTCACACAACTTGAAAACGGCCAAATCAACCGCAACCGCGACCTTAATCCCACCAAAGCGCACCATCTGGTGCTGTCCTACGACCGCGTTTTGACCGGCAACCTGCACCTGAAAACAGAAGCCTATTTCCAGCACCTGTACGACGTGCCGGTCAGCAGCAGCGGACCTACGTCCTTTTCCATGCTGAACATGATCGACGGCTTTGAGTCGGAATCACTGGTAAACCAGGGCAATGGCCGCAACTACGGCTTCGAACTTACCTTTGAAAAATTCCTCACCCGGGGCCTGTATTTCCTGCTGTCTTCCTCCGTCTACGAAGCCAAATACCAGGGCAGCGACGGCGTCTGGCGCGACACGCGCTACAACGGCAACTACGCCAATACCTTCACCGCCGGCAAGGAGTGGGACTGTAACAACAGCCGCAAAAACCGCAGCGTGGCTTTCAACCTGAAACTCGTGCACGCCGGCGGCTACCGCGACACGCCGGTCGACCTGGAAGCCTCGCAGGCGGAAGGCCGCACGGTGCGCGATCATTCCCGCGCGTTTGAAACCAAAATGCCCGATTATTTCCGCCTGGATGTGGGCGCGCGCCTGAAACGCAATTACGAAAAAATGACCACCACGGTGGGGATTGATTTACAAAACGCCAGCAACAGACTCAATGTGTTTAATCGTTATTATGATCCTAATTCGAAAAGTGTTGAATATAGCCGGCAGACGGGTTTGATTCCGGTGTTGTTTTATAAGGTGGAGTTTTGAGACTCTAACCACGACTTGTAATACTTCCCGTCATCCACCGCTATAGCCGCTTTGGTGAGGCTTAAAGGCGCGAACGTATCGATCATCACCGCCAGCTCTTCTGTGACGGTTTGGCCGATGCTGCGCTCGTAGGCGCCGGGCGCCGGACCGTGTGGAATGCCTGCCGGATGCAGGGTGATATGCCCTTGTTCGATGTTGTTGCGGCTCATAAAGTCGCCGGCCACATAGTACAACATCTCGTCGGAATCGATATTGGAGTGGTTGTAGGGCGCAGGAATCGCCTTGGGATGGTAGTCGTACATCCGCGGACAAAAAGAGCAGATCACGAAGGCTTTGGTTTCAAAATTCTGGTGTACAGGCGGCGGCTGGTGTACGCGCCCCGTGATCGGTTCAAAATGATGAATGGAAAAGCCATAGGGAAAATTGTAACCATCCCAGCCCACTACGTCGAAGGGGTGCGTCGGGTACAGGAGGTGGTGCAATTGCCCCTGCTTTTTTACCTTGATGACAAAATCGCCGCGCTCGTCGTAAGTTTCCAGTTCCGTCGGGAGTTTGTAATCGCGTTCGCAAAAAGGCGAATGTTCCAGCAATTGACCAAACCAGTTGCGGTAGCGCTTCGGCGTGTAAATCGGATGAAACGATTCAGCATAAAGGATCCGGTTATCCGCCGTATCAAAATCGATCTGGTAAATCATGCCGCGCGGGATAATCAGGTAGTCGCCGTATTCGAAGTCGATATTTCCCAAAAAAGTACGCAGTTTTCCTGATCCTCTGTGGATAAACAGCATTTCATCGGCATCGGCATTTTTGTAAAAATAATTGCGCAGCGACTGCCGGGGCGCAGCCAGGCCGATATGAATGTCTTTATTAACCAACAAAGTGGTGCGGCTTTCCAGGAAATCGTCTTTCGGCGCCACCTGGAAACCTTGCAGCAGCCGGGCCGTCATATTGTGTTCAACGGCGATTTCCGGGCGCACATCTTCCGTTTTCAATATCTCGCGCACCATCGTCGGGCGGTGTATTTCATACATCAGCGACGACATGCCGTCGAAGCCGATGGTGCCGAACAACTGTTCGTAGTAAAGCCCCTTTCCGTCGGGTTTTTCAAAAATGGTGTGCCGGGTGCGGGGTATTTTTCCAAGTTTGTGGTAAATAGGCATGTGGTGAGGACTTTATCTGGTTGTAATTTTTCGGCTCAAAACTACTGCGAATCAGTGGTCAAAATGAATCAAAAACACAATGAAATAGTTCAAATCGCTCTGTTAGCACAAATCGTGTGTCATGTCGAGGGCAGCGAGACATCTGATTATAAATAAGTTCAGATTTTTTATTCCACGCCCGGCCAGATATCTCGCTGCGTAGCTAATGAACCGCTCGTTTTTAGTGAGGCGGTGACTGTCAGTCACCGCCTCACTTGCGCGAGACCTGCTACATCGTGTGACAGGAGAACGGATGAAACGGATTTCACCGGATTAGAACGGATTTTTGCAATAGTTGCTTATCTTGTTCAAATTATCCCGCGTTTATGTCCAGAAAACCACCGGACAGCAAAATAATATTTTGATTACTTTGTGGCTGATTCTGAGCGGTGGCTTCTCAACGGCTCAACAATACTCAACCACTCAACACATCAGCATGTTCAAAAAAACAGGACGAATCCTTCTCTGGCTCCATTTTATTTTATTGCACAACCTGTCCGCTCAAATCCAGGTCACCGGTTACAACCACGTGGCACTGGCTGTAAAAAACATAGAGGAAAGCGCCCGTTTTTACCGGGAAGTGATCGGACTGGAACCGATCGAAGTGCCGGAGCACCTGAAAGCCATTCGGGCCTGGTTCAAAATCGCGCCGGGACAGGAGTTGCACCTGCTGGCCGGGCGTACATTTCCAGTCACCAACAACGATCCGAATCTCGCCCATTTTTCATTAACCATTCCAAATGCTGATCCGGTAGAGGCTTTTTTAAAAACGAAGGCGCTCCCTTACCTCCGGCAGCAGCGTTTTGATAAAGCATGGCAGATTTACGTCTCCGATCCGGATGGCTATTTTATCGAACTCAACGAGCCAAAGGCGGTCTCAAGGGCTGATATCGGTGCAAAAACCATTCCGGGCATGCCCATGAAAAGATTGCAAGTCAAAGGCAATCAATTTGTTACGGAAAACCTGGATACGCTTGTTTTCCAGGGTTTGAACACCAGCGATCCCGACAAACTCGAACGGGAAGGGCATTGGAACAAAAACTATTTTGAAGCAATCAAAAACTGGGGCGCCAATATCGTGCGTTTCCCGGTGCATCCGACCGCCTGGAGAAACCGGGGACCGGAAGCCTATACGAAACTCCTCGATCAGGGCGTCGAGTTGGCTAAAGAACAGGGCTTGTATGTTATCATCGACTGGCACAGCATCGGCAACCTGCGCTCTCAACTCTACCAGGCTCCGATGTATGAAACCACCCAGAAAGAGACGTTCGAGTTCTGGCGGGCTATGGCCAAACACTACAAAGACGAACCCACGGTTGCGTTTTTTGAGTTGTTTAACGAACCCACGGTGTACAACGGCCAATTGGGGACCTGCAGCTGGCAACAATGGCGCGAACTGATGGAAGAAATCATCACGATCATTCGCGCACACGATTGCAAGGCCATTCCACTGGTAGCAGGATTCAACTGGGCTTATGACCTGACGCCCGTCGCTACCGATCCTGTGCGGGCCGAAGGCATCGCGTATGTGAGCCATCCCTACCCGATGAAACGCGCCAAACCATGGGAAGCGCAATGGACGAAAGACTGGGGATTTGTAGCCGAAAAATACCCGGTTGTGCTCACCGAGATCGGTTTTTGCGGGGCCGACGATCCGGGCGCGCATATTCCAGTCATCAGCGACGAATCTTACGGCGATGCGATTACAAAATACTGCTCCGAAAAGGGCATTTCTTATGTCGTCTGGGTGTTCGATCCGCGTTGGTCGCCGAGTTTGTTTACCGACTGGGATTTTACCCCTTCGCGGCAAGGGCGATATTTCAAAAAAGCGCTGCGCCAGTAGCGCCGAACCCAGTTCGGCGAAATTTAAAAAATCTTTACAAAATTAATAGATCATAAACATATCAAATAGTATATTAATAGATTGTTTTAATCCCAAAAATCTGCTTTTTAAATCAAATACTTTCAATACATAGTCGCCTAATCTTTTTGAGTATCCGAAGATTTGAGTATTCGAGTATCTGACTGATAACGAATCGTTTATACTCGAATACTCACAAATTTAGATAACACAGTATTCAACCACATACTATGAAATATTTCCACCATATCTTCCTTGCTGTGAGCAGTTTTCCAACCTTGCTCTGTTTACTTTTTACCAGCCCTTTGTCCGCACAAACCGGCGTCGGCGTCAAAGCACCCGCAGGCGCGGAAGTCTACTTTGACGGTACCCGCGACATGCTCGACCAGAAATGGATGTACTGGGATGGCCCGCGCCTGGCAGCCAAACCGCCCATCAAGTGGAAAATTGTGGCCGACCCGGTCGACGGCGGCACGGTGCTCAACAGCAACGACCCGACTGCAGCAGGCGGCAAATACGGCACAGCCGACATCGTCACCAAAAAAGCATTCCGCGATTTCCGATTGCATATTGAATTTTTGGTGTCTGAAAAAGGCGGCAACAGCGGCGTGTACCTGCAAAACCGGTACGAAATTCAGGTGCTAGACGGCGACACCACTTCACATGGTATGGCCGCAGTCATCAATGAAACCCCTTCGCCGTATTACGCATACAACGGTATCGGAAAATGGAATGCCTACGATATTGTTTTCCGGGCGGCTCGTTTCAAAGACGGACAGCGCAGCGAAAAAGCCATGGTTTCCATGTGTTTCAACGGACAAAAAGTGTACACGAACCAAACCATCAACCAGGTCTGGGGCGGCCCCAATTCGGGTATCGACGGCGGTAACGACGGCGGAAAAGGTATCACAGATATACCCGGCGGCCTCAAACTCCAGGCGGAAGGCCACAATGTATTGTACAGAAACATCTGGATACAGGAATTAGAACTGGAGCAGCCGGAAACCGATCTGTTTGCTGTTCAGATTCCACTCTGGCCAAATGGCGCGCCCGGTTTTGAAAAGCGCCGTTCAGAACCCGAACAGGCCAAAGACTGGTGGGTAAAAAATGTGCACAACCCCAGCATCACGCCATACCTGCCGCCTAAAAACATCGCAACGGGCGCTGCTGTGCTAATTTGCCCTGGCGGCGGCCACCGCGCACTGGTGTACAATTCCGAAGGTCGCGACGCTGCGCGTTACCTGAACAGCATCGGCGTAGCCGCTTTTGTACTGAAATACCGCTTGTTCCGGGAAGAAGGTTCGCCGTATACCGAAGACCATCCCCGGCAGGATGCAAACCGGGCTATGAAACTATTGCGCAGCCGTGCTGTAGAATGGAACCTAGATCCGACGCGGATTGGCGTCATGGGTTTTTCCGCAGGCGGCGAACTGGCCGCCTGGACTGCTTTGGAGGAGCACCCGGCAACTCAGTCTGTGGGCGACCCGGTGGATGGATTCAGCGCCCGCCCTGATTTCCTGGTTTGTATTTATCCCGGACCTTTAGCCGTGCCTGCATCACTGGGCAGCACTCCCCCACCCGCTTTTTTGCTGGCCGCCAACGACGATGAATGCTGCTCGGAACCGGTGCTCCAACTGGCGAAACTGTACCGCAAAGCAAAAGTGTCGGTGGAAGTGCATTTGTATGCGCAGGGGAATCACGCGTTTAATATGGGGAATCGGACGACGCTGGCGTCGATCAAGACGTGGTCGCAGCGGTTGACGGACTGGATGAAGGATAATAAGTGGCTGGAAATGAAGTAGTTGGCTACGCCCCTCGTAGCGTGTTTCCCGACGTAGAGTGATGGAACACGCTACGAGAGGCGTCGCCGAACCCATCTACTTCTTCGCTATCCGATAAAGCCTTCCCTGATCCGTAACGGCATACAAAGCGCCATCCTTGCCCTGTGTGACATCCCGAAAACGTTGAGATTCTTCCGATAACAACCGCTCTTCACCTGTCACTTTATTGTTTTCAATGACGAGGCGCACGATGTGCATACCGCTCAAACAGCCAATGAACAGGTTGTTTTTCCATTCCGGAATCATATCTCCGCTGTAGAAGGTCATTCCACTGGGCGATACGGAGGGATCCCAGTAATAAACAGGCTGCTCCAAACCCGCTTTTTGCTGGATCGCATCACCAATTTTTTTACCACCGTATTCAATACCGTAGGTGATGGTAGGCCATCCATAGTTTTTTCCCGCACTGACGAGGTTTACTTCATCGCCGCCTCTGGGACCGAATTCATTGTTAAACAGTGCTCCGGTGACGGGATGAAGCGCCAGCCCTTGTACATTGCGGTGACCGTAAGAATACAATTCCGGTTTAGCGTCCGCCTGTTTTTCAAACGGATTACCCGGTACCGCTTTGCCTTCTGTGGTAATTCGAATGATTTTCCCCAGGCTCGAATTCAACTGCTGTGCCTGCGGACGCGTAACAAGGTCGGAACGCTCCCCCGTGCTCACAAAAAGATGACCACTTTTATCAAAAACGATGCGACTGCCGTAGTGCAAGTTCCCTTTGTACGCAGGTGTAGCCCGGTAAATGACCGTTGCGTTTTCGATTTTTGTTTCGTCTGCCGAAAGTTTACCTTTTGCAACTGAAGTCAGTGTTCCACCCTCTACATTTTCCGAGAAAGTCCAGTAAATCATGCGGTTTTGCTCAAAAGCAGGGTCAACTGCAATGCCCAACAAACCGCCTTGTCCATCCGGGTTGACGGCCGGCAATCCTGTAATGGCTTTACTCAACTCGCCGTTCATTTTGGCAATGAGCAGCGTACCGCTTTCCCGCTGTGTGATGATAAATCGGCCGTCGGGAAGGCTTTTGATTCCCCAGGGAAAATCCAGGGCCTCGGTAAGTACTTTGAATTCGTATGGAGTGGTGGTTTTTACGCCGCTCACCCTTGTCTGACCGACAAAAGCCGGTTGGTAATTGGAATTCGGTGCTTTGGTTTCGACGGAAGCAGATGGGTTACCGGTTGCTTTTCCAGCAGAATTTTGCCCGCACGAAGTAAATACGACAATGCCCAGAGCGAATAGGAATGATGCAGTTCTTTTCATATAACAATTGGATTTTATGCCCTAGCTCAAACCAAGCAAGCGTCGGATTGTTCCCGCATATCACCCTTTTCTATTTTCAGTCTTATCGTATAATCCTCGCCGTCTGTACAGAAATGTTCAATCAAGCAACGGCACCCGCACCACAAAATCGCCCTCTTCTTCCCCGGCTTTGACCGGAAGTTCGTTCAGCAGCGTATACCGGTTGATAATACTGTTCAGTCCCGTTCCGGTGGAAGGTTCGCGCTGTTGGCGGAGCTGTAGCCGGTTTTTTATCAGCAGGTAATTATCGTCTCTGGAAATTTCCACCACCAACGGTTTTTTCGCCGACATTTGATTGTGCTTGACGGCATTTTCCAGCAGCAACTGTAGCGTAAGCGGCACGATTTTATACCGCTTGATGTCTGCTTCCTCCAGATGGACTTGCAGTTCGAATTTTTCTTCAAAGCGGATTTTCAGCAAAAAAACGTACGACTGCAGGAAATCGAGTTCGGTGCGCAAAGTCACCACCTGCCGGTCTTTCTGCTCCAGGATATAGCGGTACAGACGCGACAGTTGCTCGATGAACTGCTCCGACAAATCGGCATTGACATGCACGAGCGACGACAGGATGCTGAGGCTGTTGAACAGGAAATGCGGGTTTACCTGCGTTCTGAGCAGGTCGATTTTGCTGATCAGTTGTTGTTTTTCCAGTTGCTGTGCCTGGTTTTGAAGCCGTTCCGATTTTTTTTGAAAATACAGCATCCGGATCAGAAACGCCAGCGCGAGCAGCAGAAAGATGATCCCCGCGATCAGGGCGGCATTGAGGCTTTCCGTTTTTTGATTCAGGGCCGACTGGTAGCTGAGTTTGATTTCCTGCTTTTCCTCTTCCTTGCCCATACTGTCCAGCAAAACCTGCCGGGCAAACTCCATCTGTTCCAGTCGCTGGCTGGTCGCATCCTTTTGCAGGCTGTCGTTCAGCGTCAGGAACTGTTCGTGGTAGGTGAGTGCCGGCTCGTGTTGTCCCAATGCCTTGTAGGTCTGGTACAGGCAATGGCAGGCATCCCGTTCGGTCCTGACGGCGTTGATTTCACGGCTGAGCAGCAGCGCTTTTTTGCACAATTGCAGGGCCTTCGCATATTCTTTCTGGTTGGCATACAAAAAACCGAGGCTGTAGTAAGAGGTAGCCAGTTCGGGATTTTGACCTATTC
>JALHMA010000226.1 GCA_022844265.1 Saprospiraceae bacterium | reverse complement strand
GCCAGGCTGGAACCTGATGCCTTGTATGCTTCATTGATTAAAATTCCTGTCACAACCGCCACCAATGCGCCCGGCACTACTTTCAGGTTTTTCAAAAAGGCTACTTTATTAAACGCGATGAGTATCGCCAGAGAAATCAGGGTCACGCTGATGGCCCCGAGGTGGGAATAATTGATCGCATCAATAATGGCTGAAAACGTGTTGTGGCCCGTCCCTCTTTCGATAAAGAAAAAGTCTCCTTCATTATCCACGTCGTATCCAATGGCATGCGGCAATTGTTTGAGAATAATGATAACGCCGATGGCCGTCAACATCCCTTCAATGACATTGGAGGGAAAATAATTGGAAATGGTGCCTGCTTTTACCAAACCAAGCAGCATTTGCAGCACACCTGCCAAAACAACAGCCATCAAAAACGTTTCATAATTTCCGAGACTGCTGATAGCAGCCAGCACAATGGCCGTCAAACCGGCAGCAGGTCCGGTGACGCTGAGGTGCGAACTACTCAGCAATCCCACCACAATACCGCCGATAACACCGGAAATAATACCCGCAAAAAGTGGCGCGCCACTCGCCAGCGCAATACCCAGACACAGGGGAAGCGCTACCAGAAACACCACGACACCAGCTTGGATATCCGTTTTAAAATAGGATGATTTTTTCTTCATTGTACGATTACTTTTTTAAAATCATGTATAAAATACATGCGCTAAGCCTTAAATGGCAAAATTGAAATCCCGAAGACATCAGTGCCTTCAGAATCATTCGAATCAATAAATTGAAATGTGGAAACGAAAAGAATTATACCTCGGGAGGCAATTCCGGCAAGGATGCGAAAAGTTCAGAAACGGGAAAATCGTACTGCGGAAACAACGATTTTTTGAACTTTTCCAGGTTATAGGCATCGATGTTGACAACATGATCACCTGAAAAGGAAATAGATTCCTTTTCTTTTTCCGTTTTCCCTTCCTCATCCGCATCTTCCGAAGCAACTTCGGTCAGTGCGCACAAGTTTCCTCCACGCAGCTGTTCCACCAAGGGGATAGCCAGGTTCAATGTCATCATGACGAGGAAGAAATAAGAAAAGAAAAGTTTCATAGAAGGGAACTTTGCAGTTGATAAACGCAAAGTTAGTAATTTCCTTCAAACAGGGTACATGGAAATAAAGTTGTCAGGGCAGAATTGTTTTTTTAGTTTTTTACCGGTAGCGGGGTTGAAATATTAGAACAATACGTAATTTCGTAGGGTCATCCCGGAGAATCCGAAATCGCCCAGCGCGGTTCGACACGCTATCTGTACCACAAACCTTTTGATTACAATGAAAAGAACGCTCTTTATAGCCGTTGCCCTGGCAGCCGCTATTTTTGCCTGCACCCGTTTGGCAGAAGCACCCGCCCCTGGCGGCCTTCCCATCAACAACTGTTTCTGCGCCGACACGAGCAAATGCGGGCAACTTTGCTCCCAATTGCCTATCGACGTTACTGAAAATTTCGGTTTTGGTTATTCCGGGAGTTTGACGCCCGTTTTCCAGCCGCCTTTCGACATTTTTTCCTGGCAGACCTTTATCGCGCTCAACTGGCCCGCAGATTCACTCGGTCAACCCCGCAACTGTTCGCTCGGCGACTACCCCGGCGCCCCGCGTGTCTGGGAAAACTACACCGACCCCATGCAGTTGTTCGACCCTGGCAATGCGCCCCTGCTGCTCGCGGTCAACAATGCTGCCGCACGCGGACAAAAATTTTTTCACCGTTTTTCTAAAAGTCCGAATCCGCTGAACAATGGCATCGCGCCTTCCAACAGTTTTGATGATGAAGACGAAGAAGCCGACGGACATGCCCTGATCGATCGCAACCTGAATTTTGTACTGTTTGAAATCCGCGTGAACCCCGATGAAGCCAATTTTATTCGAAGCAACGGCCTGGGTACGCTGGCAGGTATCGACTCTTTTTACCGCAGCCACAAAAACAAGTTTGAACTGCCTGCAAGCAAGTTCCCCTCCACTGTCGGGTCTATGGAAATCAAAGCATCCTGGCGTATTCTAGATCCGGGACTGGGCGACGACACCACCCGTTTTTACACCCGCAATGCCATCATTTCCGTACCCAGGGAAAACAGCGCCAACGGACAGGCTTTCACCGTGCAGGCCAAAGTCGGCCTGGTGGGCATGCACATCATCCGCAAAACCGGCAATTTCTCTTTTATGATCTGGAGCACCTTCGAACATATAGACAATACGCCCGACGACGTGCAGGCGGCACAATCCGGCCAGGACACCAGCAAACGCTGGTCGTTTTACAATGTGGAATGCCTGACTTGCCCGGTCAATACGGCGCCTCTGACAACAACAGCCGATAGCGGCCACTACAAATGGAACGCCAAACCACCCTACGCAGCGCTGTACGCTACATCTGTGCCCGGTGAAGCAGGAGGCCAACTCTTCGGCTCGCAGGTGACACGCACCTACCCGATCTACTACCGCACCCAGCAGGTAAACCAGCTCTGGCAGACGCAACTTAAAGGTACGGTCTGGGCCAATTACCGGCTCATCGGCAGTCAGTGGACGGTCGCCAATGACGGCAGCGGCTCCAAGGCCAATATCAATGTGCCGTCGCGCCTGGGCAACACCACGCTCGAATCGTTTATCCAGGTAGATGCCTCCTGCATCAGTTGCCACGGTTTCGCAGAAGTGATTTACAACAAGGATACGATCAGTACGGATTTCAGTTTTATTTTTGGGGGTGCAAAATGAGGATGACTCATGTTTATAAATCAATACAAAATGTTTAAAAAAGCACGCTGGTTTCTTTTCGTATTACTTGCCATTACCATTGGATTGTATCCGGTCATGTACTTTTTAGTAGACCGGAAGTTTGGATTATTAAGTACCAAAAGCGCCGAACTGCTGGCCAACGTATTTTGGAATGCCGGATTTTATACCCACATCATTTTTGGCGGTTTGGCGTTACTGACGGGTTGGCTTCAATTTAGCGCTTCCTTCAGAAACAAAAACCTGCCGATCCACAGGCTTTTGGGAAAGATCTACCTGGTTTGCGCTGTACTGAGCGCAATGGCCGGTATTGGCATCGGCTTTTTTGCGACCGGGGGTGTCATCGCTGCGACAGGTTTTATCAGTTTGGGCATCATTTGGTTTACGACAACACTGAAGGCTTATTTTTACATCCGGGAAAAACAGGTAGATGCGCACCGGAAATGGATGACCTTCAGCTATGCCGCCTGTTTTGCTGCTGTAACGCTGCGTCTGTGGATGCCTTTTTTGATTGCTGTGTTTCATGACTTTGAAACCGCCTATGTTATTGTGGCCTGGTTGTGTTGGGTGCCGAATCTGGTGGTGGCTATGCTTATGACAAAGCAATATAAGGAAACCTATTCCACATCAAAAACATCGACATGAAACCAATTCCCTACGTGCTCCCCGCTCTAATCATCCTCGTATACCTGTCCGCCTGCGCACCCGCATCGGATCAAAAGTCCAAGCCAGGTTTCCCCAAAGGCAACTGGATCGACCTCACATATAATTTTGACGACCAAACCATTTACTGGCCTACTGCCGATGGATTCCGGCTCGATACTGTTTTTGCCGGTATCACCGACAGCGGTTTTTATTATACCGCTTTCAATTATTGCGCTGCCGAACACGGCGGCACCCACCTGGATGCGCCCATACATTTTGCAGCGGGGAAACAGTCTCTGCATGAAATTCCGCTGGAGCGCCTGCTCGGCGACGCCGTACTGATCGACGTGTCGGCCAAAGCGCTGAATCAACGGGATTATCAGGTGAGCGTCGCCGATTTCCAGGCCTGGGAGCAGCAACACGGCCGGCTTCCCGAGGGCGCTATTGTGTTACTGCGTACAGGTTACGGTAAATTCTGGCCCGATAAACAGGCCTACATGGGAACCGCGGAACGAGGCGCCGCCGCAGTCGCCAAACTCCACTTCCCCGGCCTGCACCCAGATGCGGCCAAATGGCTGACGACCGAACGCTCCATCCACGCCATCGGCCTGGACACGCCCAGTATAGATTTTGGCCAGTCAACCCTGTTTGAGAGCCACCAGATACTGTTTCAGCACAACATCCCAGCCTTTGAAAACCTGGCCAACCTGGACCAACTGCCCCCGACGGGTATCTGGGTAGCAGCCCTGCCGATGAAAATAAAAGGTGGGAGCGGCGGCCCTCTGCGGGTGGTGGCCCTGGTGCCGAATGATAACTGATAACCGCTAACTGATAACTACTCATGACAACCATCACCGTTTACGCCATCGCATGGGGTGGAAAATTTATCGGACAAGGCCAGGATGGAATTGCCAAACTGACAGTCACGGACCCATCGGGAAAGATCGTTGCGGGTGTACAGGATGCACCCATCACCCAGGGCAATACCAATGGAGGCGACGGTTCGGGCGACACGCCCGCTATTATGCAATCCGTACCCTGGGGAACACCCGTTGATAAAACAAATGCGTATTCCTATACCTTTAGTTTTGAACCTGCACAACCGGTACGGCTTACCTTTACGGTACAAGTGTACCACAACGGCGTACTGATGGCAACGGCCAGTAATCAACAGGTTGTATGGCCGGGGCTTGTTTTATCGGGAGCAACATCGGTGGTAGTGGTACTTCCTGGCCTGCTGACCAATGTCGTGGCAGCACATGAGCCGATGGTATTTTTTTACCAGAAGCCCAATCCCCTCTCGGTAAATGTATATATGATGTGCGGGTGTAAAATAGATAATTACTACTGGCCCGGGGCCAATTTCAATGTTAAGGCGGTGATTACGGATACGAATGGTAAACTGGTTGATACCGTCCCGCTTACATGGAGCGGTCTGGCCACCTTTTCAGGAAGTTGGACACCCCAAACCTTAGGAAATTTATGGGTTCAATCGTTTGTGGTAGAAACGATCAATGGCAATACAGCCTGTTCAGGACAGGTTCCTGCGTACATTCAGCCTTTGGTACTGGCGGCGGACCAATGAACCGTCTGTTGAAATAAACCTCAATCCCTCAAAAACTCCAGCTCCAGGTGCCGGTCCAGCTTCGCGATAGAAGATGGTTCGTGCGGCTCCCTGTCATCCTGCCGGTATTTCACCACATAGTCGACTGCGCCGAGTATCTCGCTGCTGATGCCGCCGTAAGTTGCCGGGAAAGGCTCGCCGCTTTTATTGGCGGAGGTACTGACGATGGGCCTTCCGAGCGCCGCAATCAGTTTCTGGCAAAATTCGTCCTGCGGCAGCCGGATCGCCACAGAACCGTCTGTCGCTTTTACGTAAGCAGGCAACCCAACGTTTCGCTCGTAAATGATCGTCAATGGTCTTGTATGGTAAGCGAGTAAAGTTTCCAGCCTCGGATTGAGCTTGGGCACGTATCGTTTTAACATATCGAGGTCGGAAACCAGCAAAACATATCCTTTTTCCGGCGTTCGCCCTTTGATGGCAGAGATGCGGGCAACCGCCGCTTCATTCAAGGCATCACAACCGATACCCCAGATGGTATCCGTCGGGTAACAAATGGTTCCACCCTTTTCAAGAATGGCAGCAATATCTGAAATGTCGTCTCGTAGCAGGAACATAAACCAACAATTGGAGTTTGTATTCGTTTGTAGCCTTAAATTGGCCGGGCAAAAGTCAGACTTTTACGGCAAATGCCCACAAAAAGTTCAAAGTCAAAATTGCAAAAAGCAAAAATCAGCGTAAACCTATCAGATACAGCGGCGGGAACGGATAAAAATACCATCCGTTTTTGCCGTAAAAAATGAATTATGAAGCAAATCACCCGGCAAGGCATTTTGCCTGTTTTATTTACGATCCTGGCAGCATTTCTGACCCCGTTGGCGGTGGAAGCCCGACATATTATCGGCGGCGACATCACGTATGAGTGCCTCGGCCCCGGCCCCGGCAACTCACGCAACTATCGTTTTACCATGAAAGTGTACCGCGACTGTTTGGGCGGTGGCGCCGACTTTGACAGCCCTGCGCAGTTTGCTATCTACCGGGGTATTTACACCATGAATGTGCGGGATACTGTTTTCAGCGTCCTGAATCCGATGGTGTCCCGGCTGATACCGGATACGCCGAATTGCGTGCAGAATATACCCAATGTATGCGTAGAACAGGCTATTTACACTTTTACCATCAACCTGGCGGTGCGCAACCAAAGTTACTTTATTGTGTATCAGCGCTGTTGTCGCAATGAAGGTATCACCAACATCCTGAATCCGGGCGACATTGGTGCGACTTATATGATTGAAATAACGCCTGACGCGCAATTACTGTGCAACGACAGTCCCACGTTTGATAATTTTCCGCCCATTATTATTTGCAACAATTTTCCGCTGGAATTCGACCATGGCGCAACCGATCCGGAAGGCGACCAGTTGGTATACAGTTTTTGCACTCCTTTTGCCGGCGGTGGTAATATTACGCAGGGTAATGCCCTGTTTTCCTGCGTGGGCGCCGTGCCTACCCCACCCTGTGCGCCTCCTTTCGACAATATTCCCTTCAACGTACCCACGTATACGCCCGGCAACCCCATGGGCGGAAATCCACAGGTCAATATCAACTCAACCACTGGTTTTATCACCGGAACCCCCAACATGCTGGGGCAATTTGTGGTGGGCATCTGCGTCCAGGAATTTCGAAACGGCGTTTTGCTTTCCACCGTCAAACGCGAGTTCCAGTTCAATGTCGCCGACTGTAGTCCGACGGTGATAGCGGATATTGAAGAGGATTCCATTGCAGGGCCGGGGAATTATGTACTCGTTTCCTGCGGAAGCAATGCTGTCACATTTATCAATCAAAGCGAGCAGGAACAATTTATTACCAATTTCGAATGGCGTTTCAATATTCCCGGGGCGCCCTACAGCAATACCGAAGACTGGAATCCGACGGTAGTGTTCCCAGATACCGGCTTTTATACGGGTACTTTGTACCTCAATCCGGGTGATATTTGTGGCGACACCGCCATTATTTCTGTCAATATTTATCCTAAAATTGAAGCCAATTTCAATTATGCCTACGATACCTGCGTGGCAGGCCCCGTTGAATTTACCGACCTGTCCACAGGCGAAGGTGTAATCAACAAATGGAACTGGACATTCGGGGTACCTGGCGGTACTTCCGATGTACAAAGTCCTGATTATCTGTATGGTATCCCGGGCAACCACCCCGTCCGGCTGCGTGTCACAGATGAAAACCGATGCTCCGACGATACCCTGCAACTCATCAACTGGTTCCCGGCGCCGCCGCTTATTATCATCGAACCGAGTAGTTATCTCGGGTGTGTGCCGGGGGTTATTACCTTCACGAATCTTTCGACGCCCATCGACAGTACCTACGACATCCGATGGGATTTTGGCGACGGTAACCAGATAAGCGGAGTCATCAGCCCGACCCACACCTACACGGAAGAAGGCGTATACGACGTGCGTGTGGAAATCACTTCCCCGATCGGATGTTTTATTTCCGATTTCTACCCGAGCCTGATACGGGTGGAGCCCTCCCCTACCGCCAATTTTACGTTCGACCCCGATAGCCTGCTCAGCAACTTGAATAATACGGTCAGGTTTATCGACCTCTCTTCGGATGCCAACCGCTGGAACTGGCAATTCGACCGTTTTGCTACATCCACCCAGCAAAATCCTGTCTTCACTTTCCCCGATACGGGTTTGATGAAGGTGCGCCTGATCGTAACCCATCCAAAAGGTTGCAAGGACTCCCTCACCAGGTATTTGGATATCCGGCCTGAAATTCGCTGGTTTATGCCCAATGCTTTCACTCCAAATGGCGACGGCGTCAACGACGGCTTTTTTGGAAAAGGATTCCTGGAAGGCTCCACCAATTTCAACATGAGCGTCTGGAACCGCTGGGGAGAAAAGGTATTTGAAACCAACGACCCCACGGAAGACTGGAATGGCCGGCAAATGAATATCGGTGGGCTCTCCCCGGCCGGCGTGTATGTCTATGTAGTCACCTTCACCGGGCCGCGAAAGGAACAGATGGAATTCAAGGGATTTGCGACGTTGATACGATGATGAATGATGAATGATGAATGATGAATGATGAATGATGAATGATGAATGATGAATGATGAATGATGAATGATGAATGATGAATGATGAATGATGAATGATGAATGATGAATGACCGAGCGTGATGTCGGACATCACGCTCGGTCATTCATCATTCATCATTCATCATTCATCATTCATCATCCGAATTGCTTACAAACGCCACCTTTTTCCCATCGGGCGACCAGGAAGGCGTATTGATGCTGCCCTGACCGCCGTAGAAATACGCAATAACAACTGGTTTGCCACCTGAAACGGGCATTTTGCGCAGGTACACGTGCTGGTAAAACGGATGGTCGTCTGCCGCCACTTCGGGTGGATAGGACAGGAACACGATCCATTTGCCGTCGGGTGAAATATGTGGAAACCAGTTGTTATAGGCATCGTCGGTGAGTTGCACCTGCTCTTTCCCGTTGGATTTCATGCGCCAAAGTTGCATTTTTCCGGTTCGGGCCGAATTAAAATAAATGAATTTTCCGTCGGGGCTGTATTCGGAGCCGTCGTCGAGGCCGTCTGAATCCGTCAGGCGGATTTCCTTGCCACCCTTTGAGCGCACTTTGTAAATATCGTACACGTTGTTGCGCTGGGCAGTGTAGGTCAGCCATTTGCCGTCGGGCGACCAGCCGTGCAGGTACGAGGGGCCGATCGGGGTAATTTGTTTCGGTATTCCGCCGCCGACCGGTACGGTATAAATCATCGAGCCGAATTTGGAATCGCCGCTGGAACTACTCAGGCCCAGCATTTTCCCATCAAAGGAAAGCACATGGTCGTTGTTGTTTTGTTTGACAAAATCCGTGTTCAAAACCTCCGTTTTCCGGGTGGCTATATCAAAGCGATAGATCAATCCTTCGCAGTTGTAAATCAGCGACTTATCGTCGGGTGTCCAGTTGGGCGCCTGCAAGGATTTGGGGTCGGAGAACAGTACCTTTCGCTGACCGCTGACTACGTCTAACTCCTCGATATGGCTGCCGATGTAGTCGCGATAAGGTTGAAAACCGGGTTTTGCAGGGACGACGATGCGTACGTTGTCGAACTCGGCTTGTTCCACCACATCCTTGTTGTGGGAGCAAATAAACAAACCCGCGTACAAGGTTTCCGGCAAGTCGAAATCGGGTACTTCCACGGTCCAGAAAGGTTCGCCGAAGCGGGCTACCGACAGAAAAAAACTCCTGCCCCGGCGCTCCAGTTCAATTACATCCGGCATTTTTACCGGCGATTTCACTTCTTCTATATTCTCCCCCGCGCGCTTCCTATATTGTATAGCCGTCAATCCGTCGCCGTGAACGGT
>JALHMA010000225.1 GCA_022844265.1 Saprospiraceae bacterium | reverse complement strand
ACTAATAACTGATAACTTCTTATAACAAGGGTTTCAGCACCTTCCACACATTCTCTGCGACAATTTTTTGTCCTTCCACATTCGGGTGAATGCCGTCTTCCAGGTTCAGGGACGGTATGCCACCCACCCCGTCCAGTAAAAAAGGAATAAGGGCTGCTTTGTTGTTTTTTGCCAGATCGGGGTACATCTGCTGGAATGCTTTGGTATAATTAGCACCCAGGTTGGGCGGCGCAAGCATACCCGCCAGCACTATTTTGCAATTGGGGTACCTGGCTTTTACCTTGCTGATAATGGCCTGGAGGTTTTCGCGGGAGGCTTTTACCGGAAGCCCCCGCAGGGCGTCATTTCCGCCGAGTTCGAGTACAAAAATATCAACCGGTTGTTTCAGTACCCAGTCGATACGGTTTTTCCCGTCGGCAGTGGTTTCACCGCTTAATCCGGCATCGATGCAGCGGTACGGCAGTCCGAGGGAGTCAATTTTTCGCTGAATCAGCGCCGGAAAACCCTGTTCGGGTGGCAATTGATAAGCCGCCGTCAGGCTGTTGCCAAAAAAGACGATGTTTCGACGGGCATCAGCAGGTGTAGTGGCCTGTTGAGCGGGTTTGGATACGGCGCCGCTGTCCGGCGCTTTGCTGTCATTCGAGCCACAAGCCGAAAAGAGTACCAGTATGGTAGAGAGCAACAGAATTTTGTTCATATTTTTTTGGTGTTGAGACAGCAGACAAAGTTGTGCAGGATTTATCTGGCAGCGAAACAAAAGTGAGGTAAACTTGGTTGCGCTGTTTTTGACCACATCAGCACATCTGTCATCTTCAGGCGTATGTGGTTTAAAAGGTTTTTTATGTTAAAACTCAAAATAAAAAGTGGCCTGTTAGCACCCGTAACCGCTATTCAAGAAGGATGTTTGTTAACAACCTTTAAAAGTTATAGAAAATTCTTTTTAGCCTGTGACCTCTTTTCGCAGCAGCGTATAAAGTATGTCTTTGCAAGTGAGCGAGGGCATAAGGCAAAAAAAGGAAGATTGTTTTCATTTGGTTTTTTGGGGTTTAGCCGTCCTGTACGCAATGTACAGGCGGCTTTTTTCTTTTTAATCCGCTATCCGCTCCAAAAACTCCACCTCACTCCAAATCTCCACCGACTCCAGCGCCTGCGCTTTTTTCAATTTGCTCCCCGCTTTTTCTCCTACTACCAAAATACTCAGGTGTTTGCTCACCCCGCTGGCGATATTTGCCCCGGCGGCGATAGCGCGTTTTTCCGCTTCTTCGCGGGTCATTTGCGAAAGCGTACCGGTAAACAAAATACTCCTGCCCAGCAGCGGGCCTTCGGTCGGCGCATCGGGGCGTTTGTCGGCTTCCGTTTGTTGCAGGTTCACACCGAGTTGTTCCATAGTTTGCAGCAGTTCGATGTTGTGTTCATTCTGGAAAAAATGAAACACATTTTTGGCCAGCACCGGGCCTACATCCTTGATCGTCTGGTATTTTTCCAGGTCCCAGTCTTTCAAATCGAGCACGTGCCCGATTTCGGCAGCCACTAATTTCGACCCTTTTTGTCCGAGGTGGTGGATGCTCAGCGAATGCAGCAAGCGGTAAATCGGATTCTGTTTAGCCTTTTCAATGGCCACACGGAGATTGGCCGCCGATTTTTCTCCGAAGCCTTCCAGTTTTGCAACGGCCTCATAATCAATCCGGTACATATCCGCAATGGAGCGCAGCCAGCCAAGTTTGTAAAAACGTTCGATGGTGCTTTCGCCCAGACCTTCTATGTCCATAGCGTGTTTGGAGGTGTGGAAAATCATGCGCTGCACCACCTGGGCTTCACATTCGGCATTTTCGCAGCGCCACACGGCTTCTTCTTCCTGTTTCACCAACAGAGAATGACAAACCGGGCAGTTTTTCGGGTAATGTACCACCTGTTCCGAGCCATCGCGGAGTTCGGGCAATGATTTGACAATATAAGGAATCACGTCGCCGGCGCGTTCCACCAGCACCTGATCGCCGATGCGCAGGTCTTTGGAACGGATAAATTCTTCGTTGTGCAGGCTGACATTCGACACAGTCACACCCGCGAGTGGCACCGGTTCGAGTTTGGCAACGGGCGTTACGGCCCCGGTTTTTCCCACCTGAAATTCCACATCGCGCAGACGGGTGGTAGCCTGCCGGGCCTTGAATTTGAAGGCAATCGCCCAGCGCGGGTGGTGGCTGGTGTAGCCGCAGCGTTCCTGCAATTCGATGCTGTTGACCTTCACCACCATACCATCGAGTTCATACGGATACTCGTCGCGGTATTCCTGCCAGTTGACACAAAACTCGATGACCTCCCGGATGCTGCCGCAGGTTTTGGTAGCGGGCAGGTGTTGCCGGGTGCCTGCATTGGCCAGAGGCGTTTTAAAACCCAGCGATTCCAGCATATGGATGCTTTCATCGTGGCTATGGAAGCGTTCTATGATGTTATTATCCTGATCATCAACGGCATAGCCCATTTGGTACAAAAAAGCCTCCAGTCCGCGTTCGGCGGCCTCTTTGGGGTCTTTCATACGCAGGGCGCCCGTGGCGGCGTTGCGCGGATTGGCAAAAATCTGGTCGTTGGCTTCCTGCCTGGCTTTATTTATTTTTTCAAAAATATCTTTCCGAATCAGCGCTTCGCCGCGTAATTCTACCTTGTGAATGCCGTATTTGGAAAATTCAGCCTGCAAAGGCACCGAACGCAGGGTGCGGATATTGGCGGTAATATCATCGCCGACAGCGCCGTTGCCACGTGTGGCAGCCCGAACAAGCCGGTCGTTTTCATATACCAGAACAATGGTGCCGCCATCGTATTTAGGTTCCACGCAATATTCGACATCACCCTCCTTGTCGAGTTTGCATAGTTTTTTCACTTGCTCGTCAAAGTCGTTGAGGTCTTCGGCATCGTAACTGTTGTCCAAAGAAAGCATGGGCGTCAGGTGTGCCACCTGTGCCAGGTTTTCCGTCAGGTCTTTCCCCACGCGCTGGGTGGGCGAGTCCGGCGTGATCAGGTCAGGATGCGCCGCTTCGAGGGCTTCAAGTTGTTTGTACAACTGGTCGTACTCGAAATCGCTGATGACCGGGTCATTTTGCACATAATATTTCCATTCGTGGAAACGCAACACCTGCTGCAAATCCTCGACAAGCCGGGACTGATCGCCTTCAAAAAGGGTCGCCTGCGGACTCAACAATTTTTTGGACAGTTCGTAAAGTTGGCGCTGGAGGGAAGGGGAAAACATAGACGTGAGTCGTGAGTAGTGAGTGGTGAGTAGTGAGTGGTGAGTAGTGAGTAGTGAGTGGTGAGTAGTGAGTCGTGAGTGGTGAGTGGTGAGTTTAGCCACTTAGTTTAAGCAGATGTGAAAAACCAATATAGATTAAATTTTCTGTAAATGCCTCATTATCAACCCTGATAACCAATAACTGATAACCGATAACTATTAAGGGTGCAGTTCCAGCAGTGCCACATTTTCAATATGGTGCGTATGCGGAAACATATCCACCGGACGCACCTTCAGCACCGCATATTTTTCGGAAAGCAGTTGCAGGTCGCGGGCCTGTGTGGCCGGATTGCAGCTCACATACACGATGCGCGGGGCGGCCAGATCGAGCAAAAAACGCACGGCTTTTTCGTGCATGCCCGCGCGTGGCGGGTCGGTGATCACCACATCCGGGCGGCCGTGGCGCTCGGCAAATTCCGGCGACAGGACATTTTTCACATCTCCTGCGTAAAAAATGGCGTTTTCAATCCCGTTCAGGCGCATATTTTCCTCCGCATCGGCAATGGCCTCCGGTATTTCCTCGATGCCGACCACCTGGCGGCATTGGCGGGCCAGGTACAAAGCGATGCTGCCGGTACCAGTGTAGAGGTCGTACACGTTTTCATTTCCCGTCAGTCCGGCAAATTCGGCGGTGACGTCGTACAGGTTTTTGCCTTGTTGCGAGTTGGTTTGAAAAAACGATTTCGGGCCGATTTTAAACTTCAGGTCGCCTAATTGTTCCACGACATATCCTTTTCCAAAATACGTGACCATGTCCAGGTCGAACATGGAGTCGTTGAGTTTGGTATTGACCGTGTAGACCAGCGTCGTCATTTGGGGAAATTTCTCCAGAATGGCGTCTAAGTAACGGGTAATAACTTCCATGTCCTTTTTTGCAAAACTCACCAGCAGCATCAGTTCGCCGGTGGTGGTGAGCCGCACCATCAGGTTGCGCAAAACGCCGGTATGTTTGCGCATATCGTAAAAAGAAAGTCCCTGCTCAAAGGCGATCGCCCGGCAGGTGTTGCGCAGTTCATTGGAAGGTTCGGCCTGGAGCCAGCACCGCTGAATATCAATAATTTTGTCAAAAAAACCGGCTTTGTGAAAGCCCAGGGCATAATCGTCCGGCCCTTCGGGCTTGGGCGCTTCGGGATCGGGGTTCATTTCCGCTTTGCTGCGCCAGCGGCGGTTGGCAAAGCCGAATTCGAGTTTATTGCGGTAAAAAGTAGTAGCCGGCGCGCCGAGAATGGGCAGGAACTCTGCAATTTCTACCTTGCCAATGCGACGCAGCGCATCTTCCACCACCTGTTGTTTGTGCCGAAGTTGGGCTTCGTAAGTCAGGTTTTGCCATTTGCAGCCGCCGCACACATCGAAATGTTGGCAAAAAGCCTCGATCCGGTCGGGCGAGGGCTGCACGATGCGTTCGACCAAGCCTTCCGCAAATCCGCCTTTTTTTTTCTGTACGAACACATCCACCACGTCGCCGGGCACAGCGCCTTCCACAAAAATGGCCAGCCCTTCCGCCGTTCGGCCCACTCCTTTGCCCCGGTCGGCAATGCCATGAATGGCGACATCCGGTATTACTATATGTTTCTTTGCCATTTTCTGAAAACTTGGATGGCAAAGGTAGTAATTGCTTCCCGACTCAACGACCACTTTCCGCTGTAAAGTCCCGGTAGCACACCTTTCAAGGTGTCGGGACAAGGCCATGCTACCGATTATTCCACCACCAACTCGCCTTGCAAAATGCCAGTCGCCGAGCGGCAAACGTAGTAGTAAATCCCCGCGGGCAATGCGCTCACATCCAATTGCAGGCTGTTGTGGCCCCGCTGCAAGGTTTGTTCCTGCGGCAGCAAATCGAAGCGCTGACCCAATTGATTCAGCAATTCAAAGGTAAATGCGCCTTCCTTTTCAGAAAACACCACCACATTCAAGGCCTGCCGAACCGGATTGGGGAATAATTTCACAGAAAATGGCGTCCAAATCTGGATGCTGCGAACCGGCGAATAGGTCGTATTCCCGTCAAAATCTATTTGTTTCAACCGGAAATACCAGACGCCGTCTTTCAGGTTGCGAACAAGGTAATTGTATACGTTTTTTTCAGTGGCCGTTCCTTTCCCTTTCTGGAAACCAATTTTTTGAAAATCGGCGTCCGTTTCATGTTTCATTTCAATTTCAAATCCGAGGTTGTTCTTTTCAGAAGCCGTTTCCCATGCCAGCAGCACATGGTTATTACCTTCCTGCAACGCTTGAAAATCCGTCAATTCAACCGGAAAATTGATAGAAATAGTGAAATTCACATCGGAAATATCAAAAAAGACATTGCCCACGCCTTCCACTTTGATGCGGCAGGTCGTGGAAATGTTATTCGGCGCCGTTATTTTTTCAGTGCCGTCATTCTCTGTGCTCTCCGCCAGCACGATCGGATACGTGAATCCACCATCCGTTGACAGCGATATTTTTACGTTGGCACAATTAACGGAATTGGCAGTTGTGCCTGCCACATCCCAGGAAACTGTCTGGGGGGTGTTTGCCGTCCAGTTTACGCTGGTATTGGGTTCGGTCACGAGAAACGGCCCGGCAGCGCTGGTTACGTTGATAATAACATTGTCTTCTGCCGTGCAGCCGTATCCGTTGCCGACATTACGGGCAGTCACGCGAAAATTGAGTGTACGCGCTATGCTGGGAAGCACCTCCCAGCTCGGGTTGATATTGGCAACGATATCCTGCAACCTGGGGAAATAACGGGTTGGGGAGGCCACGCCGAAAAAACTCCGAAAGTTCGGCCCCTGTGGATTGGTGGGCGTAATCGGATACGTCGCGCCGGCATTGTTCATTTGCTCCCAACAAAAGGTAGCAGCATTTCCGGTCGCCGTCAGCGCAAAAGGTGTGGAACGTGGAATGGTATAGTCAAGCCCGCCACTTACCGTAGGCGCGCTATTGGCCGTGCTGATAATTTGATCGCAGGTATGGCTGCCTCCAGTGATAAAACCGGCAATATTTTGCAAACTGATGGCATGGAAATAAGCATCGCTCTGACTGGCAGAGTTGTGGGAACCACAAATACCGGCATACGCCATGATCGTTTGGCCACTGCCGGCTTCCATCGCGTTTGCGCTACTAATATTTGCACCACAAGACCCGGCAGTGCCATTAAAACAGTGGCTGCCTCTAAACTGATGCCCCATTTCGTGGGCAACATAATCGATGTCGAATAAGTCGCCGATGGGTTGCCCGCGACCGGTTACACCACGGGCTTTATCGGAATTGATGCACACCACTCCCAAACCAGCCACCCCGCCGCCGCCGGTGCTGTACACATGGCCGATGTCGTAATTGGCCGAACCGATCACATTGGTCAGGTTGGTTTGGTTTTGACCCAACATGGTTGAACCGTTGCCATTGGAATAAGGATCAGTTGCAGCATTCAGGTAAACCAGCAGGTTATTATTGGCAATTAACTGCATGGTCACACCGATTTCCGTTTCATACACGCCCACTACCCGGTTGACGGACGTAACAATCGCCGCCAAAGCCAGTGCGGCCGTACCGCCGTGAAAAGCAGCGTATTCGCCCGTGCAGGCCACCGCCAGGCGGTATCGCCTGAACTGGCAGTCGCCCTGCTCGGGCGTTCCCTGGTTCGGCACATTTTCCGGTTCATCTCTTTCTTCGGTCTCGCACACAAAATCCTCGTCCGCAGGTCTCGGATGATCTTTTTTGTAGTACACCATATAGTTCTGGCGGTCGCCGTGGCTGTACGGCTCAATGAACCAGGCGCCGGTCGTGCTGCTTAAAACCATCGCATGAAAACCCCAGGGCGTCAGGTCGCATTTGAGCACTGCCGCCGGATCGTCCATTCCATAACCGGTATAGCTACGTATTTCCGGGTATTGCGCCTGCAAATCGGGGTGCATCACGGGTGATTCGACCAGCCGGAAACGGGTAATACGTCCTTCCGGTGTAGGCAGGGCAAGCACGGGCAGCAGGGAAGTTTCTTCAGCCTCCGGGGTAAATCGCTCGGGGGCATTGGTCAGAAATGATTGGAGGCCATTGACATTCAACCATGCAGTATGGTACTTCTGCGGTACGACGTATCGCTGGCCAACGAGAGAAATGGATGTTTCGGGAATGTTTTCCCAGAATACCTGGGCAAAAGAGGTTTGAAGGAGGAATACAACAACAGTAAGGAGAAACAATTTTTTCATGCAGTGTCGGATTGAAATTTCAGCATCCTTAAAAAAAACAATGAAGTAAGGCCTAAAAAAACAAGTTCACCATTTGACTAACCCCTGCGCTTTAGCCGGGGGGAAATGAACGGGACAAACACAGATGGGTTTTAACCCAAAATGAGTGATCTGGGGTTAAAACCCCGTTGGCTTTAGTTTCTTCGATCCCCCGGCTAAAGCGCGGGGGTTAGTCAAATCGTGAACTTGTTTTTTGAGCGTTATTAAGAGCCGTAAAATTGAAAAGTTACTGACTGAATCAGGTAATTGCCAACGTGTTATTTATGTCATCCCCCGACCATTTAGATGGATTTGCAGTTTTTATGTTGTTCCTCGTTTTTATGAAAACGCAGTACATTTGCAGCGTTTTTTCCCAGACAGGTAAATAAGCAGTTAACATCAGGTCGCAGCAATATTTTTGCAACGCATTGATTTTCAATACCATTTACCTTTTTGCCTCATTGAATTTTACAGCATTATCAACTATCCATAAATGACGTCCCGCGACATTCGCCGCCAGTTTCTCGACTTTTTTGCATCGAAAGGCCATAAAATTATCCCTTCTGCGCCGATGGTAGCCAAAAGCGACCCTACCCTGATGTTTATCAATTCAGGCATGGCGCCGCTCAAAGACTTTTTCCTCGGCAACCAGACGCCGCCTGCCAAACGTGTGGCGGATACGCAAAAATGCCTGCGGGTGAGCGGCAAACACAATGACCTGGAAGATGTGGGTTTCGACGGCTACCACCACACCATGTTCGAGATGCTGGGCAACTGGTCGTTCGGCGACTATTTTAAAAAAGAGGCGCTGGCCTGGTCCTGGGAACTGCTGACGGAGGTGTATAAAATCCCGAAAGACCGCCTCTATGTCTCCGTTTTTAAAGGAGATGAAAAGGAAAAACTGCCCTTCGACCAGGAAGCCTTCGATACCTGGAAACAGTTTGTTAGCGAAGACCGCATCCTGCCTTTCAGCAAAAAAGAGAATTTCTGGGAAATGGGCGACCAGGGCCCCTGCGGCCCTTGCTCCGAAATACACGTCGACCTGCGCAGCGATGCCGAACGGGCGCGTGTGGATGGCAAAACGCTGGTCAACAACGACCACCCCGACGTCATTGAAATCTGGAACAACGTATTCATGCAGTTCAACCGCAAAGCCGACGGCTCACTGGAAGAACTGCCCGCCAAATCGGTGGATACAGGCATGGGTTTCGAGCGGCTTTGCCGCGCCGTGCAAGGCGTGGCGAGCAACTACGACACCGATCTGTGGTTGCCGCTGTTTAATTTGCTCGAAAACCTGTCCGGCAAAAAATACACCGGCTCCTACGATCCCAACGCCAAAACCGACGTAGCCATGCGCGTGGTGGCCGACCACCTGCGGGCGGTCAGTTTCGCCATTGCCGACGGCCAAATGCCGGACAACGGCGGCGCGGGTTATGTGATCCGCCGCATTTTGCGCCGCGCAGTGCGCTACTATTACTCTTTCCTCGATCTGAAAGAACCTGTTTTGTACCGCTTGTGCCCGGTGCTGGCGGAAGAGTTCGCCGACGTGTTCCCGGAACTGAAAGCGCAAATCGACTTTGTGTCAAAAGTGATCCTGGAAGAAGAAAAATCTTTCCTGCGCACGCTGGAATCGGGCCTGAAACGTTTTGAAAATATCAGTATTCAAAACAAGGTTGTTGCCGGCGACCAGGCTTTTGAACTGCTCGACACCTTCGGATTTCCCATCGACCTTACGCGCCTGATTGCGCGGGAAAAAGGTTTCACCGTGGATGACGCCGGTTTTGAAAAAGCGCTGGCCGAACAAAAAGCCCGCTCCCGCAAAGACGCCGCCAAACAGGTGGGCGACTGGCTCGTACTTCGCGACGAAGCGGATGTGGAATTCCTCGGTTACGACCTGC
>JALHMA010000224.1:3002-9395 GCA_022844265.1 Saprospiraceae bacterium | reverse complement strand
GAACAGGACGCAGACATCGTTTCCTTCATTTACCGCCCCGAATACTACCAAATTCTGGAAGATGAAAACGGCCAGAGCCTGAAAGGTGTCGCGGAATACATCATCGCCAAACACCGGAATGGCGCGCTGGATACGGTCAAACTGAAATTCACCGATACCTTCGCCAAATTTGGCAACCTCGACGATCCGACTTTTGCCGGGCTGAATGATCCTTTGACCGGGCCGTTCCAACCGAGTATCATTACAAGAGGCTCGCGGATGAACGATGAAGATATTCCGTTTTGAATAATATGCACGACCTCTGGCAACAGCTCATCGCAGGCCTTTGGGCCACCACCTGGCTTGAATTTACGGCTGTTTTTTTCGGCATCGCCAGTGTGCTGTTGTCCAGAATTGAGCACATCGGGGTGTACCCGACCGGTATTGTCAACACCACCATTTACATTTACCTGAGTATCATTGCCGGATTGTATGCCGAAGCAAGCGTCAACTTGTATTACACCGTCATGAGTGTGATCGGCTGGGTGCTTTGGTCGCGGAAACGCAGCGATGGAGAAAAACTACAGATCAGCCGTTCCACGCGGCAGGAATGGGTGTATTCATTGACTTTCTTTGCATTCGCCTGGGCAGCGCTCTGGTTTATCCTGCAAAAATATACGGACAGCAGCGTACCCATTGCCGACGGTTTTGCCTCCGCAACCGCTTACACGGGCATGTGGCTCATGGCCCGCAAAAAAATGGAGAACTGGCTGTGGTGGATCGCTACCAATACCGCAGCCATACCGCTCTACTTTATCAAAGGTTATGTATTTACCAGTTTCCAGTATGTTGTTTTCCTGGTGCTGGCGGTGATGGGATGGGTGGAGTGGAAAAAGAGAAGTGAGAGGGTGAGAGAGGTGAGAGGGTGAGAGGGTGAGAGAGGTGAGAGGGTGGTCGCCCAGGCCACTCACGGTTGCCAAGGGCGAAGCGACCCAAACACTATACACCAAACAATGTACACGAAAAAAGTATAATTTTGTGCAATTAAGTAATCACACAAAACTTGTTTGACCAAGTTCTTTCAATGTTTGATTATGAACACTGATAACTAATAACCGTTAACGGATAACTACTTAAATGCTTGATTATCAACACTGATAACCGATAACTAATAACGGATAACTACTTATAACTACTTATCATTATGAAAATCATCATTTTAGTAGGGTATTTACTAATAGGTGCCGCTTTGGACGCTCAGACGTTCTCCGCTTTGCCAGCAGCTACACTCGACCGGGAACTGGCATTCAACGAAGCCAATGAGTGCTACATTTATTTTGACAACCCTTCAGGCGATACGCTGCGCCTCAAATGGCGGCAATTGGAAGTGAGTATGCCGGAGGGTTGGTCGGCCGACCTGTGCGACTACGGACTGTGTTACACCGGTATCCCCGCCAACGGTACCATGAACCCCGTGTTTGATACCATACAGCCTTACCTGAAATTGATTGTACAGCCCAATGCAGTAGCAGGAACGGCCTGGTTCTGGTTCAGGGCCATTGAAGTGGGCAACGACGCCAATTTTGCAGACGTATATTTCAACCTCTTCACCCCGGGTACCGTGGGCGCCGAAGAACCGGAAATAAGTATTGCACGTATTTTTCCCAATCCGGCCAACAGTATTTTATTTGTGGAAAACACATCTGCCCTGCCTTTGCCTGCCAGGTTGACGGACATTTCCGGCCGGATTTTATGGCAAAAAACCATCCCGCCCGCTGTTATGGAAAACGTAGATCTGCTCCCCTACCCTTCCGGCCTGTATTTTTTGCAAATGCCCGACAAATCGGAACGCGTGCTCCTCCAGAAATAGGGGTAACGACGAGTAAATGACTCTTCCTATCGCATCTGAACAAAACTGCCTGCGTATTCATGAAAAATTTACTTACTCTTCTCTTTTACAGCCTTTCCGTCAGCGTACTCATCGGTCAGGCCGTCAGCAAAACCCGCGTTACGGTACTCGAAAAATCGCCGGAAAATACCATCATCCGGCTCGATCTGACAGGTGTCGATCAGCGAACGGTTGTAACGCCCCAGGGCGAGGCGGTTGTTGTTTCCATGTCACAGGGAACGCCCCTGCTGCAGGCCGGGGCGCCGGATGTGCCTAAATTTGCGACCACACTGCATATCCCGAATACCGGAAATATGGTTTACAGCATCCTCGACAGCGATTTTCAGGAATTCCAAAACGTCTCCGTAGCGCCGTCCAAAGGCGACCTCAAACGTATTGTCGATCCGGCGACCGTCCCGTTTACGTACGGCACGGCTTATGAACACGACGCTTTTTTCCCGGGACAGTTGGCCGATTTGAAAAACCCATTCATCCTGCGCGACAAACGCGGGCAGGGACTTTGGATGTACCCGGTACAATACAACCCGGTCAGCAAGGTGTTGCGCGTGTATTCCAGCATTACCATTGCAGTAAGCAGCAGCGGCGGAACCGGAGAAAACGAGGTTTCAGGCGATAAAAAACGCTCCAACAGCAACGCATTCAATCAGTTATACCAAAAAACATTTATCAACCATACCGCATCCGGGCAACGCAGCGAAGGTGAACCGGAAAAAATGCTGGTGATCGCCAAAGACGAATTTGTGGAAGATTTGCAGCCTTTGGTCACCTGGAAACGCCAGATGGGCATTCATACAACGGTGGTTCCAGTCTCTGAAATCGGCAGCAGCGCATCCGCCGACATCCATAATTTTGTAAAAAACTACTACGAAACACACGCGATTACCTACCTCTTGCTGGTCGGCGGTGAAGACGCCATCGAGCCTGAAATGCGCCAGGACGGCGGCTTTTATTCCTGCGACAACTGTTTCGGTTACCTCGACGGCCCCGACTACGCCCCGGAAGTATTCGTCGGGCGTTACCATGCTGAAACGGTCGATCAGTTGAAAATAATGGTGCAGCGCAACCTGGATTATGAAAAAACGCCCTTAGTCGACGAAGCGCAAAACTGGTGCGCCACGGGTATGTGGTCGGCTTCCAACGAAGGCGCCGGTTTCGGCGACGACAACCAGGCGGATTTCGAACATGCCAACGCATGGAAAGCCGCTCAATTGGAAGACGGCTACAGCAAATACTGGGAATTTTATGACGGCAACCACGCCGGTATTTCTCCTACCCCAGGCGATGAAACAGCCGACCAAAACGGCAATCCGGTCAATACACAACTGGTTGACCTGATGAACAACCACGGCGTCAGTATCTACAATTATACGGGACACGGCTGGGAGCAGGGCCTTGTGAGCGGCAATTTTAATGTGGACGCCGTGGCCGCCCTGCGGAATATTCACCGTTACCCTGTTTGTATTGCAGTGGCCTGCTGCGCCGGCAATTTTACCAATAACGACAGCGGCGACTGCCTCGGCGAGGCCTTTCAAAGGGCCGGTGACCAGGCGAGCGGAGTAGCCTGGGGTGGCATTGCGGGCTATTTTTCCAGCGATTTTCAGAGTTGGTCGCCCCCCATGGAGGGCCAGGACGGCATGAATCAATACCTGATGGACGCCGATGGCATCAATATTACCCCAACGGTCGGCAGTATGCTGGCTTATGGAAATGTAAAAATGATCGAGGCCTATGCATCCGGCGGCGAATTGATGGCGGGTTTCTGGAACACATTCGGCGAACCGTCGACAGTGATTCGCAGCCGTCAACCGCAGCTGCTGACGGCTACACACCCGGCGGGAACCTTTATCGGCACGACCTCACTGAGCGTCGATTGCCCGGTGGAAGGCGCCCTGGTCAGTTTGTACTGGCAGGGTCAAACCCTGGCTGTGGCCAACGTTTCCGGCGGCGTAGCGGTTTTTAATTTCCCGGCCCTCAACAACGTAGGCGCATTGACCGTAACGGCCAGCCAATTCAATTACATTCCCTACCAGGGCGTCATTCAGGTGACACCTGCTGCGGGCGCATTTGTTGTCAATCAATTGGTTACGCTCAATGACAGCGCGGGGAACAACAACCAGAAAGCCGATTACAACGAATCGGTGGCCTTTAACGTGACGCTTTCCAACGTAGGCCTCGAAACGGCCAACGCCACGGCTGCAACGCTCAGCACAACGGATGAAAACGTATTTATCACGGACCCTTCGGAAACCTTCGGCGACCTGGCTGCCGGCGATGCCCTCGAAAAAGTAGCCGCATTTGCCTTTACGGTGCTGGATGATGTGGCGGACGGCCATGTCGTGCTGTTTACGTTGCAAATCCAGTTCAACGACGAGCAGACCTATACCACCACCCTACCGGTCGTTCTGCAAGCGCCGAAATTGACTGCTACAAATTTCCAGATCAACGATTTGCAGTTTGGAAATGGCGACAAACGCCTGCAAAGCGGCGAAACCGTTACCATCAGCATCACCAACGGCAACAACGGACACAGCAGCAGTCCCACTGCAACCGGCCAACTCAGCACCGATTCGCCCTGGCTCACGATCAGTCCGGCTGTAAATCTGGGTGCACTGGATGTTGCCGGTAATACAACGGCTCAATTCAATGTCACCGTGTCAGAAGACGCGCCACAGGTGGTGCCTGCCAACTTTTATTACACCCTGACGGCTGGAAATTACAACGCCGGCCTCAACCAGGGCCCTATGCTGATCAATCCGATTATCGAAACATTTGAAAGCCATAATTTTTCGAGTTATCCCTGGCTGATGGCAGGCAACAAACCCTGGGTGATTGCTTCGGGCAACGCCTACAACGGTTATTACTGCTCCCGCTCCGGCACCATTACCCACAATCAGTTTTCCGAAATGAACATGTCGCTGCACATTTCCGAGGCAGGCGTCGTTTCTTTTGCCCGCCGGGTCAGTTCGGAAGTCAACTATGATTTCCTGCTTTTCTCCATCGACGATGTGGAAATGGGCGCCTGGTCGGGCGATGTGCCCTGGGGCGAAGTGAGTTTCCCGCTGGAAGAAGGTATTCACGAACTTCGTTGGGTATACGTCAAAGACGAGGTGGGTTCGCAGGGTTTGGACCGCGCCTGGGTTGATGAAATTTTTCTGCCTCCGTACGAGGTGGTCGTAAATACCACAACGCCCGATCCGGCATCATTTGAAATGTCTGTGGTGCCCAATCCTGCTACCGACCGTTCCTGGTTGCTGCTCGATTTGCCTGTCGGACAAACGGTGAGCATACACATCGTGGACTATCTGGGTCGCCCGTTGCGCAGCGCACAAGCACCCACGGACATGTTGCCGGGCAATTTCCGGCTGCCCCTTGACCTGAGTGGTTTGCCTGCCGGTATTTACCTGGTGCAGGTACAAACGCCTGCCGGGATGAAAGTGAAAAAAGTAGTGAAGGGATGAGGCATAAAATTGATATGCACACCCACCTCCTGCCCGAAAAACTGCCGGATTTTGCCAAAAAATTCGGTTACGGGGATTTTATTCACCTGGAACACCACCGGCATGGTTTCGCCAGCATGATGAAAGGCGGGGTGTTTTTCCGGGAAATTGCCCGCAATTGCTGGGACCCGGAGATACGCATTGCAGAATATATGCATTACCACACGCCGGTACAGGTGGTTTGCACCGTTCCCGTGATGTTTTCCTACTGGGCCAAAGCTGCTGACTGCCTGGAATTATCCATGTTTCTCAACGATCACCTGGCCGGCGTAGTGGAAGATTACCCGGAACACTACCTGGCGCTGGGCACGCTGCCCATGCAGGATACCGACCTGGCTATCAAGGAATTGGAACGGCTGAAAACGCTGGGCTTTCCGGGTATCCAGATCGGTTCCAACGTCAATCAACTGAACCTGAGCGAAGCGCAGTTTTTCCCGATTTTCGAAGCGTGTGAGCGCCTGGACATGGCGGTGCTCGTGCATCCCTGGGAAATGATGGGCGAGGCGGACATGAAAAAATACTGGCTGCCCTGGCTGGTCGGTATGCCTGCCGAAACCAGTCGCGCCGTGTGTTCCCTCATTTTTGGCGGCGTGATGGAGCGACTACCGAAGTTGCGTTTTTGTTTTGCCCATGCCGGCGGCTCTTTTATCCCGACCATCGGAAGGGTACAACACGGCTTTGACTGTCGGCCCGACCTGGTGGCCATCGACAATGCTGTTCCTCCACGCGATTATCTGGGCCGGTTCTGGGTGGATTCCGCCACGCACGATCCGCAGTTGTTGCGCTATATCCTGGATGTGATCGGCGATGAAAAAGTGTGCCTCGGCACGGATTACCCTTTCCCGCTGGGAGACCTGGAAATCGGGCGTTTTATGGAACAAATGGGTTTGCCTGCGGAGACGCTGGAACGGATTTTTTACAAGAATACGCTGAAGTGGTTGCACGGGTGAACTGTACCGGCTGTACCGGCTGCTTTAGCTGCCGGGCATCACGTTTGGCTTTCTCCGG
>JALHMA010000224.1:0-2902 GCA_022844265.1 Saprospiraceae bacterium | reverse complement strand
ATCCGGCAGATAAAGCAGCCGGTACATTCAGAACTTCCGCACCACACCCAGCGCTACCGAATTGCTGGCCCTGGCATTCAACGTCACTAGATCGTTATCGCCCGGAAGCAGTACCACGCCTACTCCAATGCTTGGGATTGTTTCGATATTGATCGCCCAGCGTTCGTTAAAACTGTGTTGCAGACCGAGCACATAGCCAAAACTGGGAGACAGACTAAAAGAGGAATTGTCACCGATCGATTGGAAACCCAAGCCGAATGAGAATTCGGGACCACTGAAAAACTCCAGGCGCGTATCGAGCGCTCTGCGTTTTTCCCGGCCAATAGCAGCACCCACCGCGAAATTAACCCGGAAATCTTCGTCTTCTCCGAAACTCGTAAACAAATTGCCTGAAAAAAAGCGGATACGCCGGTACTTGTTTTCACTCAGTTGTTTTTTGTAAAACCCGCTGAAGTTGTTGAATCCACCAAAGTCAATGCCATCTAACTGGATGCCTACCTCGCGTTTTTTACCGGCAGACTGGGCTTGAAGTGATGAAAAGGAAAGGGTTGCGATGGCAATGAAAATGGTGTAGAGAAGTTTGATTTTCATAAGAAAGATAAATTTAGTTCGCTCCAAGAACGGACACCTCCTCATGCTTCGCTGCCGGGGCTGTCAAATTTTGTGATAAACTTAACAAAGTATACACTACAGCCCGTTCATTTTTTAAACCCTATGCTCGGGCGTTTCCCCCAATCTGCAGGTGGTTCGTCTTTACTTTGAAGCGCTGAAATCTCGTTGGCTCGGGCCTGATTTTCTTCACCCAACCAGCGCAGCACCTCATTAATATCAGCCAGTTCTTTATCGTGGGAAATGATTTTGGCCGCTAATTCATCGAATGTCAGAGCGTAGCGGCGAAGGGCGACAAAAGCCCGCATAATGGCAACATTGACCTGAATTGCCTTTTCGCTTTTCAGCACACTGGAAAGCATTGCAACACCCTGTTCTGTAAACGCAAACGGCGAGTACCGGGTGCCGCCCCAACTTGAGGTGCCAAAATTGCACCTCAAATTTTCTAATTCTTCTTTTTCCAGTTCAAACATAAAATCACTCGGAAATCTTGCGATATTCCTTTTGACTGACCTTTTGAGATACTTTGTTTCCGTCTCATAAAGTTCTGCCAGATCAAAATCGAGCATAACCATTTGTCCGCGAATGCTGAAGATTTTGGTTTGGATGATTTGTAGTTCCATAAATGAAAATGTTTTGCGTGAAAGGATTATAATTTGAGTGCAGTTTGTGCCTGTCCGTGACGTCCGGCAGCTAAAGCAGCCGGTACTTATTCCTCCGATTTCAAGCGATACTGCCCGCTTTCCAGCCTTTTTTGGGCAAACTGGAAATATTCCGGCACGATTTCAAAACCCACATACTGCCTGCCTTCCATCCGGCTCACCACGGCGGTCTGGCCCGAACCCAGGAAAGGATCGAGCACAACATCGCCGGGCAAACTGCTGTAAGCCAGTATTTTACGAATGAGTTCGGCGGGAAGTTTGGTGGGTGTTTTGACGTCGCCGGTCCAGTATTCGCGGGGAATATTCCAGACGTCTTCCTTGTCTTTGTAGTGCGCGCTGCCGCCTTCGGGGTGTTTGGCGTCTTTTTCGTATCGGGCGTACGGATAAAAACGGCGCTGTTTTTCATCGAGGCTTGCAAACAGGACGTGGTAATGCGAGGTGACGTATTTGCGGGTAGTCACCAACCCGAACTGGTATTTCCAGATCAGGTGATTGACGAGTTGAATGTCTAATTCATCGAGGGTAATCAGGAGTTCTTTCAGGTAGTTCCAGCCGGAAAAAATATAGATGCTGCCCGTTGGTTTCAGCACCCGTTTCACCTGTCCGAGCCAGTTGCGTGTAAAGTCGAGGTAATCGACGCCTTTGACCTCATTGTATCCTTCGAGTACGCGGCTGCCTTTCCGGTTGTAATTGGCTTTTTTCGCCTGAAATTCGATGCCGAACGGCGGGTCGGTAATCACCAGGTCCACCGATTGATCGGGGAGGTGGCGCGCCATACCGGCTACACAATCTTCATTATAGATTTGGTTGAACATAGATGAAGGCGAAAGAACTGCTTTTTTACCACATAGGCACATAGATTTACCACATAGTTCACAAACCTTTGCGCTACTTTTGTTCTTTAGCCGGATAGTGGCCCACCTGATTTCATTTATGTCAAAACTTACTGCACCATATAAATTTCTTGACTTATCCGATTATGGACGGCCGCTCGGGAAACGTTTCGCGTTCCAGTTAAAAAACACGCGTTTCACCCCGGTTCATGTAACACTGCTATTCGGCGTTGCCGGTTTAATTGCAGTCTATTGTATTCTGCATGAACACTTTTTAACTGCCGGTTTTTTTATTATCCTCAAATCAATTCTGGATGCGGCGGACGGAGAATTATCGCGTATTAAAAATACACCTTCTTATTTCGGAAGATATCTGGACAGTGTCTTTGACCTGATCCTGAATTTCCTTTTATTAATGTCTGTATGGTTTATCACTGAAAGTTCTGTCTGGCTTTTTTTTCTTGCGTTTTTGGGCATACAGCTTCAGGGGACTTTGTATAATTTCTACTATGTAATTTTAAGAAATAATTCTATTGGCGGCGATGCAACCAGCAAAATATTTGAAGATACGCCACCCAAAGCATTGGCCGGGGAAACCCAAAAAAAAGTAAATGCCATATTCCGGGTTTATAAAATAATCTATACTGTTTTTGATAAAACAATTTACTGGTTAGACAAAAACGCATCCAGCGTACAAGTCTTCCCGAAGTGGTTTATGACCATGATTTCCGTGTACGGCCTGGGCTTTCAATTATTGATTATAGCGTGTATGCTTCCTTTACAATTAAAGGAGTTTAT
>JALHMA010000223.1 GCA_022844265.1 Saprospiraceae bacterium | reverse complement strand
GAGTGGCATCGAGTTAGAAGAATACACTCGATATAAAGCGTGTTCCCAATATTTATCTAACTGGATGCCACTCACTACTCACCACTCACTACTCACCACTCACGATTACAGGCCTGAAACTCTCAGGTCAAAAACCATAACGGCAGCCAAAGGGGACGTCTCTCACCCTCTCACTTCTCTCACCCTCTCACTTCTCACCTCTCACCTCTAATTAATTGTGAAGGGTTCCCGTATTGACGATCGGCTGGGCATTGCGATCGCCGCAAAGTACCACCAGCAAATTGCTGACCATTGCCGCCTTTTTTTCTTCGTCCAGGTCGACGATGTTTTTGCGGGAGAGCTGTTCCAGCGCCATTTCCACCATACCGACGGCGCCTTCCACGATTTTGGAGCGGGCGGCCACGATAGCCGTAGCCTGCTGGCGCTGCAACATAGCGCCCGCGATCTCTGTGGAGTAAGCGAGGTTGTTGATTCGCGCTTCAATGACCTGGATGCCCGCAATCTGAAGGCGCTCCATAATTTCATGGGCCAACTGGTGGTTCACTTCGTCGGACGAAGTGCGCAAAGAAGGCGCATCGTGGTGCTCGTCGTCGAGGTTGTCGTAATTGTACATACCTGCCAGTTTTCGGATGGCCGCTTCGCTTTGTATTTTGACAAATTCCGGGTAGTTCTCTACATCGAACGTCGCCTGAAAAGTATCTTTTACACGGTACATCACTACTGCGCCGATCATAATGGGGTTGCCTTGTTTGTCATTGACCTTGAGCGTAGGAACGTCGAGGGTAACGGCCCGCATCGACACTTTTTTCTTGGTATAAAACGGGTTGGTGTAGAAAAATCCGCTTTCCCGGATGGTGCCGATGTAGGTTCCGAAAAGGTTCAGCACCCGGCTGTTATTGGGTTCTATGGCGATAAATCCGGGGGCGATGAACAGCAGGTCGATTGTGATCAGTGCGATGCCAAGCGGAATGAGTTTAAGTGCCAGTAAGGCGATACCAACGCCTAGTATTAAAAAGCATAACACTAACATGGCCCAGCCGGAAGTTGGTTTAACTATTTTTTCCATTGTATTTCGAATTGATTTTGATTTGATACTATTTTGATAGCAAATATAATCGCATTCGAATGGGTTTGTCAAGAGTTTTCCCCTTAAATTTTTAATTTGGGCGACGAAGGGCGGATTTTGAAGGATGAAGGGAGAATTGTGCTGATTTACACTACTTCCAGGATTCCCTGAAACGCTTTCCACACCACCTCCTCCGGTAAGGGCGCCACCACCGACAGGGTTTCTCCGCTGTGTGGGTGTTCGAAGGATAATTTCCAGGAGTGCAGCCCGATGGAGCGGTCTTTATTGGAGCGTTTGAAACCGTATTTCACATCGCCGCGAATGGGGCAACCGATGGCTGCGAGTTGGGCGCGGATCTGGTGGTGCCGGCCTGTAAGTAATTGGATATGAAGCAGATGAAAGCGCTCGCTGCTGCCCAGTACGCGGTAGTGCAATTCGGCGCGTTCGCTGCCGGGCTGCTCTTCGGGGAAAGCCACGGAGATATTTTTGGCTTCGTTTTTTTTCAGGTAATGCACCAGCGTTCCCTCGGGTTGCGGTGGCATCACCTGCACGATGGCCAGGTATTCCTTGTCGATGTGCCGGTTCCGGAACTGTTCGGTCAGGGCGGTCATCACTGCTTTTGTTTTAGCCAGCAGGATCGCGCCGCTTACCGGCCTGTCCATGCGGTGCACCAGGTGCAGCGTGCGTTTGGCGTATTTTTCGGCCAATTCCAGCAGGGAAACATCGCCGGTTTTGTCGGCTTGTACCGGCATGCCCGGCGCTTTATTGTAAATGACCAGGGAAGGGTCGTCGTGTAGTTTTTTCATCATTTTTTTGTTATTGGTTATTGGTTATTCGTTATTAGTGGTGGTAGTGGGCCATCTGTATTAATGTCGGGCATTCTTAATTGTGTGACCCAGCATTAGTACGGATGGCCCACTACCACCACGAATAACGGATAACCAATAACGAATAACGACATTACTTAATTTCCTCATAATCAATGTAATCGCCCTCTGTATCATCAGATTTTTTTTCCTTTACAGTAGGCGGTGGTGGCGGATAATACGGGCGTTGTGGAGGAGGCGTCACGGAAAAGATGGACGCCAGCATAGGGCGTAAAGCCTGATACAGCCATATAATAGCCAGGAGTGTGAAAAGCCATTTGAGCAACATAATTCAGGAAACCGGCACAGTAGCCGGCGCTTTTTTTTCAAATATTTTTTTCAAAAACGGATGTCCGAATACTGCCAGCAGGATAATGGCCATGCCGATGTAAAAGTGCGGTCCCAGGTCTTTATCCTCGCGGAATAGCACTGCTGCCAATAGAACACCGTAAATCGGTTCAAGGTTGATGGTCAGGTTGGTAGCGAATGCCGTCAGGTGCCGCATGGCCTGCAAAGTCAGGTAATAAGGTAGCAGGGTACACACCAAAGCCAGCACCAATATCCACAACCAGTCCCAACCCTGCAACAGAACGGGCATTTCCGGGTTGTACAACAGCATGGGGAGCATGACGACGGAGGTGACGGCCAGTCCGCCGGAAAGTTCCACCAGACTCATGGTAAGGGGTGGTGAAGGGTCGTTTTCCAGAATTCGTTTGTTCAATGCCGTAAAAACCGCAGCGAGCAGCGCACCCAGAATACCCAGTGCCAGTCCGGCGCGCATGGTCCAGTCGATAGACCCCGCTATCAGCAGCATACCCGGCAGGATCAGTATGCCCAGTCCGAGTTCGTACCATTTTATTTTTTGCTTCATGAAGATCGGTTCGGCAAGAGCGGCAAAAAAAGCGGTGGTCGCCATAGAGGCTACTCCAATAGAAGCATTGGCAATTTTGATGGCTCCATAAAAACACAACCAATGGATACCCACTAGAATACCCACACCGAAAAGGCGCAGGAACTGGCGTTTGGAAACGCCTCTGATTTGTGCCCGGGGCATAAACAAAACCAATGCTGCGCAGCACAATAATACCCGCCACCACACCAATGGCAGCGCCTGTAAAGTAATCAGTTTACCCAGAATCGCCGTGAACCCCCAGATCAGTACACAAAAGTGCAAGGCAAAATAGGCGCGAAGTTTGTCCGTCATCATCCTGCAAAGGTAGCGGCTTTGTTTAGACAGCTTCCAAATTTTTGTACGTTTGGTGGGTTGACAATGGTGTGACAGTGCCTCCTTGACACCGAATTACTTTTGCACCCGTCTAATTTTAAAAGGACACCCTCTTAATAGAACATTTACGCCATGCTCGACGGCTATCATATTCTTACGCTTACCCATCGGAACGCAACGCTGGAAACCATTGGGAAACTGGTTGTGGAAGACGGCGCCTCCCCGCTTTTGAACGGCTTGAAAGATCGTTTCGATTGGGAGGAAATGTTGTATCTGGCTACCTGCAACCGGGTTGTTTTTCTTTTTTACAGCCGGCAAGATGTTGCAGAAAACATTGCTTATGAACTTGTTAGCAACATTCGTCCGGATTTATCAGCAGGTGAAATAGAAACAATCGGCGGTCAAATGCGCCTGTTACACGGAGCTGATGCCGTGCGCCACTGGCTGGAAGTAGCAGCCTCTATGGATAGCCTGGTGATCGGCGAACGCGAGATCATCCGGCAGCTTCGGGAGGCTTACGACCGCAACCACGAAGCCGGACTTACCGGCGATCACCTGCGCCTGCTGATGCGTTTTACCATCGAAACTGCCAAAGAAATTTACAGCAGGACGGCTATCGGTCAGAAAGCCGTTTCTGTGGTGGCCCTGGCATTCGCCGCTATGCAAAATACTGCGGCTGATCGAAACAGCCGCATTTTACTCGTCGGCGCGGGCCAGACAAATACCTTATTTGCCAAGTTTTTAGCCAAAAGCGGGTATAAAAACATTACCGTTTTCAATCGCACCCTCAAAAACGCCCAAACGCTGGCCGCCGCATTGCAAGGCCGGGCAATGCCCCTCGATGCATTGCAGCATTATTCGGAGGGTTTTGATTGCCTGGTGGTTTGTACGGGCGCCACGCAAGCAGTGGTTACTACGGACATGTATCAGCATCTACTCCAGGGCAGTACCTCCAAAAAAGTGGTGGTCGACCTCTCCGTTCCCAATAATGTGGACAAAAGGATTGTAAGCGATTTTCCGGTTCAATTTATCGAAATAGAAGGCCTCAAAACGATTGCCGGCGAAAACCTCGCCCACCGGGAAAAAGAACGCCAAAAAGCGGAAGCCATCATCACCGAACGGCTCAATACCTTCCGCGGTCAATGGCACGAACGCCAGGTGGAGCGCGCTTTGTCGCATATTCCGGATGAAGTGCGCGCCGTCAAGGAAAAAGCCATTTACCAGGTGTACAGCAAACAATTTGCCAAACTCGACCCCCAGGCACAATCCCTCGTGCTGGAAATGATGGGCTATATGGAAAAAAAATGTGTCGCTATTCCGATCAAAACGATGAAGGGAATGGCGAAACGTGAGTAGTGAGTAGTGAGTCGTGAGTCGTGAGTCGTGAGTATACAATCACTCACAGTGACCGGCACCACGTCAGTGTGAGTGATTGTATACTCACTACTCACTACTCACTACTCACTACTCACGACTCACGCTTACAGCCACCGCACCAATCCAAAATCCTGCCGGTGCACCAGCAGTTCGTGTTTCGGATACAGCCTGAACCCGTATTCAAACACGCCGGCTGCGGGAGGTACTACATCACAGGTAAAGGTGACCTGCGCATCGGTTTGCGAGCTGACTTCCAGCGGATACGTGGCAATCAGTTCGAGTTCCGTTTCGGAATGGCGCTTATAAAACACCACTTCCAGGCCGAGGTCGCCGGCAGTCAGGGTCTGTAGCTGCAGCGTGACGGATGCTTTGAAATGTTCTCCCAAAGGTAAGGAGCGGTTGAACGTATCCGGGGCGTCCAGTTCGACCAATTCGACCGCATCCCAGGCGCGGCGAATCCGGTTTTTCCACTCCGTGAGTTCTTTGGCAGCGCTGTAATTGTTTTGTTTTATTTTTTTGCTGCGCGCCCACAATTTGGAGTAGAAACGCGACTCATAGTCGTCGAGCATACGGCCCATCACAAATTCAGGCGCGATGAGGGCGATGGTATTTTTGATATGGCTTACCCAGCGCTCTGAAATGCCGTTGGCGTCCTGATCGTAAAAAGTCGGGATAATATCGTTTTCCAGGATATTGTAAATAGTTTCAGCGTCCAGTTCGTTTTGCAGGCCCATATCCTGAAACGTTTCTTTTTCCGGCAAAGCCCAGCCTGCGCCGGGTTTGAAGCCCTCGCACCACCAGCCGTCTAGTACGGAAAAATTCATCACCCCGTTCATCACGGCTTTCATGCCGCTGGTGCCCGATGCTTCCTTCGGACGCGTGGGGTTGTTCAGCCAGATGTCGACGCCCTGCACCAGGAATTTGGCCATTTCCATGCTGTAATTTTCCAGAAACAACACTTTTCCGCGGAACTGCGGGTTTTTGGTGGTATTGTAAATCAGGCGGATAAACTCCTGGCCCGCTTTGTCTGCCGGGTGCGCTTTTCCCGCGAAAATGAAGATCACAGGCTTGTCTGTACTGTTCACAATTTCCGCCAGGCGTTTTTCATTGGAAAACAATAAAGTTGCGCGTTTGTATGTGGCAAATCGCCGGGCAAAACCGATGACCAGGGCATCTTCCCGGAGCGAATTGATAATTTCAAACGTACTGCGCGGGTTTTCGCCCCGGCGGGTGAGGTCTTCCTGCAAAGAATGACGCACCCAGTTGAACAGGCGTTTTTTAAGGGTGCGGCGAATCTCCATGATTTTGGCTGCCGGCACCTGGTGGATTTTCGCCCATAATTTGTGGTTGATCTGATCTGTCAGGATCGTTTTGCCCAGTTCTTTCTGGTACAGTTCGAGCCATTCGCGGGCCACCCAGGTAGGGAAATGCACACTATTGGTCACATAACCGATATTACTTTCGGCATAACTGTAGTCCGGGTTGAGTTCCACAAACATTTTCTGGCTTACTTCGCCGTGCAGGCGGCTGACACCGTTGATTTCCTGCGAAGTACGGATGGCTAAGTGGCTCACATTGAAGAGCTCGGTGCTGCTGTCGGGATCCAGGCGACCCAGCGCCACGAGGTCGCGCCATGAAATGTCGAGCGCGTAGGTGTACTCGTACAGGTAGTCGCGGAGCAGGTTTTCCGAAAACGTATCGTGGCCGGCAGGAACGGGCGTGTGGGTCGTGAACAACTGCGTAGAACGTACAATTTCCAGGGACTCCTGGTACGACAATCCCTTGTCTTTCATGTAGTTGCGGATACGTTCCAGTCCCAGGAATGCGGCGTGGCCCTCGTTGAGGTGGTAAATATCCGGGCTTAAACCCATGGATTTGAGTACGCGCAAACCACCGACGCCGAGCAGAATTTCCTGCCGCAGCCGGTTTTCGGAGTCGCCGCCGTACAACTGGTGGGTGATCGAGCGGTCTTCCCAGGTATTGTCGTCGATGTCCGTATCGAGCAGGTACAGCGACACGCGACCTACCGATAACAGCCAGACTTTGGCCCAAACGGTGCGGCCGGCCAGGTTGACATGAGTTTTGACCCATTCGCCGCGTTCGTCGCGCACGGGCTGGAGGGGCAGTTGCGTAAATTTGGCAGGTTCCACATGGTGGATTTGTTCGCCGTGCATCGTAATGCCCTGCTGGAAATATCCGTAGCGGTACAGCAGACCGACCGCAAACAAGTTGAAATTGCGGTCGCTCACCTCTTTCAGGTAGTCGCCTGCCAGCACACCCAGGCCGCCGGAGTACAGGCGCATGCTCTGGTGCAGGCCGTATTCCATACAGAAATAACCGACTTGCGGGGCAGATTTAGCCGGCGCTTTGTCGATATAATCGCGAAATTCTTTGTGGATGCGTTTCATTCTGGACATGAAGTCCGCATTGGCGAGCAATTCCCGGGCTTTTTCGATGCTCAGTTCGTCGAGCAGCGCTACCGGGTTGAAATTGAGCAGCTCAAATTGTTTTGCATCGATACTTTTAAACAGGTCGATCGCATCGTGCTGCCAGGACCACCAAAGGTTTTGCGACAGTTCGGCGAGTGGCCGGAGCCCGTCTGGCAAAGTAGGTTCGATAAATATGCGCTTCAGTTTAGCGCCGTTCTGGGTAAGATTCCCAACCATGGTATATACGAATGAGTTAGTAAGTAGTTATCCGTTATTAGTTATTGGTTATTAGTGCTGATAATCAAGCATTTACAATCAATCTAATCTAAACTAATATCGACGAAATACTTATGCTTATGAGTTTGTTTTGCTAGTAGTCATCCAAAAATTGTACAAACTATTGCAAAGCGTCGGGCGCAAAGGTACGGCGTTTCCCTAAACTTCGTGTAATTCACACACGGTGCGGACAGATATTAATATGCATTTGCCCTGCTAGGGGGCTTACGACCCCACACATTTTTTCGGCCATAAATGGCTTTGCCCCGACGGCCTGAAGCGCCGTGCTACCATGACGCCCAAGAAAATTACCCGATTCCTTGCACAGCCATGTAATTCTTCTTACTTTTGCAGCCATTTTTGAAAATCAACAAATTATTTTTTCACAACTGACTGATAATGAGACATTACGAAGTCAATTTCATCGTGGATCCGGTGCTGTCGGGCGATGAAGTAAAGTCGACAGCGGAAATCATCCGGAAGGACCTTGAGGGTTACGGAGCAACAATCGTTGCGGTGGATGAAATGGGCCTGCGCCAGCTGGCCTATCAAATCAACAGACGCTCTTCGGGCGTTTATTTTTGCATCGAATTTGGCTGCGAAGTAGCCGATTGGTTGGGAAAATTCGAGTTGAGCCTGAAACGGAACGAGCGTCTGCTTCGTTTCCTGACGGTAAAACTCGATAAATACGGCATCAAATACAACGACGACAAGCGCAACGGCCTTATCGGCTCCAAAAAGCGCAGAGAGGCGGAAGCCGCTGCTGCCGCTGCTGCCGCTGCAAACGAAGATGTATCCGCACCAGAAGTGGTGGACCTGGATGCCTAATTTCCAACCATTTGTCTAACGCCTTAATTTTCAATACAATATGGCTGCTACCAGAGAAGATGTAAAATTTCTCAGCAATCCTAAAATTGGACTGCGCCGCAAAAAATACTGCCGTTTCCGCAAATTCGGTATCAAATACATCGACTATAAAGATGCCGATTTTTTGCTTCAATTCATCAATGAGCAAGGCAAATTGCTGCCGCGCCGGATCACAGGCAACAGCCTGAAATACCAGCGCCGTGTGGCTACTGCCGTCAAACGCGCCCGTGTATTGGGTATGTTGCCATTCGTGGCCGACTTGATGAAATAAATTGGTTCGGAACGCCGCCGGCATACCGAATTGCACACTAACACATATTACAATTCAACAGCAATGAATATCATTCTGCTCGATCATATCGATAAGGTAGGCGCCAAGCACGATGTCGTCAAAGTAAAAGACGGCTACGGACGCAACTACCTGCTCCCCAACGGTCTGGCTATTGTGGCAAACAAGCCCAATCTGGCCCGCCTGGAAGGTTTGAAAAAACAATCCGCTAAAAAAGAAGGCGCTGTTATCGCTGCTTTCAAAGAAGTAGCCGCTAAATTAGCCGGTATCAAACTGTCCATTCCTGCAAAAGCAGGTGAAAGTGGCCGCCTGTTTGGTTCCGTTTCTGCTCAAAACATCTCCATCGCGCTGAAAGGTATGGGTATCGATGCCGACAAACGCATCATCGAAATGCCGGAAGAGGTGAAAGAACTGGGTTCCTACACGGCTACCGTGAAATTCCACCCGGAAGTGGAACAGGACGTGACTTTTGAAGTAGTCGCCGAAGAAGCGTAAATGTTGAGAGGTTGAGTGTTGAGATTGTTGAGGGCATCGCGTTAAATGCATGTTTTCAGATTTTGAACAGCCTCTTTTTCAGACGATAATACATAATGAAAAGCAAAACCCGCCGTCAGGAGGGTTTTGCTTTTTTTTATGTGCGACTTTTGTGGCCTCAATCCCCCCGGGGGGGTGTCAAAAGTCTGGCGTTTGAAATCTTAGCCAAAGAGTGCCAAATAATGTTTGGGGCGGGTGCTAAATTTGACAACTTTTTAAAAGTTGTCAAATTTTAACATTGCGTTTGGCGACAATAATTTGGTGCGAAATAACGAATTCCTTTTCCAAAGACTTTTGACACAACCCCTGACTTCACTTTTAGCATTCTTATTCGGGAATGCCAAGGGTACTCGCTCCCCCTCTCCGTTGGAGGTGAGGTTAACCCACAAGTCAGGTTTTTTTGAAAAAAGCATAGTTCATTGACATATTGAAACCATCTACTAAATTTTGGAAGTAATTCCAGCCAGCCCAAAT
>JALHMA010000222.1:6701-9462 GCA_022844265.1 Saprospiraceae bacterium | reverse complement strand
GACCTGGCTTCGCGGGGCATCGACATTCCAGATTTGCCGGTGGTGATTAACTACGAACTGCCGCGCTCACCCAAGGATTTTATCCACCGGACGGGCAGAACGGGCCGGGCGGGTGCAGCCGGTACCGCGATGTCCTTTGTAACTTCGGAAGACGAGCAACATTTCAAAGTCATCCAGAAAAAAATGGGGAAATGGGTGAATATGGTGGAAACGGAGGGATTTAATTTGCATGGATATTGAACTGGACGCCAGGAGGGTTGATGGTTGGAAAGGTTTGATGGTTTGAGGTGGTAGCACTTGGCTTAAGTTACCACCTCAAACCATCAAACCTTTCAAACTATCAAACCTCAGTTTTCATAAACTTCCACTACCACATTCATATTTTCCAACTGTATATCGCCAAAATAAGTGGCCGTGGCGACATCCGCTGCGTCCCTGCCATACGCTAAAATGACCCTGCCACCTGTTACAAATGGCTGGGTGGCGTCGAAGGCGTACCACCTGTCGTTCAGATAAGCCTCAAACCAGGCGTGCATATCCATAGGTTTCAGTTGATACAGATAACCCGTCACAAAGCGCGCGGGAATATTGATACTGCGGCAGAGCGCGATAGCCAGGTGCGACATGTCGCGGCAAACGCCGTGTTGGGCGCTCAAAGTGTCCAATGCCGAAGTGGAGGACGTGCTGTGGTTGTATTCGTATTTGATATGCGCATACACCCATTGCCGGATAGCCTCCACCATCTGGTAGCCATTCATATAGTCTTGTACAATTTCAAAGGCTTTCCAGTTCAATTTGTCGGATTCGCAAAAGCGGCTGGGCAACAGGTAAATCAGCGTATCGTCTGGCAAATGCTGGATCAGGGTGAAATTTGCGTTGGTATCCGTCTCCGCAAATGCTTCGGTTTCCACCAACGCGCTGGTACTGATCGAAAATTTTCCTTCCGGCGCAATGAACCGGTGACAATAATTGCCATAGTGATCCACATACTCTGTCATCGGTACCTGCGGAGTCATTTCCAATGATTCGAAAACGACAGTCTGCGACAATCCTCCGTGAAGCCGTAAAAGTAAAATGAACGGGGTTTCAAAACGCGCGTTATATTCGAGTAAACAATCAACTTTTAATCTCATTGATACATGGCGGAATGATGTGATGATAAGTGAAAAGTTGGTTTTTTACTGCTCCAAAGTTATGCTGGAAAATTGTCTTGCGTATACCTGAAAATTTAACGTTGCCAAAAGGCTGTATTTTTTTTTCTTTGCCAGGCAGATATTAAAATAATACGTCAAGACAAAGTGCTTTAAAATGCAGGAAACCTTCACTACTGAATTCGAGACCATCCGGCCCCAACTGCGCTCCTACATCTTGCGCATCACCGCCAGCGTTGCGGATACCGAGGATATTGTACAGGAGACCTGGTTTAAAGCCAGCCAGAACCTGGCCTCCTTTCAGGGCAATTCTACCCTGAAAACATGGTTGTTCGCCATCGCCTCCAACCTCGCCAAAGATCATCTGCGCCTCAAAAAACGCTGGACAGAAGACTGTACCGACATTTGCAAACAGGCCGCACTGGGCAATCGCGCTTTTTTTGAAGAGGCCATGAATATTCGCATGAATGCTCCACAGGGGCATTTCGAGATACAGGAGCACATCGCGTTTTGTTTTACCTGCATTGCCAAATCGCTTCCGCTCGAACAACAGATCGCGCTGTTGCTCAAGGAGGTATACGAATTCAGAGTCAGGGAAATCGCCGAGATCATGTCCCTGTCCGAAGCCATGACCAAGTACTATCTCCACACGGCACGCAGCAAAATGATCGAGGTGTTCGACCGCCGCTGCGCACTCATCAACAAGGAAGGCGTTTGCCACCAGTGCACCGAACTGAACGGCATTTTCAACCCCAAACAAAACGCCCAGGAGGAACTGGCAAAAATAGATATGGCCCGCGCGGCTGAAAGTGGAGACAAGGAGCACCTGTTTGACCTGCGTATGCAGGTGTTACGGGGCATCGACCCGTTTGAGTCGGGCGCTGCGGAATTGCAGTTGCACCATCTGGAGCATAACCGGAAGGTGATGGAGGGGTATTTGTAAAAAAAAACGGATTCCCCCTATCATTTCCCTCCGCTCAACCGTCGAAGCATAAAACATTTCACAACCATGAAAAAACTTTTAATGTTCTTCGTCATGACAATTCCTACATTTGTTTCCGCACAAAACACCCCGGCTACCACTATTCGCAAAACATTCAGCCGAACAACGTCCGTCAGCACCGTCATCAAAGCCGATCCTGCCGTTGTCTGGGCGCTGCTGACCAATGCCGCCGACTACAAACGCTGGAACTCCACAGTCGTTTCTATAGAAGGCGATATTGCGCCGGGTGAAAAAATTCGCTTAAAATCGACACTCGATCCGAAACGCACGTTTAAACTGAAAGTAAAAACATTTGAACCCGAAAAAAGCCTGGTCTGGGGCGATAGCAAAGGTAACCGCACATACACCCTGACCCCGAACGGCGACGGAACCGTAGCGTTTTCCATGGTGGAAAAAATCGGCGGTCTGATGTTTCCGATGTACGCGAAATACATACCGCCCTTCGATGCTTCATTCGATCGTTTTGCTGCGGACTTGAAAATGGAAGCGGAGAAGATTGGTAAGGAATGATAAATGATAAATGATGAATGAATTTGACCTTGACAGATAAAGCAAAGGCCTTCCCATCAGAGACACCAGATTTTGTTACAAATGCTTCATTACCACA
>JALHMA010000222.1:0-6601 GCA_022844265.1 Saprospiraceae bacterium | reverse complement strand
TGCCGTTTCAGGAAAATCTGCATGGCATCGAGGTGGGAATGTAGCGCGTCGAAAGCGCCGATATCGAACAGGATTTTGGCGATCAGCGTTTTAGCGGCCAGCGCGGCCAGCAGGTCTTCCGACTCCGAATGTTGTAGCAACAGCAGCGCGGCATCGTAATTTTTCATTTCATATTCCCAGCGCGCCAGGTTGAAATGGTAGTTGCTGTCCCGGTATTTCGGCTCGATATATGCGCGAAATTCATCCAAAAAGGCGCGTACCCAGGCGAGTTCCCCCAACAGCAAACCCAGCGCTGTGGCATTGCGGTAGGTGAACCGCGACAAAACGCCATCCACCACAAATACCTTTTTTTCAAAACCAGCCCGGTACAATTCAAAACCGGCCCGCACATGCGGCTGCGAACCTTCATTGATCCGTCGGGTACAGAAATTCAAGCCCAGCACATACAGGTCGCGCAGTTCTTCTTCGGGAAAGCAAGCGCCATGCTGCACGATTTTTTCCAGAAATCTGGCAAAACCCGCTTCGTTGTTTGGCTGAGTCAATACGATGTGACAATGGTAGTACAAATCGATTGCAGGGTATTGGAGCAAATTATCGCGCACAATTTGTTCCAGAATCACTTCAAGCAATGAAAACTTGTATTCCGTTTTGAATACGTTCTGATGCGACAAAGCCGTACAGATTTGACGTAGTTTCTGTGCAAAAAACCATACATCCAGCGCATCGGACATGCCCTGCACGTTGAGCGCTTCCGTGCGTTTGGTGGCCGCCTCAAAACGGAAGTTTTCTGCCAGTACATCGTGTTTCTGCCGCAAATAGTCTGCATTGCGGATGGGCTGCTGCTCCAGGCGCTCCTGCGCGAGTCGGATATTTTTTTGAAACAGGCCGGGCAAATTCTTTTTGCGGTAAGCGGATACCAGTGCCATGTTGCCGCCTACAGGATTTCCGGCAATGGATTTCCAGCGTATATAATCCTCGATCGCATCGGTCAGCCAACTTCCCAATAGCCGCAACAAACGGTCGTCGAATACTTTTTCCGGGTATATTTTTTTAAAAATTGCCGTCTTTTCAGGCATTTCTCCTTGTCTGGAAGCGACCGAACGCACAAGGATCTCGAACAACTGCCGAACGTCTTCCCGGTAATTGAACCAGTCGGAACGCAAAATGATCCGGATATCCCTGATTTCTCCTGGTTCCAGTGTTTTTATGACATCAAATACCTGCATTGCCTCGGTTTTTTATTTTTAAATCTGTAATTATTTATTTGCAATAATATAGTTTTTTTGTTTTTAAAATATTGATAATCAATTTTTTAAAATATTATTGAGTAATGAAATTATTTGCAAATCTAAATATTTGTTTTCGAATGTGCCGCCGTGTACACCTTACCTTGGAGCTACAATCCATGTAAAAGTGTTTAGAGGCAATTCCATATTGCGGGTCATATTATTTTTTATCGCCATGCTGACTACGCTGTCGGCACAGGCTCAATTTCGTTTTGCGCAACAGCAGGTTCATACGAAAGGCTATTTCCTGGATGCGGACAGCGTCTGGCTGGGTACGGGCAACGGCGTAGTCAAAATGCTGCGCAACGGAACCCTGCTGCAACGCTGGACCCGGGAGGAGTTTCCCGCTCTGGTGAGCACCCCAAGCGCCATTATCAAAGACAACGAAGGGCGCTTGCTGACCTATTCCGATTTCTGGGGTATCCGGCGTTTCAACGGCACGGACTGGGAAACCATCACCGATCCGTTTACGCCGGTGATCGGTCCACTTTCGTTTTTCGATATGGTGGTGGATGACCAAAACAGGATTGTGCTGGGTGGCGGCGGACCGTTTATGTACCGGCAAAACGGTACTGCCTGGGAACAAATTCCCTTTCCCTTCTTAGCCAATCGTTTGAAACAGGGGCCCAACGGCGATTTATGGATCAACGGTGGGGGCCTGATGGCACGGTACAATGGCGTCAACTGGACCACTTCGGAAGCCTCTCTGCCCAACAAACGGTTTTGTTTTGATTTTACCTGGGACACCAATGGCGACCTGTTTGCCATTTTTTACCAGCAAAATTTCAATATTCCGGAAATCTGGAAGTTTCCGCAGGGCGATCTCGACCAACCCGAATTGGTCGTGGCCATCCCCGAATACGCCCAGACCGGCAATCCGCCCGTATTTTATGCCGAGTCCATTGCCATAGACGCCCAGGGCCGTATCTGGCTTGGAATCGCCGGCTTCGACTTCAATTTTATCCGCCGCGACGGCGATACCTGGACTGAACTGGGCGGCCATACCAACAGTCCTTTCCCCCTGTTTGCCTACTCGGAATCGCGCATGACGCCCGATCCCGATGGCTCCATGTGGGTCGCCAGCCGCATCAATGCCGACCCTTTGTACCGATATGCCGACGATACGGGCTGGCAGGTGTACGACAACAGTTTTTCGGAAATGGGTTATGCCGGGGCGGTCGGGCTGGACGGAAAAATCTACTTTGGCGGCCCTCGTTTTATAGGCAGTTACGACCCTGCGACGGATCAATATCGACACCAGGCGCTCGGCGCTAACGGGACCGTACACGATATGACCGTTTCGCCGTACGACAGCACGGTATATGCCGCCACGGAAACAGGACTTTGGGCCTTTGACGGACAGGACTGGGATGTCGCATTACCGATAAACTACCCTGCATCGGCCGTAGTGAACGTGGAGGTCGCGCCCGATAACAGCGTGTGGGCAGTGTTAGTTACCAGCAATGGACAGACGCTTGAAGGCTCCTTCGCTGTGCGCGCTCCCGGCGGCAACTGGCAGGATATTCCCCTGCCCACAACAACTTCCGGGCTGGCGATCACGCCCGATACTGCCGTCTGGCTGCCGGCATTCGACCGTATTTACCGGTATAAAAACGGCACATTCACGGTTTTTGATTCCACAACAACCGGGTATCCATTTACTGAAATAAGCAGCCCGATTTTTCATCTCGAAACAGATGGCAAAGGCCATGTCTGGACCTTTATCCAAAACCTCGGTCTGTTGCGTTACGATGGCGCGCAATGGACCGTTTTTTCCAGTGAAAATTCCGGTCTGTACAGCAATTACGGCCTCCACCGGATGAAGGTAGACGCCGGGGGCGATCTCTGGCTCAGTTTTGCGGACAATGGCACAAGCCAACGGGCACTACAGGTTTTTAACGGCAGCAACTGGCGCAGTTTTTTCCATTACAACAGCAATATCAGTTCCTACGCCATAACCGCCATAGCAGCCGGGCCGGACGGGCAGATGTGGTTTCACAGTACGTATGATTTTTTCTCGTTCAAATGGTCACCCAGCTGGCTTCGCGGCCAATTGCGCCGCGATACGAACAGCGACTGTTTGCCCACTGCGCCCGAGCCGCCGCTGCCCCGGTGGATCGCACGCGCCATCAGCCCATCGGGCGAAAAATCGTATTCGATTACCAACCCGGACGGGCAGTATGAACTGAACCTGGACAGCGGCGCGTACATGGTGCAATTATTACCGCCCGCTTCGGTCTGGGGCGATTGTGATGGTGCACAAATGCTTAACCTGGGCCAGGCAAGCGCCGACACGATCGATTTTGCAGGTGAAAGCCTCTCCGATTGCCCGTTGATGAACATAGAACTCGATGTTCCTTTTTTGAGGCGTTGTTTTTCAGCCCGGTACCAGCTGCGGTATTGCAATTTCGGGACGGCGGCGGCAAGCCAGGCGTTCGTTGATCTGGATATTCCCCCGGAACTGGAAGTACAGGCCCTCAGCCTGCCTTACGATGTTTTGTCTCCGGGGAAAATCCGCGTTGCGCTCGGCGACGTAGCGGAAGGCGTTTGTGGTAATTTTACCCTGGATGTGCTACCTGCTTGCGATGCGCCACTGGGCGCCTCCGCATGCGTTCAAGCCCATATTTCGCCCGATACCCTTTGCCAGGGCAGTCCGGGCTGGTCGGGCGCCGACCTCCATGCTTCGGCGGAATGCACCAGCGATACCGTCTATTTTTTGCTCCAAAACAAGGGCTTCGGCGATATGATCCAGGCGCTGGATTACGTCATCATCGAAGACGAGGTTATTATGCGCATCGCCCCGGTACAAATTCCTGCGGGCGACTCCGTAACCATCGCTTTCCCGGTGAGCAGCAGCTACCAGCGCATTCAACTGCCGCAGGAACCCGGCCACCCGTATCCCGGATTGGTCAGCGCCGCCGTGGAGGCCTGCAACGGCCAGCCTTTCAGTTCCTTTGTCGCGCAATATCCTTTTGACAACCCATCGCCGTTTTACACACAAACCTGCGCGGTCATCAAAGGTTCGTTCGATCCCAACGACAAATCTGCCACGCCGGAGGGACTGAAAGAAGCCCATTACATTTGGCCGGGCACGGAACTGGATTACAAAATCCGTTTTCAGAATACGGGAAATGACACCGCATTTACCGTGGTTATTCGCGATACTTTGCCGGATTGGCTCGACGTGGCGACCTTCCGATCGGGCGCGTCCTCTCATGCTTACGAATGGGACATCAGCGGCCCAGGTATCCTGACTTTTGTTTTTAACAATATCCTGCTGCCCGATTCCAATGTGAATGAAGTGGCTTCGCACGGTTTTGTGGCGTTCAAAATAACGCCCGCAGATAGTACGCCGCTGGGCACCTTGATGGAAAACAGAGCGGGCATTTATTTCGATTTCAACGATCCAATTATTACCAATACTGTATTTCACACCGTGGATACGGGTTTTTTGGCCTATAACATGGTGGATGCGGTACTGGAAACCAGCGAGTCATCTTTGTTGTCGGTTTTCCCGAATCCTGCAAGTGACTGGACACGGGTTTCCATGCCCGGTCATTTTTTCAAAAACGGAAGTGTCCGAGTGTCCGACGTTTACGGCAGGGTGCTGGTGCCGCAAAAATTTCAGGGAGAAAGTGTGACGATACGACGCAATGGGCTGCCTGCCGGCGTGTATACACTGGAGGTTTTTGATGGCGGTGCGTGGGTCGGAGCGGGACGAATCTGTTGGTTTTGATACACGAGGCAGAACCTCGCGCAAGCAGGGGTTCGTGTTTGCGCGCGTGTAGTGGGATGGGGACGCAGATCGAACGGATCGTGCGGATTAAAACGGATTTTTAAAATACACGGAAAGCGGGCGACCACAAGCGGGCGACCACAAGCGGGCGACCACAAGCGGGCGACCACAAGGGTCGCCCCTACAACAGAAACATAAAAACCTGGCAAATTGCAAACCAAAAAGCCCGATTTGGTAGGGGCGGCCCTTGTGGCCGTCCGGGTTCCCGGACATTTTTCAAGGTTCCAGACACCGATGGGCAGAGCTTCGCGCAAGCAAGCGATGTGACACGGATTAAATTTCAGCAAACCCCTGATGATCAACACGAATAACGAATAACCAATAACAAATAACCACTTATGACAAAACAACTACTTTTTGCTCTTTTCGCCTTCTTTTTTACCCAAACAATCTACGCGCAGGACCTCGTCTGGGCAAAAGGTTTCGCCTGGTTTTCGCCGCACATGTCGACCACCGTAGACGCCGAAGGCAATCTATACCTGGCCGGCATAGACATTGGTAACCACGATATTGATCCGGGGCCTGCCGTTTGGACTATTCCGGGGCCTTCGAACAAGGCCGTCGGTTTTGTCGCCAAATTTGACCCCACAGGCCAACCGCTCTGGCTGCGCAGCGTCGGAGCGCCCGATGCAGGTATGCTTTTTACCGGGCCGGCGGCTACGGGCAGCCCCGGCAACCACAATATTAAAATAGCCCCCGACGGACATGTGCACGTGCTGTTCAGCATACAAAACACCACCAGCGGAAAATTATATATCTATCCCGGCCAAACGGATACCATCAATGCTTTTGTATCCGATATGCTGCTGACGTTTGACCCGGCGGGCGATTTCGTTTTTGCGGAGTTGATTTTTGGCAACAGTACATGCCGAAGCACGGATTTTTATGCGCATCCAGACGGGCGGGTGACGGTAGTCGGTTTTTTTGAAGGCAGCATTTTCCCCGGCAGCGCATCCAGGTTGCGGGTGAGCGCCGGACAGACTGACGGTTTTATTTACCAGTACAACCCATTCAATTACAGCGTTATGGAGACGCGTAGCCGGCGCATTGGCGGTCCTCAAAGGGATTACTGTTACGGGATTGCGGGCGATCCGGCAGGTGACCTGTTTGTGAGCGGAATGTTTTTCGGCGATTGCGATGTCGATCCGGCAGACGATGAATCGTTTTGGCTATTCCTGCAAAACGGGCAGATTCACAATGGATACCTGATGAAATGTGGCGATGACCTGGATTTTCAATGGGCGCAACGCATCCAGACCGGCGCTGTTCTGCCTAATCGCGTCGCAACGGACGCCGCAGGCAACGGCTATATTTCCACGCATGTTACGGGAGGTGTGCAAGTGTATCGATACAGACCGGACGGTAATTTGGACAATGGCTACGATATCGGCCCAAACACCCTCGGCGCGTCGGCGCTGGAACACCTGCAATTCCGGGTCGACCAGGCGGGTAACCTGCATTGCTGGCGACCCGAACCGAGTGAAACGCACGACCTGTACGACGCCGTTTATAGAAAAAT
>JALHMA010000221.1:4202-9499 GCA_022844265.1 Saprospiraceae bacterium | reverse complement strand
GAAAACCGGGAGAGCGAACGCAATCTGGTCACACAATTGGATTACGTACATCCGTTCGGCCAGGAAGGAAAGTTTGAACTGGGCTACCGCGGCGGGTTCCGCGATATTCGCAACGATTACCTGGTCGAAACTTTTTTGGACAATAACTGGTCGACGCTCGCCGGATTGAGCAACAATATGGTGTACACGGAAAACATCTACGCGGCGTATGCCATTTTGGGCAATAAAGTCAGCAAAATTTCCTGGCAGGCTGGTCTACGCACCGAATTAGCCGATGTCAAAACGGAACTGCTCCAAACCAACGAAATCAACGACCGGCCTTTGTACGCCAACTTGTTCCCCAGTGCGCACGTCGGCTACGAATTGCCCAAAGAAAACAGCATCCAGGTCAGTTATAGCCGCCGCATCCGCCGCCCGAATTTCTGGGACCTGAATCCGTTTTTCACCTACTCGGATTCGCGCAACTTCTGGAGCGGCAACCCGAACCTGCAACCGGAATACACCGATGCGTATGAAATCGGCCACCTCAAACGCTGGGAAAAAGCCTCTTTGAACTCCGCCATCTTTTACCGGCACTCTACGGACGTGGTTGAACGCATCCGCACGCAGGTATCCGATACCAGCGCTTTTACACGCCCGGTCAACCTCGCTACCCGCAATGATTACGGCATGTCTTTTACCGGCAGTTTTGAACCTTTTTCCAACTGGCAACTGAACGGCAACCTCAATTTTTTCCGGTCGATCACGGAAGGCGCATTCGAAGGCCAGAATTTTAATGCGGATACCTACACCTGGTTCGGTCGCATTTCATCCCGCGTGGATTTGTGGAAAAAAGTGAATGTGCAAACCACTTTCAACTACCGCGCCCCGCGCCTGAACCCCCAGGGTAAGGAAAAAGCCATGTACCACGCCGATCTCGGCATCTCCACAGATATATTGCGCAACAACGGGACACTCACTTTCAGCGTCAACGACGTATTCAACACACGCCGCCGCCGCTACATCACCCAGGGCGCCGACTTTTACACCGAAGGTTCCTTCCAGTGGCGCGCCCGGCAGGCGACCCTGACCTTCAGTTATCGCCTCAACCGGCAAAAAGAAAAAGAACAAACACGCGAACGCGATGGAGACGGCGGCGGAGACTTCTAATAAAAAGGCAAAAGACACTGAAGCAAAGGGCAAAAGCAAGCCCTGAAATAGCCTCTGTTATCGCCACATTTCGGGTGTTGATCTACACCCTTTCCAGCGTCTGGCAAACAAGGCGTTCCTTTGTGTCATCAGTTTGCCCACTCCAAAAACACCCAAACACTTAAACACAAAAACACATTTTCAACTTTCAACATTCTATTATCAACATGAAAAACATCCAAGCCGCATTCGCAGCATTTTTAGTTTTCGGTAGCCTGATCGGCCTCTCTTTCGTCAGCAACGTGGCTGACAACTACAAAGTAGATACCAGCGCCAGTATCGTGAACTGGAAAGCCTACAAAGTAACCGGCCAGCACAACGGCAGCGTCAACCTGAAATCCGGCGCATTCCAGTTTACCGACGGCAAACTCACCGGCGGTTCTTTCGAAATTGACGTGACCACTATTAAAGTACTGGATATGCAAGGCGATATGGCCGGCAAACTGGAAGGTCACCTGAAATCCGACGACTTCTTCAGTGCAGCAAAAAACCCGACTTCTACTTTTGTCATCACTAAAGTGGCTTCCCGCGGTACGCCTGGTAATTACCGCGTTGCCGGTAACCTGACCATCAAAGGCATTACCAAAGAAGTAAAATTCGATGCTACCCTCAATGTTGTCGACGGCAAAGCCACTGGCGAAGCGTTCATTAAAATCGACCGCACAGATTTTAACATCCAATACCGCTCCGGCAATTTCTTTGAAAACCTGGGGGACAAAACGATTTACGACGAGTTTGATCTGAATGTGGTGATTGCTGCCGCGAAGGCGTAAAGAAGTTATCCGTTATTAGTTATTGGTTATTAGTACTGACAATCAAGCATTTATAATCAATTCAAACTAATATTGACGAGTATTACAAGCATTCGTTTTAGTAGCCGCGAAAGAGTTGAAAGACGCTTTCGCGGCTTTTTTTATGGATTATTCATAAGGATTAAACATGTCTGAAAGCGTTACATTTGATGCCCGCTCTTCAACCCGTCAATTTCAAATTATGGCATCAACCAGCACTAATCGACCCGGTATCCGAAAAACAGCCACCCTGTTTCTTCTACTCGCCCTCGCCACCACCACCTTCGCCCAAAAACAAAAAGTCTTTCTCGATGCCGATACCGGCAATGAAATGGACGATCTCTATGCTATCGTACGACTGGTAAAAGATACAACTATTGATCTGGTCGGCTTGAGTTCGGCGCATTTTAACAATGCTGACCTGCTGTTTTTTGAAAAATGGAATGCCTATGATACCAAGACGCTGAAACCCGTGGTGGAAAGTCAGAGACTCAACGAGGAAATTTTACAAATCCTGAACCGGCTCGACATCCCCCACCCTATGGGAGCAGACCGGCAGATCGGCTGGGCATGGGGAGGTTTGAAAGCGAATGACTCGCCCGCAGCCCAGGCCATTATCTCTGCGGCCAGAAAGTTGCCGCCCGGTGAGCAGTTGCACGTGCTGACGCTGGGCCCCTTGTCTAATATCGCTTCGGCCGTTATTATTGCGCCCGATATTTTACCCAACATCAAAGTGTACGCCTTGGGAGCGCGATACAACCCCAAAACCAAAGTGTGGGACAAAAGCGAGTTCAACATCCGCAACGACCTCAATGCCTTCGACTACCTGCTCAACCTTGAAGGGTTTGATTTTACCGTAATGCCTTTGGACGCCGCCCGACCCTTACAGTTTCAGCGGGAAACCACCTACGAAAACCTCGATGAAAACAAGAAAATCGAGCAACTTTTGGAAAACCGCTGGCGGGAACAAAATCCGCAGGACGCCACACGCATCATGTGGGACCTGGCATTGGTAGAGGCGTATCTCAAACCGGAATTAGCCAAAATAAAAACGGTAAAAACCCCGCCGGAAAACAAGCGCCGCAAAATCAGGGCGTATGTAAAAATTGACGAAAAAGCACTGGCAGCAGATTTTTGGGAAGTGCTCAAAAGACGCTGAAGTGTTTTTTTCCTTTTAAAAACAGCAATCAACCTGACGGGTGACAAAGGTCATTTTATTTCCACGACCGACATAGGGACTTTTGAGTACGAAATGATGAACTCAAAAATCAAGGAAACATGTCAGGAAAACTGGATTACAACAAACTTATTTCGCTCGGTGCATTGGTAGCCCTGGTTGGCTACATCATGTCCGGCCCGGTTGCATTTGTCATCGTTCGTCTGATCAAACCGCAACCACCCTGGATTTCTGCGGCTGTATTTGTAGAAAATTACGGTACGATACAGGATTTGCCTTTTTACTTCGGATTCCTGTTGATCGGCGGTATGCTGATGCTGGCTGCGGGGCACTACCTGAATTTTAAAGACAACGACGATGAAAAGAAATTTCACTTGTTGATCGCGCTCGGGTGGACCATCGTATTCTGCACGCTTATTTCGTTCAACTATATTTGTCAGACAACTTTTGTACACAATCTGGCATTACACTATAAGCCGGAACACGATGCGGCCATTTCCATGTTCTCCATGTCGAACCCCTTATCGTTTTGCTGGGCGAATGAAATGTGGGGATACGCACTCCTCGGAGTCGCTACCTGGCTGATGGCCGGTTATTATCAACACAAAAACAATTTCATCCGCTGGCTGCTGATCTCAAATGGTATCGTGAGCATAGGGAGTGCACTGTGGACTATTATTGATGTCGACTGGGTAATGAAACCCGTGGGACTTGTTGCCTATTTTGTATGGAATGTGCTGATGATTGTGATGATGATTTCAATTTACCTGTTCTTCAAAAAACAAGACGCTCTATGAAAACGATCCTGATCATCCTGATTGTCCTGCACGGACTGATTCACCTGCTGGGTTTTACCAAAGCATTTAACCTGGCTGCTGTGGAACAATTGACGCTGCCCATTTCAAAAACCGGCGGCATATTGTGGCTGCTTGCCACCTTGTTGTTCCTTGCCGCTGCCCTGCTGTTTTTTATGGACAAAGGTTTTTGGTGGATGCCTGCGGCCGTTGCTGTCGGCCTATCACAATACCTGATTTTCAACAGTTGGCAGGATGCCAAATTTGGAACGATTGCCAATGTGCTCATCCTGCTGGCGGTCATCATTGGTTACGGAACCTGGCATTTCAGTGGCCAGTACGAAAAAGATGTACAGGCAGGTATTACACAAACCGCCGCGATGCCCGAATCGCTGTTGACCGAAGCGGACATACGAGCCTTGCCAGAGCCGGTACAAAAATACATGCGTTACACCGGCGCACTGAATCAACCCAAAGTAAATAATTTCAAGATAGTATTTGAAGGACGGATCAGGAAAAATGAACAATCCGAATGGATGCCCTTCACTTCGGAGCAATACAATTTTCTGGATGCTTCCACGCGCCTGTTTTTTATGAAAGCGACGATGAAAGGCCTGCCTGTCGCCGGTTATCACCGTTTTATAAACGGGGATGCTTTCATGGATATTCGTTTGTTCTCCCTGTTCCGGGTGCAATACCAGACGGGTAAAGAAATGGGCATCGCCGAAACGGTGACTTTTTTCAACGACATGTGCTGCATGGCGCCAGCTACTTTGATCGATAAACGAATTCAGTGGCTGGATGTCGAAGGAAACAAGGTGAAAGCGGCGTTCACCAACAATAATATCACGATTACGGCCGATTTGTACTTTAATGATGCCGGCGAATTGGTCAATTTTATTTCAAATGACCGCTATGCCACAGGTGATAACAATACGGTACAGCAATTGCCCTGGGCGACGCCCCTGAAAGACTATAAAAACTTGAATGGACACCGCCTTTCGGGTTATGCTGAAACAATTTACACCTACCCGGAAGGTGATTTATGTTACGGGCAGTTTCGCCTGACCGATGTGGAATATAATTGCAAACAATTTAAACCGTACAAATAATGGAAAACACAAATAATGAATCATTCACAGCCCACGGTGAAAACCTGCTGAAAAAAGTAAAGGAACTGATTGAAGAAGGAAACGTCCGGAAAATAAGCATCCACGACAAGGATGGAAAAGAAATCATGTCATTTCCGTTGACTTTTGGCGTGGTGGGCGCTGTTTTTGCGCCTGTGCTGGCCGCTATCGGCGCGCTGGCCGCTTTGATTGGCGATTGCACCATAACGGTGGAAAG
>JALHMA010000221.1:0-4102 GCA_022844265.1 Saprospiraceae bacterium | reverse complement strand
AAAGAAATCATGTCATTTCCGTTGACTTTTGGCGTGGTGGGCGCTGTTTTTGCGCCTGTGCTGGCCGCTATCGGCGCGCTGGCCGCTTTGATTGGCGATTGCACCATAACGGTGGAAAGAGAACCGGCGGAGGAATAACTTTGGATTTTGTCCCCTCGTAGTGTGATGGAACACGGATTGGATGGATGAAAGACGGATTTTTTCCCTCGTAGAGTTTATGGATTTTGCGCTTGCGCACACGTAGGAATAATGGCACACGGATTGGACGGATGACGCTGATCCACGCGGATTTTCCCGCTTTAGAGTTGACACGATCAAACATGTTCATTTTTAGAAAATAAGAAGGTCAACTCTAAAGCGGGAAAATCCGTGTGGATCAGCGTCATCCGTCCAATCCGTGTGCCATTATTCCTACGTGCGCGCAAGCGCAAAATCCGTCAACTATACGAGGGAAAAATCCGTGTCTCATCCTTTAAATCCGTGTGCCATCACCCTACGAGGAAAAAAATCCGCTTTTTCGCAAAAAAACCATAACAACCCCTGCCAGAAAAATCGTCGTAAAAATGGTCTTGTTGTGCCTGGCCAGCCAGTTGGGCAGGAAAATGTCAAAGTTATCTTTGTCAGAGTCGGAGTATTTCCTGGCCATAACCGTGAGCGGACAAGCCCATTTGAAAAGCAGCAGGACAAGCCCTTCCCCTACGATCATGGCAATCGCGATCCAGGTGTAAGTAGTGATGCGATTAAATAGTCCTGAATAAAAAATATACAATGTTGCGCCCGCTAATACGAACCAGATAAACGTATGTACCAATTTGATGGCATGTAATGGATTTTTCATATCGTAAATTTATAAAATCCAACTATACTATTCAAATCACCATAATCAGACCAAAAATGAACCAGCAAACAATCATCATTGCTTATACCATCTCGAATATAGTGGGTTTGTTATTCCTGCTGGCTGCCGTTAAAAAGCCCAAACTGGCCAGGTTGATGTTCCTCCTGCTTTTTGGTTGGGCTTGCTGGTTTAATTACACTACCGCACATCAGCAGCCGGAAGTGTATATGATGTACGGTGAAAGTTCCATTCGCCTGTACAATAGTTTTATACAAGGCTGGTTCAAAGATCATATCACCTTGTTTGTCAGCGCCATTGCCATCGGTCAGGGTTTGATCGCTATAGGAATGTTATTAAAAGGCATGTGGGTTAATTTGTCCTGCATCGGGGTGATAATTTTTTTGGCTGGAATAGCGCCGTTTGGTGTAAATTCTGCCTTTCCATTTTCTCTGATTGTCGGGGCGGCCGCGTATTTTATTATCAGAAATGACGATAAACGGTATTTATGGAAGTAGGATTTTTCCGTATTTTTCACCCAACTAAACCGACTTTCTATGCTCGATCAAAAGATCATCAACCTGTACGACGAATATACCCACAAACCACTGACCCGCAAGGATTTTATGGTGCGGCTGGTTCAATTGGCGGGTAGCACCACAGCAGCCCTGTCCATGCTGGCTATGCTGGAATCTGGCTGTAGTACCGCCGCCAAAACGCCTACCGATGAACTGATGACGGAAAATGTGACCTATCCCGGCGCTAAAGGCGACATGATGGCATACGTAGCGCGGCCCAAAGCCAATAAAAAATACGCGGCAGTAGTCGTGATCCACGAAAACCGCGGCCTGAACGCCCATATCGAGGATGTGACCCGCCGGGTAGCCCGGGCCGGTTACTTAGCCATTGCGCCCAATGCCCTGTCTCCGCTGGGCGGCACACCGGCCAATGAAGACGAAGCCCGGAAGTTGTTTACCCAACTCAACGCGGAAGACAGTTTGCAGAATTTTATCAAAGCCTTCGATTACCTCGGCAACCGAAAGGACTGCAATGACCACTTCGGTTGCGTCGGTTTTTGCTGGGGCGGCGCCATGTCTAATAAACTGGCGGTCAATGTGCCTTCCCTCAAAGCCGCAGTCGTTTTTTACGGCACACAGCCGGCAGTAGAGGATGTTCCAAAAATTAAGGCGGCTATACAGATACACTATGCCAGTCTGGACGAGCGCGTCAATGCCCGCATGACAGAATATGAAAATGCGTTGAAGGCCGCAAATATCGAATACGAACAATACCTGTACGAAGGTATCAACCACGCGTTCCACAACGATACCTCGACGGCACGATACAACGAAGCGGCAGCGAAATTAGCCTGGCAACGGACGATTGCCTTTTTTGACAAGAAATTGTAGGTTTGTTGAGGATGTTGAGGGTTGAGATTGTTGAGGGTTGAGGGTGGTAACTCATGGCTTGAGTTACCACCCTCAACCCTCAACATCTCAACCCTCAACATCTTCACTTCTCACCTCTCCTTTGTATTTGTGTAATAAAATCCCAGTTGCTGCCTTAAATCGGCCGGCAGATCAGGCAGTTCCGAACGTGGAATGAGCAGGGTGCTGATATTGTGTAAATCACTGAAAATATGGTGTTTCACGGCGGTAGCATGCAGGTAATCATGGCCGGAGGAACCACCGGTGCCAATTTTACGGCCCAACATCCGCAGCACCATTTGTGCGTGGCGGTAACGCCAGCTCGTGAATAGTTCGTCTATGTCGATCAGGCTGCGCAACAGGTTGAAAGGCAGGTGCAGAATCGGTTCATCGCGGTACAGGTTGATAAACAGCGCGGCCACGGTAGCCTGGTACGACAACCTGAGTTTGCCTTCCTGCTGCAATTGCCGGTGAACCGCCGGGTCGAGTACTGACTGGAAATAGGTGTCCGTGCTGCCCAGCATCCGCAGGCGCATTTCTTTTTCCTGGTCGTCTAAATATCCTGTTGCGCGGATGGCTTGTTGCTCGCGGGCCAGCATATTATCGACGGCAGTGCGGTAATGCGCGAGGAATTCAAACTTGCCGAACTGCAAAAACGGCGTGCGTTCCAGCCATTCTTCCACCACGCCGAAGAGGGTGTCGCCGCCGCTCAGATGCGCCAGTTCTTCCTGTTGCGTTTCGGCAAAATCGGAAGCGTAGTGCTTGTTGTTGTAGGTAATTCGTTCGTTTTCAGGCAATCCCAGCATGGCTTCTACTTTGCGAAACTGGAAGCTCTGGAAACCCGAAGCCGGGAACAGGTAATTGCGGAAATCAAGAAAATCCAGGGCGGTCATGGTTTCCATCACCTGTATTTGCTGGATCAGCAGTTTTTCGATTTCCACCACCCGGCTGAGCCTGCCCACCGCCGTGCCGATGCTGCGCTCATCGACGTTGTCGCCTTTGAACATGCCGATGACCGACTGTACTTCGTGGGATATTTGTTTGAACCACAATTCGTACACCTGGTGTACGATGATGAACAACATTTCTTCGTGCGCCGGCGATTTTTCCAAGCCGGCACTGCGCAATTGCTGCGCGCCCAGGATTTTGTCTAATTGCAGGTACGTGTGGTAATGGATGGTGGCATACTTTTGGTCGGACTTCGGCATGTTCTTGTTTTTAGGCGACAAAAGTAGGCATTTTCAAAGGACAACTTGGAATAGTCGTGGCGCCAAAAGGCCCTGCGGGCCGGTATTGATTCTATAAAGATACCGTCCTGCGGGGCCTTTTGACACAACCACTCAATTTTGCCACCTTACTTTTACTTATGTACTTCGACAAAAGTAATTTAGACTAAATTTTTTTGCAAATGCTTGATTATCAACACTGATAACCAATAACTAATAACGAATAACTATTTATTCGGTACCATATTCGGGTTCAACAGATCGTAGAACTGGTCGATCTTGGGCAAAATAATGATCCGGGTACGGCGATTCATGGCGCGGCCCGCCTCGGTATCGTTGCTTGCCAGTACATTGTATTCCCCGCGTCCGGCAGCAATCAGGCGATTGGGATTGATTTTGAACGAAGTCTGCAAAGCCCGTACCACGGAGGTTGCGCGTTTCACACTCAAATCCCAGTTGTCGTCCATACAGCCATTTTTGATCGGGAGATTATCAGTGTATCCTTCCACCATGACTTCCAGATCGGGGCGGGATTCGATAATTTTTGCGATATTCCCTAGCACTGCATTGGCTTTTGGCGTAAGGTTGGCGCTACCGCTTTGGTACAGCATTTT
>JALHMA010000220.1 GCA_022844265.1 Saprospiraceae bacterium | reverse complement strand
AGTCGCATAAAGTGATTTTATTGATTTGCGCTGCTTCATTGTTAAGGCAGCATTATTATGAATTTCCATGCCGCAAAAAAACAAAAATAGGGTATAACCTAAGCAAATAATTCAACTAATAACTAATAACTGATAACTTCTTTACTGCTTCACCACCCGCACCGGCGCTACCACCGAAACGCCGTCGCTGAGCGACACAATATACACGCCTGCCGGAAGCGATTGCAGGGACAATGTGGTATTGTGGCTGCCTTTCACCCCTGTCACCTGCTCTTCCAATACGGTCTGTCCCGTGATATCGCTCACCCGGATGATGGCATCCGTTTCTACGGACGTACTAAATTCTATCGTCAGCCGATCCTGCGTAGGAGAAGGAAATACCCGGTCGATAGCAAGTCCGTCGGCACGACGGGTGAGTACAACAATAGAAGATACGCTCGATTCGCCATCAAAATCCAGCGAACGGAGGCGATAGTACGATTTTTGCAGGGGACGAATATCGTCAAAATTGTAGGAAGTTGGGGACAAAGCATTGGCTTGTCCGGCCTGCCGACCGAGTTCCTGCCAGTTCAAACCATCTCCGGAGCGTTCGACAATATGCCAGGCAACATTTTTTTCCGTTTGTGTTGTCCATTCCAGGCGATTGACGCCGCCCACTATTTTTCCGGTGAAAGATTTCAGTTCGACAGGTAATGCCCGCTGTATGAGGTGTATACCTACTTCGCCCTGCGTCCATATCTGGAATTCTACATAAAACATGGAAGGGCCCATTTCAACAGCCTTTAAGTCTGTTATCAAAGTAGGAATACCTGTTCCTCCCCCGGATTCATAATCATTGTTCAGTTGGAAACAATCTTCATTCGGTCCAGTGTAATGCGTCGCAACCAATTGATCGATTGTAGTCGTAAGCGGATCAAAACCGCTTTTAACTACCAGGGAGTCGAATTCCGAATTGTTAAAAAACATCCGTACACTGTACGGTTCGACCGGCAGTTCAGAGGTAGACAAACTGACGTAAGCCGGCAAATAAGGCACTTCATTGATAGAATACGGAATGGTATCGGCTACCGACATCCGGCAGAAAACAGTGTCGAGGTTTTGCGGTCCCGGTTTGACGGCTACGAGTAAGTCGCCGAGGTCAAGTATATCCGGACGCGAGTAAATATTATACCAGCGGTCGCCGCCCTCCACAGTACCGTCCACATTTTCAACAAAATAGCCCGGCGTACATTCTTCATCATCGAGCCGGATCACCCCATCCCGCACTTCAATACAGAAATTACCACTAATCGCACCGTAACCGTCAACCTGGATATAATATGTGCTGTCGGGCGTCAGGCCGGAATAGGAAAAAACGGAATTATACCCCAATCCGCCATCTCCGTTGTCGTCGTCGCTGACAATCAAATTAAAGAACTTGTACTGGGAGGAGTCTTTCACCTCATACAAGGCCAATTGTGTATCGAAATTGCTGCCTTGTGGAATACTTTCGGTTGAAATGATAACCGATCCGGATTCAGATGCTTTAAACTTAAACCAGACCGTTTCATCTGCCGACGTCAGCCAGCGCCCCGATAATTCGTCGTTTACATCGATATCAACATCCGGGTTTGGCTCGATTCCCAGTGAATCCACATTATTAAACGTAGCGTCTTTGTTAGAATAAATATTGCCCACGCAGGGACTGCCCACCACCAGTGCTACCGCTCCCGGCGCCTCGTCGTTGACCGGTTCACAATCTCTGATACGGAAGGAATGCTGGACAAAAGCGGTGGTTTCAGGATCGAACAGGATCAGGTATTCCTTACCGGCCGTTAAAGGGCCGAATGTGGTAGATACGCCGTTGAGCGTTACCAGAAAACTGCCGATACACTCCCAGTCAAACGGCCCGCAACCTGTTCCCGATTCTTTATACGCATAGGTCACATAAGAGTTTTCGGTACTGCTGCCACCGATTGTTTGAAAGGTGTACATGCGGGTTTGCGGCGCAATAAAACGGAAGATTCTTTCCTGACCCGGTGTTGGCGTAGTGTTACCGCAAGCCCTGGTTTCCCAAATACCCAGGCCGGACGCGGAAATGGGCCCTGATGCGGAGCCACATTGTATAAAGGGCTTATTCGAGCAATTAATAGGTGTAAAAAAGTTTATTGTCGTCCAATCGCTGTCACCAGTTGTGTTACAGAAGGTGCGAACACGGAAAACATAATTCGTAGCCTCGGTAAGTCCCGGTACATTCAGCGAAGTGCCCGCAGTGATACCCGTATAGAGCAATGCATTTGACAAGGTTCGTACTTCCCATTGGTAAGCAATGGCTCCAAATACAGCCGGCCATGAAAAATTGGCGCTGGTTGTCTGCAGGTTAAAAACGTTGATTTCCTGTACCGGAAAACAGAACAAAGGAGGGTTGCACGAAATAACAGCCGCCCAGCCTGTTTCCACTTTAAACAGGTCGGAGGTAAATTGCACCGTCAGGCATCCGCTTGGCGTGGTTGCAAAAGCCTTAAATCCGGGAAGGGTAGTTTGTGTATAGGTACCGATGAGCAGCCCATCTAAAGAGGCGCCGTCGAAAATCTGCATCGTATCACCCTCCGCCAGATTAAACTGTTCAAAAGTAAGCGTCACCACCTGCGTCGGAAGATCAGGACAAATGGTAACCACTGTTTTTTCGCCGTCCTGGTAATTGGCCAAAGGACCACCGGAGTCGTAAAAAACATCGCCGCAGCCAGGTGAGGTGGTGAAAGTTACCGGACCGATCCACTCGGCTGGACCCGGACTGTCGCAGTCGCTGCGAACATACACGTCATAAGTGGTGGCGGCAGCCAGGCCGACTACTAATGCGAATGTATCTGTCGAAAAGCCGTTGAACACGGACGCCGACTGAGGAGGCAAGCCTTCTAAAACAATTTTCCACTGATACGTTACAAGCTCGACATCTGCTGAAGCCGTCCAGGAAAGTAACGCAGAAACAGAGGTAATGTCAGTAATAACCGGTAGTCCGGGTGGTAAACAGGCATTTTCGTTTGCGGTATGTGGGACAATAGTTTTCGCGGTAAGAGGAGAAAATGGGAGCATAACGCTCAGGAAACTGCAAATCAGTAGTACGGATAATTTCATGACATAGATGATTAAGTGTGAAAAGGCGTTCAGGGGATTATACACTGCTGCCAAACAACGTTGGCCGGACAAATATCGCATGATTTCGCCGGGTAAAAATCGCAATTTATACGACAATTTTTTAACAAAATTATGAGGCTTGCGTTCCGTAGGAATAATGGTAACTCTACATCGGGAAAATCCGCGTATATCCGCCTAATCCGCGTGATCCGCGTTGCCATCATTCCTACGAGCGCGAAGCGCGAAAATCCCGCGCGCAAGCGCAAAAAAAACGCCCGGCTACCAATCAGGCAGCCGGGCGTTCCGTATCTATCAGAAAAAAATCTGCTTATTCCTTCACAATCCGCATCGGCTCCGCCGTCGAAGTCGCGTTGGAAATGCGCACCAGGTACACCCCGGCTTGCAGACCATCGAGTTGTAGTACCGCTTCATTGATACCATTATCGGCAGCATATTCCTGAACCAATACCAGGCGACCGGATATATCCATTACTTGAATCGTCACATTTTCTTCCGTCAGGGATTCAAACTGTATCGTCACTTGGTCTTTGGTCGGCGACGGGAAAGCCGCTGTGATACCGAAGTGCTCGACTTTGCGGGTCAGAATGATCGTACTTGACAGGTTTTCAGCGCCGTCAAAATCAACTGAACGCAGGCGGTAATAGGCTTTCGCCAAAGGTGCGCGGTCTTCCAGTTCATATTGTACAGTGTTGTACGATTCCATTTTACCCGCTGTTCTGCCAGTTTCCACCCATTTCACGCCGTCCACGGAGCGCTCGACAATATGCCACTCCACGTTTTTCTCTGTGATGGTTTCCCATAGGAGCATGTTGGAGCGGGATTCGGTTTTGCCGGTAAAAGAGGCGAGTTCGAGGGGGAGCACCGATGAAACGGTAAAACTGAGCGAGTTTCCAGAGCCGGTTATGAGTACATAATAGTTCACCGAAGTTCCACCTGCCGAATTAGGGAAAGTAGTTGTTTCGGCCAGACCACTCCCAGGGCCGTTACAATCGTCATCGTCATCTCCTGTAACACATACCAACGATGCGCATGATCCTGAATATACCCGGACGCGTGAATCATAGTTGGTATTGCAACCGGCAACAGTCACCGTGCCGTTTGTATTGGCGGGCGTATTATAAACATACCAGACGCCCTTAGTAGCCAGACTAATTCCACTACATGTCGGCGCGGTATCGTCTGTCGCATTTGTAACATCTAATGTAACAGATGATCCATTAGAAATTGTGGCCGCGCCTGCACAAGCGTCATTGGCAGGCGGCGGCGCCGGGCAGATAATTCGGAAGGTGTGGTTTGCAGTACCGGTAGCTGATTCGGCATCCAGTAATATATAGTAGGTGGTCGCTGCGGCCAGTGTAAAAGAAACACTTCCAACTTCATTCAAATCGTCAATGCAGGTCCACCCGGCATTACCGCAGCCACCTGCGGCGGTTTTGTAAAAGTAATCGATATATCCACTTCCCCCATTGACACCGGTAATTTCCAGCGTGTAAGTGCCTGCGGTAGTAGAGGTGAAACTATACAACTTTTCATTTCCAGGGGTAGAAAACCCGCAAGATGTTGCCGGGGGGTTGTATATGCCGCCCGCTGTGGCAAGGTTGCCACTTGTTACAGATGATCCACAGGTTAAATTAACGGCTGAACCACAATTCAAACTAGTGCCGGCAACTGCTCTCCAGACCAGTGTCGTATTTACAGAATTGGTTTGGCAGTTATACTGATTGACTTTTGTGCGAACAAAGCCTGTGAAAGTGGCCGTCCAACCAATTTTCCCGTCATCGCCACAATTATCGTCGCTATAACACAAAATCGTGTTATCATCCAGATAAAGCGTTAGTTGGCTGTCATATGAAGCGTTTCCACCGTCTGCCGAGCACAAAGACCATTCATAGGAAGTGCCGGACGTAACACTGTACCGCTGCCATTCACCTGCGTAGATAATTGTTGAAACCGTAACAAAGGTTGAAGAAGTTGTCGATTGGGTTGCACCGGGAAACTGCGTTCCACCAGATATACATCCACCTGCCAGGCATTGTTGTGCCAGGGCAAGACTCAACATGGAAATATGAACAAGCAACGTCAATAAAAGTAGTCGTGTAACATTTTTCATAAGCAAAAAATTTCTATTAAAGGTTTAGGTGAAGGAAGGAAAAGATTATCGAGTCGGCTGTACATCAACAGGTACGCAGCCTTACAAAAATCACGAATTCGGATAGCAGACATAGTAAATACCTGCCTTGTCAAAGAACAATGCGAGCGAAAACGAGAAAGACGAACAAACATCACGTTCTGAAGTGGTATACTCAGAACAGCATTTGTATGTTCCTCTTTCTTCTGAGAAGATTATTTTGCTAAAAAGGGGAATGTACAAACGGGGAAATACCGACTGTACATGGCAAAGAAAAGTCAAAAAACCGAAAGTAGCGTAATGGGTAAAGAAATATATTGTTTGGTCATAATAAAAAACCCCTGGTCGCCATCAGGCAACCAGGGGTTTGTATGTTTTCAGAAAACACACTGTCACAGAATACGCACAGCTTGTTTTTCAAATAAAACGTGCTGTGATACTGTGACGTGTTTACCGTAGTTATTCCTTCACGATCCGCATCGGCTCCGCTGTCGAAGTCGCGTTGGAAATGCGCACCAGGTACACCCCTGCTTGCAGGCCGTCGAGTTGCAACACCGCTTCATTGATACCATTATCGGCAGCATATTCCTGAACCAATACCAGGCGACCGGAGATATCCATAACCTGGATTGTCACGTTTTCTTCCGTCAGGGATGCAAACTGCACGGTCACCTGATCCTTCGTCGGCGACGGGAAAGCCGCCGTGATGCCGAAGTGCTCGCCTTTGCGGGTCAGCACGATGGTATTCGAGAAGTTTTCAGCGCCGTCAAAATCCACCGAACGCAGGCGGTAGTAGGCTTTTGCCAGGGGTGCGCGGTCTTCCAGTTCGTATTTCACGGAGGCGTATGATTCCATTTGTCCCGCTTTACGACCTACTTCCATCCATTTCACACCATCCACTGAGCGCTCGACGATATGCGACTGCACATTTTTCTCCGTGAGGGTTTCCCACTGGAGGATGTTGGAGCTGGAGGTGGTTTTGCCGGTGAAGGAGGCGAGTTCGAGGGGGAGGGCGACTCCAACGGGGGTAATTACTTGTAAGTTAAAATTGCCCGTGCCACTGCTTACCCAATTGTAAATACGAGCACGGTAGGTAGTCCCGGCAGTAGCGGCAAGACTAATTGTAAGTGGATCATTTGAATCCCCGATGGGATTACCTCCATCATCACCTTGTGCAACACATGAAGTAGAAGCGCCCGGGCAACCGCCGCTAAATATTTGTATTTGAGAATCAAAAGATGTGCTACCATTAGTGCCATCTGCTTCTACATTAAACTGTACAGTACCTGCTGCAGTAGCAGTGAAAGCGTACCAAACATCCACACCAGGAGAAGTGTTACCGCAAAGTTGCAGTGCCGGGCTTGAAGCGGTTGAAGCAGCATTAGTACCTGAATAGGTGACACTTGTATTTGCAGCTTGTGTAATAATGGTAGCATTGGTGCAAAGGTCATTGGCTGGCGGCGGGGGGGGATCAATAATACAAATATTAAAAGTAGCCATATTGCTTACACCTCCCGTCCATACCCGCAAGTAATATGTAGTTCCAATGGTAAGACCTGTAAGGCCCGCTTGGCCGGCTCCACTGGTTAAAGTAATGCTTGAGTTGCAATTCGCAGCACCCGTGGCTGGACATGCTGTATATGTATTTAAACCCATAGAAGTAACTGTGCCGACAACCGCTGTCACACTTTCAAATCGCACTGTTTCGGTTGTTGCACCTGCAACAAAACTAAACCAAACATCATCATTTGAATCTGTACTGCTACAAGTAATATTCGACTGTGTCGCGCCTAATGAAGTTGCAGATGTCGGAGTAGTACATGCAGCAGCAAATGATTGAGGCGTTACAGATATAGCACCTGCACAGTTATCATTGGCTGGCGCTGGCGGTGGGTTAATAATACAAATGTTAAAAGTAGCACTATTAGCTGTTCCCCCCGTCCATACACGCAAATAATATGTAGTTCCAATGGTAAGACCTGTAATGAGTGTCGAGCCGTTCCCGCCGGTTAAAGTAATACCCGTAGTGCAGTTGGCAGCACCTGTGCTCGGACATGCAGTATAGGTATTAAGGCCCATTGAACTGACAGAGCCGCTAACCGCTGATACACTTTCAAACCGCACTATTTCTGTTGTTGCACCTGCAACAAAACTAAACCAAACGTCATCATTTGAATCTGCACTGCTACAAGTAATATTCGACTGTGTCGCACCATTTGTAGTTGCAGATATCGGAGTGGTACATGCCGCAGCGTATGTTTGTGGCGTAAGGGATATGGCGCCCGCACAGTTGTCATTAGCAGGTGCAGGCGGGTTTTCTTTCACATAAAGCGAAATACTTGCTGCACCCACTGTTGGTGCGGCACATGCACCAGAACAGAACTGCCAGCAAACAATATAGTAAGTAGTTCCACCAGTAAGCGTTACTCCAGACACTAATGATTGAAAGTTCAGGGTCGTACAGGCATCGTCATCGCACACAACTTGAGTAAAGGCTCCTCCACAACTACCAGTATAAACACCCATTACAATATCAGGCAAGGTGCTTAATGGAGCATCAGACTGGCAGGTAGAAAAATAATAACTCCCCGTTGTTGCCGGTGTAAAAGTGAACCAGATACTTCGTGCTCGATTTGCTTGGCATGAATTTGTTGGATCTCCTGTAGTAGTAGCAAGTGTTACATTATAAGCAGATGAAGTCCATGGCAATGTTCCTACTGCAACTGCCGCGCTGCAATCATCATTGACGGGTTGAGCCATTATGCCATTATAAAATAGCATAAGGATGAAAAGGCTTAATATTCGTGTAACATTTTTCATAAGCAAAAAAGATTCAGTAGGATGTTTGTGTGAAAGAAGGAGGGTTAATCGGATCGGCCGTACACGGTCGGGTGTGCAAGCCGTTAGAAAATTGCATATTGATTTGCAGGTCAATAATAAGACCGGCAAGTGTACAGAGGATAATGTGCATGAGGGGGGAAGACCAAAAGGAATACAGCAGTAAGGCTTATCGCCTGCAGCAGTATTTATTTTTATCTATTCCACAAAAGATTATTTCACTGGGAGAGGCAATAAAAAAAGGTCACAACTGACAAGTAAGTAATTGTCAGACAAGACAAAGAAACAGTAAAAAGCCGAATGTAAAGTAATGGTAAGGAAAATATTTTATTTGGGTAAAGTCTGGGGATGCGGATTTTTGCGCTTGCGCGCTCGATTTTCCCCGCCGTAGGAATAATGGGGACGCGGATTTTGCGGATTAAGCGGATTTTCACGGATTTTACCCTTGTAGAGTTAAGGTTGTACGAAGGATTATTTTTGGCGTTGTCCTCCCCCGGCCTGCGGCCACCCCGTCCAAAGGGGGATAAGCTCCGCGCTTGGCATGAGAAATGAGGTTTTGTCGATTAATTAATTCATTTTCAACACTTTATTTATATTGTAAGGCCAAGCGCGGAGCCTATCCCCCTTTGGAGGCCGCAGGCCGGGGGAGGACAACGCCAAAAATAATCCTTCGTACAACCTTGATGTAGAGTACACAATGGTGTACGTTTAGTCGGAAAATCCGCGTACATCCGCCTAATCCGCGTGATCCGCGTTGCCATTATTCCTACGTGCGCGCAAGCGCAAAAATCCCATCATACCACCCTTCTGTGCCAGCTCTCTCCAAACGGCACCAGCCATTTTTCCAGCAGTTCCTGCCTGCTTTGCACGAGCGTATTGAGCATAGGCGTCCGGTCGCCCACTACCCCACTCTGCCGGGCGGCAGCGAGTTCCGGGCGGTTCACAAAATGGATGGCGCCGTTTTCATCTGCCCAGGCGAAGCGCATGCGTTCAAAAAAATCTGCGCCGATTTGTCGGCCCAGGTGTTCCAGAAAATGAACGGATTTGTCGATGGAGCATCCGCTGGCGCCTGCCTGACTCTCGTCGACCATCAGTATAATACATTGATTTTCAAAAACTTCTGCGGTGGCTTTCAGGGCCTGGTTGTGGGCTGTCCATTCGCGGGTGAAGGCGAGGAGCGCATCTTGTACCTGCTGTACTTCTGTATCTGAAAGGCGACGATCACTGGTGTACACCCAGATGCGGGATTCGGGGGCGTATTGGTTGGCGTGTGCGAGTTGTGGGAGCATTTTTTTTGATTTTTATGCTTGCGCGTTCGTAGCGTGATTGGAACACGGATGAAACGGATTTTTGCGGATTAAAACGGATTTTGCCGACTAAGAGTACACCGTTATTTTTACGTAAGATGAGAAGAACCCCTGAAAATCCACCCTACCGTCTT
>JALHMA010000219.1 GCA_022844265.1 Saprospiraceae bacterium | reverse complement strand
TTGCTGGGGCCGAAAATCCCATTGTTCGATCGTGAGGTCCAGTTTTTTGCCGGCCTTTCCCCGCTCGATGCCCTTCATGATAACCTCCGGTATTTTGCCGATTTGTTCTCCCATCGGCATGCTGAGCGCCGTTTTCATCTGATCTTTAAAGGTACTGTGCAGCAGCCAGTCGGCGCTTGCCAGGAGTGTTTCCTGGGTTCTGACTTCAAATTCAAAATCCCGGATGGCAATGCGTTGCGAATCGGGTTCATAATGGGGCGTACCCTGGAAATAAATTTCACCTTTTATATCGCCGCCTACTTTGAGGTGGAGGACTAATTTGTTGCCGCATCCCCAGATTTCGGCGCTTTTTACCTTGACTTTGTGGCCGGGCATTTCGAATACCATGCCGGATAATTTTCGATCGATCACGTCATTGAGATCTTCGTATGCTATTTCGGAGAGCAGATAGAGATAGGCGTCGTTGGGCAAGCTGCGGCGTTTGACAAGCGGCGGCAATATCGAATCCACAGTGTAGACAGGGTCGTCGCCCACCAGTGTTTCGGTGGTGGCAGAGAGGCGGCCCTGGATCATCAGGTTGCCCGCTTCTGTTGTGATGGTACCCATTTCAAATCGAATCGGCTTGATTTTCAGCCAGACAAATTCTTCCTTCCGATTGATAATCATTGGTTTCTGGATGTTTTTCCACACCCGGGTCATCGAGCGATCCAGGCGTACCGCGTCGTGGATTTTCACGTCCATATTCGCTAGAATATCGGGCATCTGGCGGTGAAGTCGCCGTTCGACCATTTTTTTTACATCGATCAGGCCGCCCAACGCTTTGACTTCGCTGAGCCATTCAAAGGAAACAAATTTGGTTTGGGGCTGTAATTTCCAGTCCTCGCCTACATCCAGGGTCGTTTCAAAAACCATTTGCAGGCTGAACTCGGTTTTGAGTGCGAGCGATTTGGACATGGGCAGCACCTTTTTATCCACAATTTTTCGCTCCACCAGAATGTGTAAAGGCGTCTGATACCTGGCTACATTGTCTTTCCAAAATACCTTGATATCGCCGAGCCGGGTAATTTTTAGTTTTATCTTGTCTTTTTTGCCCTCTTTATTGAGATTGTCAAAATCGTCATCGTTTTTGACGACATCGGCTATGGTGCTATTGAGTTTGTCCTCAATCAATTGCGTGGGTATGACCAGCGGGGTGCTTACATAGGAAGTGTCCTGTGGGATGGTTACATATTGCTCTTGGCAGAGCGGCCGGGCTGTCTTGATTTTTTTGCAGGCAAAGAGTCCGGCAAGCAGGAATATGAACGCAGGTAAGCAGTAGCGCATGGGTTTATGGGTTTATAGTTGATGGGTTGATAAGTTTATAGTTTATGGGTTTATAGGTTGATGGGTTTATAAGTTTATAGGTCGGGCCAAAAGTGGCCACCATAAACCTATAAACCCATAAACCCATCAACTTATAAACCCATCAACTAAGCAGGTGTGCAAAATTGGTTTTCACTAAGTTCTTTATAAATGATTGATCATCAACACTGATAACTAATAACGGATAACTAATTATCAGAACTTAACACCCAAAGAAACCTGGCCTACTGCATTTTTTCCATTTCCCAGAAAAAGCCGGGAATTATCTTCGGTAACATCCATAAAACCCTGGTTAAAGCGGATGCCAAACATCAGTTTATTTAAATTGTAGCTCAAGCCGGCAGTAAGGCCTGCATCAAACTTTTTAAAAGCGTCGACCAGCACCGAATTGTCGTTATACACGGTATAATCGGGTGTTGATACCAGGTAGGAAGCAAAGGGACCTACCTGTATATCGATGGAACCCAGATGAAAAGCCACGGGCAATAAGAAGTCCACGTAATTCATATTGAGGGTCTGGCGTTCATCGAGGTATTTGAAAGCAGTGCCTTTGGTGGAAAAACTCAATTCGGGTTGTACCGACATAAAATCAGATATCACAGGAACGTCGGCAAAAACGCCCAAATGGTATCCGAAACGTTCGCTTTTATCAGGCAAATTTTCAAAAGAGATATTGGTGGCGTTCAGGCCGCCCCGTATGCCCAACCTGGTCTGGGCTTGAGATACCGAACTGGTCAGCATGACGAGTAACAGTATCGCTGCAATTACTACATTGGAATATTTCATATTAATAAAATTATTCATTTTAAAGTTGGTGAGAGAGGGAGTTTAAATAAAAGGGCAAAAGGCAAAAAGCAATGTAACGCATTGATTTAGTTTGCTTTTTGCCCTTTGTAACTTTGCCCTTTTGCTTAAATTCGTTACAAATGCTTGATTATCAAAACGGATAACCAATAACTAATAACGGATAACTACTTATTTACCCGCTTCGTTTTTCGCTTCCGCTTTCATCTTTTCATTCGCATAAATAGCGATTTCGACGCGGCGATTCTGTGCGCGATTGTCTTCGGTGTCGTTGGTATAAACAGGTTGCGTTTCGCCCAGTCCCTGCACATCCAGCCTGCTGTTGGCGATGCCGAAAGTGTTGAGGTAGGAAGACACTGCATTTGCCCGTTTTTTGGACAGGGTTTTGTTAAATCCATTGGAACCGACATTATCGGTATGGCCGACGATGAGTAAGTCAGTGTCGGGGTATTGCTTCAATGTTTCGGCCAGTTTCTGGAGGTCCTGCTTATTGGATTCCTTCAGGTTTGATTTGCCGAAATCAAATAACAATTGACTGTCAAAGGTTATTTTGATACCTTCTCCGACCCGTTCCACGGTTGCGGAAGAGCCTAATTCCTCTTCTATCTTCCGGGCTTGTTTATCCATTTTATTGCCGATGACCGCCCCTACGGTGCCGCCCACCGCTGCGCCCAAAATAGCGCCGAGTGCAGTGTTTTTGCTTTTATTTCCAATGATACCACCGACTACAGCGCCGGAAGTAGCGCCGATGACAGCGCCTTTTTCGGTTTTGTTCATGCCGGATTTATTGTTGCCGGCTGTCTGGGTTTTTTGCGAACTTTTGCATCCGCCCAACAAAGCGCCGCACATTACTAATGCAAAGAATATTTTATTCATCATACGTTTTTTATTAAAAGTGAATTGAGCTGCAAAGGTCTGCTCCTTTGTATGGTACAGCGTTACATAATAAGCGGGAAAAGTTACATGATTCACACATGGATTACCAATGATGAATGATAAATGATGAACGATGAATGGCCGAGCTTGATGTCGGACATCACGCTCGGCCATTCATCGTTCATCATTTATCATTCATCATTGGTAATCCATGTGTGAATCATGTAACTTTTTTAAGGAATAATGTAATGGATTCGGAAACAGAGGGCCGCACCTTTGTGCTGTTAAAACATCTTAAACAACTTATAAAAAATACATTACATGGGAAATCTGCTTTATATCATTGCCGTAATTCTGATTATAGGCTGGGCTATTGGATTCGTTGGTTATGGTGCCGGCGGACTCATTCATATCCTGCTGGTAATTGCATTGATTGCCGTCGTATTACGGGTTATTAGTGGAAGAAAGGTGGTGTAGTTGTTTCCAAACCCGGTTATAGCCTGCATCCCAATTGGGACGAGGCCGTATTGAGATTCATCAAAAAACTTTGCATAGAGTCCTCGGCCGGCCGCTAAATATCCTGTATGACCTCCATTTATTTAATCCTTCTTTCCTCAAGTTTGAATATCCAGTACTCAAAAGCCATCTCGCATCGAGATGGCTTTTGGCTTTTGTATAGGGTGCATAAAAATTTGGGCAAGCTCAACTTTACGCTGTACCTATGCGGTAAAAATATCCATGCATAAGTCGTATTTCCTCTTGTTCCTGCTGCTTGCATCCTGTGCGCCGCAACCTGTTTTCACGCCCACGCCGGCGCCCATCGCGCAACGCGCTATTCCCCGCGTAGAAAAAATGCCCAATCACCCCAAACCTTATGCATACCGCGACTGGAAACAAACCGCGCTCGATTTTGACCGCTATGTGTTTGATTTCAATCAAAAAGGGGAATTTCTACCCCTGATATGGTGGGACAAAATGGGCCGCAATTTCCCGGAAACTACTTTTGGTATTTATACGGCCCTCGGTGATATTCGGATGGGCGCAGCCGTCAACAACGGCGAAAACCACGAAGCGCTCGGCGCGCTCGGCGCCGTACTGGGCGCTACCCTGGTCGGCATCGACAAACGCAGCCAGGACGGTAACAATTACGTCCGCATGTTGCGCAATTATTTCAACCGCGACAACGGCTGGAATGTCATCATGGATTTTACCAACAAAGGCGCACACATCGGCGGTGGCTACGGCAATGATTTCTGGTACGAAATCCACAACAACGTGTTGTTCTATTGCGTGGCCGATTTGTATCCGAAGGAAAAGGACTTCGATATGATCCAGCGCACCATTGCCGAGCAGTTTTACCGCTCCGACTCGATCATGGGCAATAGTTACAGTTACTCGTATTTTGATTTCAAAAACATGCAGCCCGGCAAAAACCACATCCCTACGCAGGAAGACGTGGCGGGCGGTTACGCCTTCATCCTGTATTCGGCATGGGTCAGATTCGGCGATGAAAAATACCTGCGCGGCGCCAAAAATGCCATGAATGTGTTGTATAACCAGAAAGAAAACCGCTTTTACGAAGCCATGATGCCCATTGCCGCTTATGTGGGGGCACGTATGAACGAAGAAGCCGGAACGAACTACGATATCCAGCGTTTTCTCGACTGGACCTTCGACGGCACGGCCGTGGGGCGCGAAGGCTGGGGAGTGCTCGCCGACAACTGGGGCGGCTACGACGTGAGTGGACTGGCAGGCAGCACGGTACACAACGGCGGCTACGGCTTCCTGATGAATACCTTCGACCTGATGATGCCGATGGCCGCCATCGTGCGCTACGACCAGCGCTATGCCCGTGCTGTAGGCAAATGGGCGCTCAATGCTTCCAATGCCTCCCGGTTTTGTTACCCTTATGAAATGCCCGATTCGCTGCAGGCCATTCCGCAGCACAAGGCCGTCACCAAAAATGTGATCGCCTACGAAGGCGTCATCAAGGAATCCGTGTATCCTCAATTTAAAGGCATAACGCCGTTTGCACAGGGCGACGGCCCGCTGTGGCACGAAGGAATGCCCCAGCAAACGATGTTTTCCGTGTATGGCAGCGGACACGTAGGCTTTTTCGGCGGCACTATTCAAAAAACAGACGTGCCGGAAATCCTGCAAATCGACTGCCGCGCTACCGACTTTTACCGGCGCGAAGAGGCCTTTCCGACCTATCTTTTTTTCAATCCTTACCAGGAAGGGAAAACCGTGCAAATCGACCTCGGCGCTGCCAAAGTGGATGTCTACGACACCGCCATACGAACTGTTTTACAAAAAGGCGCGAGCGGGAACTTCCGTTTTGCCATTCCAGCCGACGGTACGCGGGTGCTGGTGCTGATCCCTGCGGGGAAAAAACTCCGGGTAGAAAATGGAAGCCTGAAGGCGGGCGGAGTGACGGTGGATTACCGGTATGAGCGGTAAAATGAGAATTTGAGTAATGAGTATATGAGTATTCGAGTATCTGAGTATTTGAGTATCTGACTGCTAACGAGTTGTACTCGACTCCTCCTGAGCAGTCAAATCCTCAAATCCTCAAATACTCAAATACTCATTACTCAAATACTCAGATATTCAATTTTGGGCTAATTCAGGATAGTTATTTATTTCATCAAGACCGTACAGGCATTTGTAATGCAGTTTTTTAAAGTCGGAGGGTGTTAAGCCCGTTGCTTTTTTGAACTGGTTGCACAGATGCGCTACACTGCTGTAATTCATCAAGATGGCGATCTCGGTCATGTTGAGTTCATCGTAAGAAATCAATTGTTTTACGCGCTCAATTTTGTGTGCGATAACAAAGCGTTCGATCGTAGTGCCTGCTACTTCTGAAAAAACGTTGGAAAGATAAGTATAGTGGTAATGGAGTTTTTGGGCAAGTACCGCTGAAAAATTGATGGTGAGCGGCGTTTCACTATAATGCACCATTTCAACAATCTCGTTTTTTATTTTTTCAACGAGGATGCTTTTTTTATCTTCGAGCAGTTCCAGGCCGCATTTTTGCAGCGCACTTTTTAATTCTTCGCGCTGCTCCATAGAGATATCCGCCGCCATTTCAATGTCTCCCAAACCGACGTGGACGTAATGCAACCTTAGTTTTTTCAATACGGATTTCACGATCATTTTACAGCGAACGCTCACCATATATTTGATGTGTAATGTCATATTCAAGATGTATTAGGTGAGGAATCAGTGGACATACTTTTACACTAAAAAAAGTGTTCCGCTCGATTCGCAGCACATCAATACGTAAAATAGCAAAAACGCAAAGGGTAAAAGGTAATGTAAATCAATGAGTTACATTGCCTTTTGCCCTTTGCGTTTTTGCACGCCTGCTTACCTACAAAATGGGGATTTATTTCCCCGGTTGTATGCGTGCCCGACCACCAATCCTGGTAGCCGGGCCGCTCTCTTTCACAGTTTTAAATCTTGTTTTCATGCGCATCGGGCGCTGTTGTCCGCGCCGGAGCATCCATTACGGACGTGCCGCGCGCAGTGCAGCCACCCCGCTGGGGTCGGCGATCAGGCCGGTTTCAGTCGGGACGCCGCCGTTGCGTTGTTGCGCCTGTTGGAGGGTGACAGCGCCCGACGGGTCAGGCGCCGGGATGTTGTTCTGGAAGTAGATCATGCCGCAGAGCAGCAGGGCGAGGATTGCAAGTTTTTGTTTCATAGTGGTGAGTTGTGAGTCGTGAGTGGTGAGACGTGAGTCGTGAGACGTGAATCGTGAGTGGTAAGTCGTGAGCCATAAATTTATCGTATCGGTCACCGTGAGCGATTGCATTCTCACGACTCACGTCTCACGACTCACGTCTCACGTTGTTGGTGGCAGCGGGTTCGGCACTGCGTTTTTCACAGGTTTCAGCGATTTGAGGTAGACAAACACCGCGCGCAGGTCTTCGTCGCTCATTTTAGCAAAGTTGAACCAGGGCATCGGCGGCAGCATCGGGCGCGTTCCGTCCAGGCCTTTTAATTTGCCTTCGCGGATGGCTTTAAAAAACTGCGCCTCCGTCCAGTTGCCGATACCCGTATCGTCGGGTGTGAGGTTGGCGGCAAAAGAAGTGCCCCAGGGGCCTACCCAGGCGGTCAGGCCGGAACTACACAATGCCCATTGACCGGGAGCGATCATTTTTTTATCCGAAATAGCGGGCAGCTTTTCGTCGGCGGGGTGGCCGGAAAGCAGGCGGTCGGGATCGGGTATTTCACCTGATATTTTGGGCGAGTGGCAGTCGTTACAACCGCCTATGGTGATGAGATATTCGCCGCGTTTTACCATTTCGGCGGAACTGACGGTCGCCTTGGTTTCTTCGACGTTTTGTGGAGCATCCTGTGCGCAATAAGCCAGGGTCATTATAATTAAAGCCCCGATGGCTGCAAAAGTGATCTGTTTCATAAGTTTTGGTTGTTAAAAAAGATGTGAAAAAATACCCGGGGTTGTATCAAAAAAGCAGGGCTGAAATCTTTTTGAAGCAAGCTCCGGTAATGACTTTGTGAAGAACAGGCTTGTGGGGAAAAGCCGTTACGCGCGTTGCAATTGCAACATTTCTGTAGCCACTACCTCAATGTTATCCCGGTTCTTGATTAACCAGTTTTCAAACGACTGCATATTCGGATTCAGCGCATAACTTTCGATCAGATGTACCAGTTGGTTGGGGATGTGCAGGCGCTGCATTTCCAGCATACGTGCAATCCGGAACCCGTCGGTGCGGGCCTTGTTCTTGTGCAATTCGCGGCCCAGTACTTTCCGTGCAATGGCCGCATATTCCGACCAGCTTCGGTCTTCGCCCACCAGGCCTACTACGCGACCGATGTAGGCAGCCGGGTGCTCAAAAATGGAGATCGCTGCGGCGCCCAGGTCTGCCACACTCATCATGGCCAGCTTTGCGCTCACCGGTGGGGAACCGAAGGCGTAGTACGCGTCGATGTCTTTTTCTAATGGGAAAAGGTGCACAAAATCTTCGTAGAAAAAAGCGGCACGCACAAATGTTGCAGGCAGGTTCAGGCTTTTGGCATAAGCCCGGAGGGAATCGTTCTGATCGCCTTGCTCTGCCGAATACCCGGTATGATAATCGTTCAATGCGCTTATGACAAAATGCTGAATACCAGATCTTTGTACTGTATCCATCAGGTTTTTTCCTTGCTGGCGCTCCTGCGCTGTACGCCCTGGAAAAGGGATGGCGCTAAAAACGCCGTAGCAACCCGATATGGCTTGTTGCAAACTTTTGAGGTCGTTAAAGTCGCCTTGTACCACTTCGGCCCCGGCATATTGTAATGCTTTCGCTTTGACAGCCCGTGGATTCCTGGTCAGTATACGTACGGTAAACTGGTTGTTGTGGAGCAGCGCATGGGCTACGCTCCCGCCCTGGGCGCCGGTAGCACCGGTGACCAGGATAATTGGTTTCTGATTCATAGCTTCAAAAAAAGATTGTTTTGGCAAATGGTTTTTCCACGGCTTACGCCGCCTCTGAACGTGCGCATGGCAAAAGTGAAAGGATGCAACTGCTCCATAAATGAATCAATCACATCCGCTACCGCCATTTCTGATGCAAAGATGCAGGGGGGGGGTGTCTGAAAATTGTAAAAAAGCGACAATTTGAAATGCACCCTTTTATGGCCTGATTTTTCCCGAAAAAACGTTCGCTTTGGAATTGAACGGATTGCCCGATGAGCGGCGGAAAGAAACCACCTGACCCACGTGCCACAGCGCATCGGCAATGGGGCCGTTCAACATATTCCAGAATGGAAATGCTGCAACCGACTCCCCGTTCTGAAAAACGATATCGAAGTCTTCCAGCCTGCTGTCGGTTTGCCGGAGCAGATCGCTCGCCGTTTTTAAATGTTCCAGCGTCATTTTCCTTTTACGTTCAAAAGGCAGCTGCGACGTTTCCTCGCCACTGCGGATATTGGGCTGCTTTTTCAAGGCATTCAGCAGGATGGTAGAAAGCCCCAGGATGTGGTCAATGGTTTCTTCGCTGCTTCTGGCTTCGGGGGTAGGCCGGAAAGCCAGATCTTCGGGGCGAAGTCCTTCCGTGGCCCAGTAAAACCGGAATCCCAGTCCGTCTACCATCCGCGCGACAACTGTTTCGGCGGTAAAATCATCCGGGTAGGCCGGAATTTCCCGGTAGGGCAGGGGCAAGCTGTCGGCAGCCGCTACCACTTTTACCGTTTGGGAAAACAGCGGAGTCTGAAGTCCCAACAGGCATACGAACAACAGTATTTTATGGACGGAAGAGCATTTAGGGAGCAGTGTATGCATGGTTTTGTTCTTTATAAAACTCAATATTCGTTTAAGTTTATTGTAAATGCTTGATTATCAACACTAATAACGAATAACAGATAACGGGTAACTACCTACATTCAATTGTATTCCTACATTTAGAGCCAAATTTTACAAACATGACCATGAATAAAGAACTGATTGGCAGAAAATTTTTCGGAACAGGCATGCTTTACCTGTCCGTACTCTGCTTCCTGTCT
>JALHMA010000218.1 GCA_022844265.1 Saprospiraceae bacterium | reverse complement strand
TAAGTCAATTGATATTTGCGATGTGTGAGAAAAATTGAGGATTTGAAGATTTGAGTATTCGAGTAATGGCATTCGTTACATGTCAAATACTCGAATACTCAAATCTTCAAATCCTCAATTTTTCAAATACTCAAATCCTCACTCAAGCATATTCCCTTCCCGAACGATACCAAATGATTTAATTTAACCTATTTTTTTCAAACAGTTGAAATTCAATCATTTAAACACATAACATGGCAGAAAAATATGATGCTATTGTCGTCGGTTCCGGTATTTCAGGTGGCTGGGCGGCAAAGGAACTCACCGAAAAAGGGCTCAAGGTCATCATGCTCGAACGTGGAAAAGATGTCAAACACGTGACGGATTATGATACGGCTATGAAGAAAACCTGGGAGTTTCCGCACCGCGGTCGGCTCACCACTGAAATGAAAGCCACCCATCCGGTTCAAAAACGGGACTATCCCTACAATGAATTCAAACCCGACTGGTGGGTAAATGACCTGGAATGCCCTTACACCGAAGTCAAACGTTTCGACTGGTACCGCGGCTTCCATGTCGGCGGCAAATCCCTGATGTGGGGGCGCCAGAGCTACCGTTTTAGCGATTTTGACTTTGAAGCCAACGTGAAAGACGGCATCGCCATCGACTGGCCGATCCGCTACAAGGATATTGCGCCATGGTACGATTACGCAGAGACTTTTGCCGGTATCAGCGGCTCGCTGGAAGGGTTGCCGCAACTCCCGGACGGCAAGTTTTTGCCGCCCATGGAATTGAACGTCGTGGAAAAAGACGTAGCAGCCCGGATCAAAGCCAAGTGGGAACACCGCCGCATGATTATCGGCCGGGTCGCCAACCTGACAGAGTCGATCAATGGCCGCGGCAGTTGCCAGTACCGCAATCTGTGCAGCCGGGGCTGTCCGTTCGGGGCTTATTTCAGTACGCAGTCCGCTACTTTACCCGCTGCCGTCGCAACCGGAAACCTGACGCTGCGACCTTTTTCCATTGTCAACCAGATTTTGTACGACAAGGATAAAAAACGCGCCAAGGGCGTGCTGGTGATCGACGCCGAAACGATGGAAAACATCGAATACGAAGCAAAAATCATTTTTGTTTGCGGTTCTACGCTCGGTTCTACCCAGTTATTGCTGAATTCCATCGAAATGGGCGGCCTGCCCGACGGACTTGGCAACAGCAGCGGAGAAATGGGTCACAACCTGATGGACCACCATTTCCGTTGTGGCGCCGGAGGCAAAGTAGAGGGATTTGAAGATAAAATCCCGTACGGTCGCCGCGCCAACGGCATTTATGTGCCGCGTTACCGCAACCTCTTCGGCGACAAACGCGATTACATTCGCGGATTCGGCTACCAGGGTGGCGCCAATCGCGATAACTGGAGCCGCGATGTGGCTGAACTCAGCATCGGCGCGGCGCTGAAAGCAGAATTGCTCGAACCGGGCCAATGGAGTATCGGCATGGGCGGCTTTGGAGAAATGTTGCCTTACCACGACAACAAGGTGACACTCGACAAAACCAAAAAGGATAAATGGGGACAATATGTGCTGTCTATCGACTGCGAACTGAAGGAAAACGAGTTCAAAATGCGCAAGGACATGATGGCTGATGCCGCTGAAATGCTTGAAGCGGCAGGTGTAAAAGGTGTAAATAGTTACGACAACGGCTCATTCCCCGGCATGGCGATCCACGAAATGGGCACCATGCGGATGGGCAACGACCCGAAAACGTCTGTGTTGAACAAATGGAATCAAATGCACGATATACCCAATGTATTCGTGACCGACGGCTCCTGCATGACTTCCATTGCCTGCGTAAATCCTTCGCTCACCTTTATGGCGCTCACTGCCCGCGCGGCAGATTATGCTGTAAATGAGTTGAAAAAAGGTAACCTGTAAACACGCATCACCATTCATTTAACCTCTCACTACAACAATATGAACCGACGCGAACTTCTCCAGCGCAGTGCCCTTTTGTTTGGGGGCACGCTGCTCGGCGCCGATAGTATCCTGGCCAAAAATATTGACTGGGATCAATTAGACAACCTGCCTGACGACTACGCTAAAGGCATCGGACTTTTTAGCAAAGCACAGATCAAATTGCTCAATGAAGTAGCCGAAACCATCATTCCAACCACCGATATTCCGGGCGCAAAAGCGGCTAAAGTCGGCCAGTTTATCGCAGTGATCGTCACCGATTGCTACGAACCGGACGAACAAAAACGTTTTATGGAAGGTTTGGCCAAATTAGATGCAGACAGCATCAAACGGCATGGTAAAAAATTCATGAAAATTTCCGATACGCTGCGGAACGATTACCTCACGGAACTGGATGTGGAACAAAAGGCATTCCAGAAAGGTAAAAAGAGAGAGACGCCTTCTCATTACTTCCGGGTCATTAAAGACCTGGTATTGTGGGGTTATTTCACTTCTGAAATCGGTATGACGCAGGCGCTTCGTTACGTTGAAATTCCCGGTAAATACACGATGATTGATTACAAAAGAGGAGACCGGAATTTCAGTGCTGAGCGATAAAAGTAGATGGCGCACGGATTTTCCTATAATACTTTTCCAAGTTAGAGGCATCCAAATCGTTACAAAATAGACGATCTTGCTTGTTGCCTCAACGGAAAAACAGCCCATATTGCAGTACGCTCTACGGTGTACGCTACTTTTGTCATCCTGAAAGGAACTGTCCACTCTACGAGGGGGTAAATCGAGTAAAACCTGCCGTAGAGTGGACAGTTCCTTTCAGACAAAAGTAGCGTACACCGTAGAGCGTACCACAATATGGGTTGTTACTATAACATATTTACAAATATTACACAATGAGAAAACGATTCCAGTTTTTTATATCGGTTTGTTCCGCCTTATGCTTCGTATATTCCTTCGCACACGCACAACCCGGCCCTACTGCTGCCGACCTGCGCCTGCAGGGTTTTGACCAACGGAAAAAAATTGAAAGCAACTCTATGCTTTCCGTTTTGTCGCCCGAGAACATTGGCCCGTCTGTCTTTTCAGGCCGCGTAACCGATGTAGATGCCGACCCCGATAATCCATCCCGGATGTATGTGGCTTACGCTTCGGGCGGACTTTGGTACAGCGAAAGCAATGGCACACAATTCAAACCTGTTTTCGACCAGGAAGCCAGCATGACCATTGGCGATATTGCCGTCAACTGGAAGGCGAATACGATCTGGGTTGGTACGGGCGAAGCCAACAGCAGCCGGTCATCTTATGCCGGCACCGGTATCTATAAAAGTTCCGATGGAGGCAAAACCTGGGTTTGGTGCGGATTACCGGAAAGCCACCATATCGGGCGCATCCTGCTCCACCCTACCGATCCGAATACGGCATGGGTGGCTGTGCTCGGGCATTTGTATTCCGACAACTCCGAACGCGGCGTGTACAAAACAAGCGACGGCGGCAAAACATGGGCTAAAACATTGTTTGTCAATGACATATCAGGCGCCGTAGACCTGGCGATCGATCCCAGTGACCCGAATACACTTTTTGCCGCTACCTGGGAACGCAAGCGCAGCGCCTGGAATTTTGAAGGCGCCGGCAATGGTTCCGGCATCTGGAAAAGCAGCGATGCCGGCACAACCTGGTCGCTGATCAGCACGCCCGACAGCGGATTTCCGACCGGGCCGAAGGCGGGGCGAATCGGGCTTTCAAGTGGGCGGAAAAATGGAAAAACGGTGTTATACGCCTGTATTGACAACCAAAACCCGAAGCCTAAAAAGGAGATGCCTGCCGATGACGCATTGACTAAAGATCAGTTGCGCACTATTTCCAAGGAAGATTTCCTGAAACTTTCCGAAGAAAAAGTAAACGCCTATCTCAAACAAAATAATTTCCCTGAAAAATACAACGCACAGAAAATCAGGAACTTAGTAAAGTCCGACAAGATCAAACCCATCGGCCTGGTGGAGTATCTGGAGGACGCCAACAACAACCTTTTTGAAACCGATTTTATCGGTGCGGAAGTCTATCGCAGCGACGACGGCGGCAAAACCTGGAAGCGCGCGCACCAGGAAGCCATTGAACGGATGCACTTTACCTACGGATACTATTTCAGCAATATCCGTTGTATGCCGGAAGACGCCGACAAGGTTTATCTCATCGGATTTCTGATTATCAGCAGTGAAGACGGCGGCAATACCTGGAAAAATATCAATGGCGACAATGTGCATGTCGACCACCATGCGCTCTGGCTCGATCCCAAACGTCCGGGCTACCTGGTCAACGGCAATGACGGCGGTCTCAACATCAGTTGGGACAACGGCGCCTCCTGGATGAAATGTAACACCCCGCCGGTCGGACAATTTTACGCTATCACAACCGATGAAGCCGAACCATACAATGTGTACGGCGGTACGCAGGACAACGGGGTTTGGACGGGGCCGTCCAACTACCAAGCCACTACCGACTGGCATCAATCCGGCGATTATCCATACAAAGAACTGATGGGCGGCGATGGTATGCAGGTACAGGTCGACTACCGCGATAACAACACCGTTTATACCGGTTTTCAATTCGGATTTTACTCCAGAATTAACAAGTTAACACGAAAAAGCAAAAGAATTACACCCAAACACGACCTGGGAGAGCGGCCCCTGCGGTTCAATTGGCAAACGCCCATTCACCTCAGCCGGCACCAGCAGGACGTATTGTATTTTGGAGCCAATAAACTGTATCGTTCTTTTGATAAAGGTGATAACTGGGAGGCCATTTCAGGCGAACTTACCACGGGCGGCAAACCGGGCAACGTACCATACGGCACGCTTACAACCATACATGAAAGCCCGCTCAAATTCGGCCTGCTCTACACCGGTTCCGATGACGGTTTGATCTATGTTTCCCGCGACGGTGGAGAGAACTGGAACAATATTTCCGGTCAGTTGCCGCCCAACATGTGGGTGTCGCGGGTGCAGGCCTCCGCGCATGAACGCGGCCGGGTCTACGCTAGTCTGAATGGTTATCGCTGGGACGATTTCAGTTCTTATGTGTACGTATCGGACAATTACGGTCAAAACTGGGAGCGCATCGGCCTCGATCTGCCTGCCGAACCGGTCAATGTCATCCGGGAAGACCCATCCAATCCCGATTTGTTATACGTTGGAACCGACCATAATCTGTACATTTCCCTCGACCGGGGCAAAACCTTTCACACCTTAAATAAAGATTTCCCGGATGTGGCCGTACATGACGTAGTGATCCAGACGAAAACGCAGGATTTGTTGATCGGCACACACGGGCGTTCTATTTATAAAGTGAATGTGTCAAATGTGCAGCAACTGACCCCGGAAGTGCTGGCCGCCGCTGTTCACCTGTTTGATATTGCCAAAACACGATTTTCCACTAACTGGGGAAAACAACAACCATACAGAGACTTAAAAGATCCGGAGCTGCCTGTTACATTTTATGCTGCTTCCGTCGGAAAGGCATCCTGGAAAGTACAAATGAAAGATTCCGGTCATCTTCTGAACAGTGGCACGATGGAATGTAACAAAGGCCTGAATCAATTCGTTTATAACCTCGACATTGCGGAATCTAACCTGAAAAAATACAGGGAAGCACTGCAATCAGCCCAAAAAGACAACAAAAAAACGATTGAAATCGAGAAAGCCGACACCGGAAAACATTATCTACGCAAAGGCAGCTATACCTTTACGGTTGAAAAAGACGGCGTGGTTGTCACGAAAGATTTTGTAATCGAGTGAGTGTTTTGGTATTTTAGCGTTTTTGTGTTTTCGAGGTAGTAACACTTAGCATTCGTAATACCCAAAACGAAGCTCCTCAAAAACACTAAAACACCAAAACACAAAAAAACTATTTTTAACCATCACACTTTCAATGAAAAATCTGAGAATTCTATTTTTGGCTGCCCTCGTTATGGTCAGCATGACACTTACCAGTTGCCTGCACATACTCGAGGAGGTTACCTTCAAGGACAAGGGCAACGGCTCCTATGCCATGACACTCGATATGAGCGAGCTCAAAGGCATGATGGATATGATGAAGGGCATGACGGGAGACAGCCTTAGCGGCGATTCTACTGCCATTCTTGGAGGCGATGCTCCGGTAGCGGCGCCTGAGGCCGACAACTCCATGTCGCAAATGGGCGAACAACTCAGCTCCGTAGCGGCATCGCTGAAAGGCATTCAGGGCGTCAGCAATGTTGTGGAAGTAAATGATACTACCAACCTGAAATTTGGCTACACCTTTGATTTTGTGGATGTTGCAGCGCTCAACAGGGCGCTCAAAATCATCAACAAAGACAAATACGACAGCAAAGTGGATGAAGTATTCAAGTTTTCAGGCAAAAGTTTCGAACGCCTCGGCGCAGGCGATTTAGGCGAAGAAATTAAAAAGGCACTTGCTGAAGGTGGCGGCGAAGAAGGCGGCGAAGAATCCTTAGACATGATGAAAATGATGTTCGCCGATATGAGCTACAAACAGGTGTACCATTTCCCAGACCGCGAAATCAAAAAGTCGGACAACTCACTGGCTGAAATGTCCGACAACAACCACACCATGACCATCCTGATCAAACCTTTCGACGAAGAACAACAGAAGTTAAAACCTACTGTGGCTGCAACGGCGAAACTGAAATAGTGTGTTTGGTGTGTGGTGTTTCGTGTTTAGGGCACTCCGCTTTTGGCAACAGTGAGTGGCTTGGGCGAAGCGCCCTAAACACTAAAAACCACACACCTATTTCTGGGTACTTAACTACACGAGGGTTTTTACCACAACGGACACCAAGTGGTTTTCACAACGGACACAAAGCGTAGAGTTGACTCGTCCCGCTTAATCTTTTTTATAAGCCTGGTATGAATCATCACAAATGACCAAAAGAGATTGGTCAACGCTACGCTTTGTGTCCTTTGTGAAAACCACTTGGTGTCCGTTGTGGTAAAAAATATTTGTTATAAAACCCTTTGTGTGGCCCAAGGCGAAGCGCCTAAACACGAAACACCACACACGAAACACCAGAAAAAATGCACAGCGTTTTCATGCGCCGTTGTTTCGACCTGGCCCTTTTGGGCGACGGACAGGTTGCACCCAATCCGATGGTCGGCGCCGTACTAGTACACGAAGGACGCATTATCGGTGAAGGCTGGCACCAGCGTTGGGGAGAAGCCCATGCGGAAGTGCATTGCCTGCGCTCCGTGCTTCCTGAAAATCAGCACCTGACCCCCTACTCTACCCTGTACTGCTCCCTGGAGCCTTGCTTCCATTTCGGCAAAACGCCGCCCTGTGTCAATCTGATACTGGAGCACAAAATTCCCCGTGTTGTCATTTCCAATACTGACCCCAACCCCAAGGTGGCAGGCCAAAGTGTGATAAAAATGCGCGCAGCCGGCGTGGATGTGCAAACAGGTATTCTGGAAGAAGAAGGCGCCTGGCTGAACCGCAGTTTTTTCCACTGGATCAGGCACAACCGCCCTTACGTCGTGCTCAAATGGGCGCAGAGTGCCGACGGTTTTATCGGCCGCACAGGCGAACGTGTTGCAGTTTCCGGTCCTTTGGTACAGCGCCTCGTACATCGCTGGCGCAGTACATCCGACGCCATCCTGGTGGGTACCACAACAGCCGTTACCGATAATCCAAAACTGGACGCCCGGCTTTACGGAGGAAAAAATCCTTTGCGTATTGTATTTGATACTGAAAAGAAAATTTCGGCTGAGTATAATGTTTTAGATGACTCCATTGAAACATGGGTATTCGGCCCGGCTCGAAGCGGCCATTTTAACCGGACGCATTTTATTCCTTCCGAAGACAAAATCAGCCTGTCCGATCTCTTGCAGCAGCTCTATCAAACAAATCGCGCCACCCTCCTGGTAGAAGGCGGCGCGATGCTGCTGAAGCAATTTTTAGACAAGAACCTGTGGGATGAAATTCGGCTGATCGAACATCCCGGAAGTATGGGTGGGGGTGTTAAGGCGCCGGTTTTATCACCTGGGATGGTTTTAAAAGAGACATTCCCGGTGGGGCCGGATACGGTAAAAATTTACAATTTCTTCACCGTTCCCGATCCCGCGATATTACTTTCTACCGTCGGATCACCGCTGTAAAATATATCGCCGGAGCCGGCAATATCGGCTTTTAATACCTGTACGACATGCGCGCTTACAGAGCCGGAACCTGCAATTCTTGCCCGCATTTCATTGCTGCTCAGTTGTTTGGCCTGTACGTCGCCGCTGCCGCTGATGTCTACTTGTGTGGCATTGGCGGTACCGCCGAGTTCCATGCCACCGCTGCCGGAAATACTGCATTCCAATGCGCCGAAAGTGGCCTGTGCGATCATGATATCACCTGAACCGGAAAGAGAGAGGTTTATTCGCTCCGACTGGATAGGTGTCAGTACGGTTATTTTGCCACTGCCTGAGACAGATAATCCGTCGAAAGCCGGTCCGCTGATTTGAATTTTTACGTCCTCCGAATAGGAGACATTTTCGCTGAAATAAATCCGCAGCCTGCCGTTGTCTACTTCCGTTTTCAGCAATGGCAACAGATTTTCCTGCGCCTGTACTTCAACGGAGTATTGTTCCGCTATCCGCAGTTCCACATCACCGGAAAGATCGAGTTCAACTGCATGGAAATCACGGGCGCTGCGGGTTTCGGTTTTCATCGGGCCGGAGCCTTTTGTTCCACCAAATGAAAAAAAGGAACGTTTGCCGACCACGAAGATGCCGACCAGGAACATGAATATAAGCAAATAGCGCATAAGGGTGTTGGATTGGTTTTGTTTTGAAATAATTGGATGTTTTTCAGGAATATTGCATGCTGTTTTACCACAGAGGACATAGTAGGGATTGCACATAGCGCACATAACGCTACTACGTGACCTATGTATGCTTTCTATGTATCTATGTGGTAAATACCCGCCCGATTCGACACCGCATCTCACAAACAGGTTACATTTTTTTATCCAAAATTCTTTTCCATGCTCTGGCCCATTCTGCAACTGTGTTTTTTAATCGCCGCCCAACCCTCGCCTGTACTTCCAACAAACACTTCCAATACCGGCAAACCTGTCATCAACTGGACAACCGAACAGGAACACGATTTTGGCGTCATGCAGCAAGGACGCCCGCAGGTATTTGTTTTTCAATTCCTGAATATTTCCCCGGATACCGTGCTGCTTCAAACCGTTCGAACCAGCTGCGGCTGCACCGCCGCCAACTGGACGGAAACACCCGTTGCCCCCGGCGGCGGCGGTGAAGTACGGATCGAATACGACGCCTACCAGAACGGGGATTTTGATAAAAAAATAAGGGTGTTTTTTGACCGGCAGCGGAAGCCGGAGATTTTGAGGATACGCGGAACAGTGTTGTGAGTAGTGAATAGTGAATAGTGAGTAGTGAGTAGCACTTCGCCCAAACTTTAAGCAATTGTCTTGGGCGAAGTGCCACTCACTACTCACTACTCACTACTCACTACTCACTACTCACTACTCACTACTCACACATCCATCTTCCACTTCAAAAATCTTGTAATCCCCCGAAAAGGACGCCACAATTTCCTCCATCCTGCTCCGCTGCGTATCC
>JALHMA010000217.1 GCA_022844265.1 Saprospiraceae bacterium | reverse complement strand
CCGTTCAAAAATGACCTGGGCGTTGAGCGCGGTGTGGGCAAATGTCAGGGTAAAAAGCAGCGGTAGAAAAGTTTTTTTCATGGTCTGGTTTTTAAATGTGTAGACAAATGTCGATTACATAACTGACTACATAAAGCCTGCGAGCCGTGAACTTTTGAAAATCCCGGTTTTACCGGAAACCGGGGAAAGCAATCCCGGAAAATGGTAGTTATAGAGAGGAATGAGGGATGACCGAGCGTGATGCCCGACATCACGCTCGGTCATCCCTCATCCCTCATTCCTCATCCCTTTTTAAAACACCTTCAGCACATTATTATTCGCATAATACACCCGTCGCTGAATTTCATCCACCTGGTACACGGGTCGCGCATCGTCAAAAATCAGTTTGTCGGCTTCTGCGCCCGTATCCTTATTGACTTTTACGAGTACGTTGGCGCCCTTGTCCTTGGTAAAATACCAGGCGAAGTCGCGCGATTGTTTAAATGCCTCCACCCGTGCGGGGGGCATCAGGGCCGTGGCAAATTCGAGCGCATCGGCAGCCATCCATTGGCGTTCGGCTTTTCTCAGTTCCGTATTGCCTGCACCCGGTGGCAGCAGGCCTGCTGAAGCGCGCTCCGCTTTCCAGGCGCCTGTACTGGCGTTGCGGCCGGCTCTACAATTGAGCAAGGCCTGACTGGTATTTAATTCGGCATTCACCATATCCAAAAACATGCCTTGCACATCGAAAGGCCGCACATAATAGTGGTGCGTCAGTTTTTCCGGCGCGCGTTCCAGTACAATAAATTCTTTGGAACTGCTCAGGAAGTACGCGTTTTCACGAAATTCAAGGGTGTGGAAAGCCGGCAGGTTTTCAAAATTATCTTTGAAGGAGCGAACTACTTGTGGGTTTTTATCGGGATTGACCAGGTACAAACTATTGTTATGCAGTATAATGAGGTTTTGTAAAGAGTCATCGTAGGCAAGCCTGCTACCGGCATTCAATGTCATGCGCCATTTTTTCAAACCCGAACCTTTGGCGGGTCGGAATCGGATCCGTTCGGCATCTACCAGCACCTTGCCTTTGGCATATTGGTACACATCCATATTGCCTTCTTCGGGCAGGTCATCTGCGTCCTCGTCGTCTGTTTCCAGCATTTGAGGTTTTTTCCATAGCGCTGCTCCGCTCTTGTCGAGTTGCAAGGTTTTGTAGCCCGATTCGAAGGTAACGAGGTAACCTTTTTCGTTAGGCTGGATTTCCACGACGCGTTTGCCCTTAAAATCATCCTTCCAGATAGCTTCTCCGGTAGCGTATTTATAAATATTGCAACCGTTTTTCCAGACGACCGTGAGAAAATCGGGATGTGCGTCCGCCCACCGGATGTTTTGGTCGACTTTGATATCGTCTTTCCACGATTCTTTTCCTGTTTTGAGGTCGAAGGCCTGCATTTTCGTGCTTCTGTATTTGGTTACATACCGCACGGAAACGGGGGAGTTGCCGATACCGGTAACGAGGGCCTTGACGGTAATTATTTTTTTCTCATCGGGGCTGAGCATCACTTCGGCAGGGTCTGCTTTTTCGATCCACAGCAATTTGCCCTGTGGGGAAATGACGGCCAGGTTTTTTCGGTAGCGATAAATCAGGTGCTTGTCGGAACTGACCAAACTGGTGTTCAGCGGCACGTCGACGTGTTCTTCTTCCGACTCCTCGTTCATGCCGGTGATCAAAGAAGGTTTCATTACGTCGGTTTCCCAGGCTACCCGGGCATTTGTCATGCCGATGAGGTAAAGTCGCAACATGCCGCCGGAAGCCGTGACGCGCACCAGTACGCTGTTGAGCGCCGGAATGACTTCGTAATCGTCGATATATTTGTAATTGTTTTTGTCCTTGCTGATGACTACCGTGCCGCTTCGGCTTTCGATTACATTGTTGTTAATCAGGACAAATGGCGTGCCTGCCATATTGTAAAAATCATAACCTTCTGCGGCAGAAATGATTTTGGCAGCCTTGCGTTCCACTGTCCAGGCTACTTTCCGGCCGTCGGGATCAATACCGATATAGGCTTTATCCGTTTGTACGATGGGAACGCCAGTGAGTTGCTGGAGGATGATCTGTTGGGCCTTTCCGGTTAAATTTACCGACCAGTCGGCTGAACGTTGCGCGAATAAGGAGGAAGAAATGGCAACTAAGATTGCCAGGGCAAAAAACGGGGTTGGTCGTTTCATGGGTGTGGGGGTGAAATGTGTACAATTGGTTTTTAGATACATGGCCTGATAATGCTAGAACATATACAGTATGTCAGAAATAAACGAACCGTGAATCAAAATAGTGTAAAGTATTTCTTTTGGTAAGTCCCGCGCTCCATATTACCTTCGAAGTTCTTAATGAGCCCAATCACCCATATATTATACCCAAATACCCTGCGTAACGTAGTTTTGAAAAAGAGCAGCCGTAGAAATCTGGGAATTGATATATGCTAATCGCTCAACATTCTACACTTATCAATGTTGACTACATTATGTTAAAAGAAACGAATCAGGATTCTTCATTCGAGCGCCTGCTCGAAAAGACCCTGCAACACCTGGAAACCCGTTGGGAATTTTTCTCTCTGACGGCAACTGAAAAAATATCCGGGGCTGCTTCTATGCTCAGCAAGTTGCTGATTATAAGTGTTTTTTCCCTCATCATCCTTTTTTTCATTAGTATTGGTTTTGCGATTTGGTTAGGCGATTACATAGGTAATCGAGCGGGCGGTTTTGCCCTGGCAGGACTCGTTTTTGTGCCCTTCGCAGTGGCTGCCTATATCTGGGTCCCCCCGTTTGTACGCTCCAAAATCATTCAAAATATCCTCCAAGATGACGATACTAAAAACTAAAGCTGATGTAGACACCCTCGGCGAACTGTATCGGCGGAAAGCGGTGTTAAAAGCAAAACTGGATGCGGAACAAGAGGAACTCAAAGAGGTCTGGCAAGAGGTTCGGGGCGACCTGCAACCGAGAAAAATTGTCGGCAGAGCGATCAATTCCATGCTTGGAATATCCGACCAACCTGATAACGATACCGATGCGGCCTCCCTCGGCCTCGCCTCCCGCCTGAAAGGCCCACTCCGCGTGGCTACCGATCTGCTTGTTCGCGACCCCAGGGTAGCCATGCTGCTCAAAGTGGTGACGCCCCTTACCATCGCTTACCTGCCGGGCCTGGCCCGAAAAGCAAAAGCATTACCCACCGTAAAAAAAGGATTATTAGGCTTCCTGCGGAAAGGAGTGACCGGGCTGCGGAAAAAACTGAAAAGGAATGAGGTTAATGATGAATGATGAATGATGAATATGTTGCTCCGTTTGTACAATGAATAATACATTGAAGACTATTTTAAATCATTGAAAATCAGATGATTGAATTATGAAACGCGAATCCCTGAGTGATTCATCATTTATCGTTCATCATTCATCATTCATTAAATTACTACTATGAAAAAGAACGATGTATTAGAACTCCTGTTTGGCGGCGCGCTGCTGGGCGGCGCCATTTATTTCCTGTTTTATACAGAACGCGGCGGCCGGTTGCGGGAAAAACTGATTGAAACCGCTGCGGATAAAATTGACAATTGGCTGGAAGAACTGGAAGAGCAACTTGCCCAGGCGGAGGCGGAAATTGTCGCGAAAGAAAACGCCTGATTGGTTATTGGTTATCCGTTATTGGTTATTCGTTATTAGTGGTGGTAATGGGCCATCTGTACAAATTCAGGGCATCCTTTAACGTGTTGCCCAACATTTCTACAGATGGCCCATTACCACCACTAATAACCAATAACGAATAACGGATAACTTTTTTCACTCCGTTTCTCTCCGAAGCGCTACCTTCGCCCAACGAATTTTCGCTGACGATCTATAACCATTATTTATGCTTAACAAACATATCCGCAAAGTCGCCGTACTCGGCTCGGGGCTTATGGGAACGGGTATTGCTGCGCACCTGGCCGGCTGTGGTCTGGAAGTACTGCTCCTCGATATCCTGCCCAATGATTTGGCTGAAAATGAAGCACAGAAACCTGCCGCGCGCAATCGTATAGCCGCCGCTTCCTTACAAACTGCCCTGAAAGCCAAACCTGCTCCATTTTATGATACCAAATTTGCAGCGCGTATTACCATAGGCAATTTTGAAGATGATTTTCCCAAAATCAAAGACTACGACTGGATCGTGGAAGTGGTGGTAGAGCGACTGGATATAAAAAAACAGGTATTTGAAAAGGTTGATAAATACCGTTCCAAAGGTTCGCTGGTCACTTCCAACACCTCCGGTATTCCCATCCACATGATGGCCGAAGGCCGCAGTGAAGACTTCAAAAAACATTTTTGCGGTACCCACTTTTTCAATCCGGTGCGCTACATGCGCCTGCTGGAGGTGATCCCGACGCCGGATACCGATGCAGACGTGACCGCATTTTTTATGCACTACGGCGATGTCATACTCGGCAAACAAACGGTGCTGTGTAAAGACACGCCGGCCTTTATCGCCAACCGCGTAGGCGTGTATGCCATGGCCAAAATTTACCAGCTCACGCAGGAAATCGGTCTCTCCATCGATACGGTAGACGCGCTGACAGGCCCCGCCGTCGGCCGCCCCAAAACAGGCACCTTCCGGCTCGGCGACCTCGTAGGCATGGACACTGCCGTGCACGTCATCAACGGGATGCGCGAAAACTGCCCCAATGACGAACAAATCGGCACCTTCGGGATACCCAAATACCTTCAGTTTTTAATTGACAATAAATTCCTCGGCAATAAAACCGGACAGGGTTTTTACAAAAAAACGGCTGAAAAAGACGCGAAAGGTCGCCCGGTTATCCTCTCACTGAACCTCGATACCCTCGAATACGGCGCTTCGCAAAAAGAGAAATTGCCGATCATTGACACCCTCAAACAAATAGAGGAACTGCCGCGCCGCATCAAAGCGGTGTTTAAAGGCGATGACAAGGGCGCTCAATTGCTCCAGCGCGCGCACCTCGGGCTGTTTGCCTACGTCAGCAACCGCGTGCCGGAAATCTCCGATACCGCCTATGCCATCGACGATGCCATCCGGGCCGGATTCGCCTGGGAAGCAGGCCCTTTCCAACTCTGGGACATGGTCGGCGTGGCGGAAGCCGTAGCGCTGGCCGAAAAACAGGGCGAAAAAATTGCAGCCTGGGTAAAAGATATGCTGGCTGCCGGACACAGCACTTTTTACAAAGTGGAAAACGGAAAACGGTTTTGTTACGACCCGGGTACCAAGTCTTACCAGGCTTTGCCCGGCGGCGAATCCTTTATTCTGCTCGATACTTTCCGTTCCAACAAACCCGTCTACACCAATGCAGAATGCACCCTGCACGACATCGGCGACGGTGTGCTTTGTCTCGAATTCCACTCTAAAATGAATTCCATCGGCGAAGGCATTTTGCGCGGCATCAACGACAGCATCCTGATCGCGGAAGAACAGGGTTGGAAAGGTATCGTGATCGGCAACAATGCACAGAACTTCACCGTCGGCGCCAACCTGATGATGATCGCCATGCTGGCTTACCAGCAGGAATGGGACGAACTGAACATGGCTGTCAACCTGTTTCAGCAAACCTCCATGCGGATTCGGTACTCCGCCATTCCCGTGGTGATCGCCACGCAGGGTTATGTTTTTGGCGGCGGCTGCGAATTTTCCATGCACGCCGATGCCGTCGTGGCAGCGGCAGAGAGTTACATCGGACTGGTGGAAGTCGGCGTGGGTATTATCCCCGGCGGCGGCGGTACCAAAGAATTTGCCGTGCGACTTTCGGATGAAATCAGCAGAGAAGGCGATGTGCAAATCCCGCGCCTGATCGATAAATTTAAAACTATTGCGACGGCCCAAGTGGCTACTTCGGCCTATGAGGCGTTCAACTATGGCTACCTGCTGCCAACGAAAGACCAGGTGGTCCACAATGTTGCCCGCAACATCAGCGAAGCCAAGAAAAAGGTGATAGAACTCGCTGCTGATTATGTAAAACCTATTGAGCGCAAGGATATTAACGTGTTGGGCCGCACCGGTCTGGGCGCTTTATACATTGCCGCACACTCTTTGCAATTGGGCAACTACGCCACCGAACACGATATTAAAATTGCCAAAAAAGTGGCCTACGTCCTCTGCGGCGGCGACCTCACCAGCCCGCAACAGGTGTCGGAACAATACCTGCTCGACATCGAACGCGAAATGTTCCTCTCGCTCTGCGGCGAACAAAAAACGCTGGAACGGATTCAGTTTATGCTGGAAAATGGAAAGCCGCTGCGGAACTAAGAAAACATGAGTTATCCAGGATGACTCATGTTTGCCCTTTGTAAAATACACCACACCGCGTAACCCCCTACAGCCCATCCAGTCAACTCGGTGGGCTGTTTTATTTTTAAAAAATGACAATAGAAAACGTACAACACACAGTAGATCAATGGATTAACACCATAGGAATCCGTTACTACAACGAACTGACCAATACCGCCATTCTGATGGAGGAGGTGGGCGAGGTGGCCCGGCTCATGGCCCGGCTCTACGGCGAACAATCCTTCAAAACGCCGGAACTGGCAGCGACCGCCAAAGAGGATTTAGCCGATGAAATGGCCGATGTGCTGTTTGTGCTGGTGTGCCTCGCCAACCAGACCGGTGTGAACCTGACAGAAGCGCTTCAAAAAAACCTGGAGAAAAAAACGCAGCGCGATGCCGCCCGGCATGCGGCCAATGAAAAACTGAAGTGAGCCGGCAAATGCACTTTTTTCCCGACTGATTTGTAGCGCTTTACCCAGCCTGAAGACCGTGCTGCTACTGCCCTCCGAGCACTCAAATATGCTTTTTCTCTAAAATTTTTCATCTGCGAAACCTTTCGGCCTACCTTTTCAGTTTCAGGAAAAGAACAACTCCTTTTTATGCTGCTGAATTTATACAACAACTGGCTCAATTCGTACAGGGGGATACCTCCCACTATCTGGTTTCTGGCACTGGTCACCCTGATCAATCGCTGCGGCGCCATGGTGATTTCATTTATCACGCTGTACCTCACCCAGCAATTACATTTCAGTATTGCCCAGGCGGGTTATATTATGGGCTTTTTTGGAGCGGGCGCCATGGCAGGCGCCTATATCGGCGGTCGGCTGACCGACAAGGCAGGGTTTCGTCCTGTGATGTTCTGGAGCCTGATTCTCAATGGATTGATCCTGATTCTCATGCTGCAAGTGCACGATTTTTGGCCCATGTGCGCTGCGGTTTTTGCCATGAGCATTGCTTCTGAAATATTCAGGCCGGCCAACTCGGTAGCCATCAGCCAGAACAGCAGCCCTGAAAACCGCACCCGCGCCATTTCGCTGTACCGGATGTCGGCCAATATGGGCTGGACCGTTGCGCCGGCCATAGGTGGTTTACTGGCTTCTCTGGGCTGGGGCTGGTTGTTTTGGGTCGACGGCCTCACCTGCGTGGGCGCTGCCCTGATGCTCCGCAGGTTGCCCGCATTAAAAACGCCTGCGGCGGAAAAAAGGGCAGAAAATGCAGCAGAACAAGTGCCCCAACCTGCGCGTGTCTCGCCATTTCGCGACAGGTCATTCATGTGGTTTATCATATTGACCATGTTGAATGCTGTTGTTTTTATGCAAATTATGTGGACCGTTCCTGTCTTTTTTAAAGAAGCGTACCATTGGACGGAAGCGCAGATCGGTTTGATGATGGCGCTCAACGGTTTGTTTGTTTTTGTAGTGGAGATGCCGCTGATTTACCGGATCGAAGGCCGCAGGTCGCCGATTGTGTACATCCGGTTGGGTCTGGTGATGTACATATTGGCTCATTTATCCTTTCTCGCTCCGGCTGCAGCGGTGGCAGCCGCCATTGCGTACATGATTTTCATCTCCCTGGGTGAAATATTCGTGATGCCGTTCAGCAGCAATTATGTGATGGGGCGTTCGCCGGAAGGACAGTTGGGACAATACATGGGCATTTATACGATGGCATATTCCTGCGCGAACATTATGGCGCCACTGCTGGGAACCCAGATTATCGCAGCCTGGGGCTATACGGCATTGTGGTCGCTGGCAGCGGCATTGGCGGCGCTTATTTGGGCCGGATTCTGGTTGCTGGAGCGGCGCGGCCATTATGTATAATCTCAAATGGAATCTTGGGCAAAAAGGCAAAATGCAAAGGGCAATGTAACTCATTGATTTACATTGCCTTTTGCATTTTTTCATTTTGCCCTTTTACTTAAATATTCGTTTTTACTGCCTGCCCTCGCCCATTTTTTTCTACCTTCGCACACCTTTTTTGATTTTGAAAAAGTTCTATGAGCGAATTGTTGAAGTCTCTTAATCAAATCTTACACACTGCGAAAGAATGGGTCTCCGTCAAAACGGCGCCCGTCCGTGCGGCTTGGCAGCAAGTAACCGCACCTGTAGCCGCATTTTTTGCACCGATCACCAGGCCCTGGCGTCAGTTCACCGCGCCGGTAAGACAGCGTTGGGCTGCTTTTCGCCAACGCAACCCAACGTCAGGATTTGTACTGGGCTGGCTGGGCACCTTTATGCTATGGGGATTTAACCTGCTCCTGATTCTGGTACTTGGCGTCTGGCTCGGGGTTTTTGGCCACCTGCCAACCCAGTCAGAGTTAAAAAATGTTGAAACCGCTAATTCCACTGAAATTTATACGATCGACAGTGTGCTCATCGGCAAGTACTTCATTGAAAACCGCACAGCCGTTTCGCTCGATCTGGTTTCGCCTTACATTATCAATGCGCTGATTGCAACGGAAGACCGGCGTTTCCTCGAACACAGCGGTATCGACTTTATGAGTTGGCTGCGCGTGGTAAAAGGTATGGCCACCGGGGCGGAAAATATGGGCGGCGGCTCTACTTTGAGTCAGCAATTAGCCAAAAACCTCTACCCGAGGCGCAATTACCATATTCCAGGTATTAGCCTGATTATCAATAAAATAAAGGAAAATTTTACGTCGATTCGCCTGGAAAAGGTGTACAATAAACAGGAACTGCTCCACCTGTATCTGAATACGGTGCCTTTCGGCGGCGATGCTTTCGGTATCAGCGTGGCATCCCGCCAGTATTTCAATAAAAAACCGAAAGACCTTACAGTGGATCAGGCTGCCACTTTGGTCGGCATGCTGAAAGCAACTACTTTTTACAATCCCGTTCGCAATCCTGAAAATGCCAAAAAACGCCGGAATCTTGTACTCCGGCAAATGGTCAATAACGGCGACCTCGCCCAGCAGGAATATGAAGAACTGAGTAAAAAACCGGTCGGCGCCAAACGCTACAATGTCGACAGCAACAACGACGGCCTCGGCACCTACTTCCGCGAATACCTGCGCACCAGCGTGATGCCCAAATTGCTGAAAAACTATACGAGAGAGGACGGCAGCACCTATAATCTGTATACCGATGGACTGAAAATATATACCACCCTGCATTCCAAAATGCAGCAGTACGCCGAAGAGGCCGTCCAGAAACACATGCAGGATCTCCAGAAACGTTTCGATCAGCACTGGAAAAACTATAAAAAGGAGAAACCCTGGGGCGACGACAAATGGATCGACGACCAGATACGCCGGAGCGATCGCTGGGAGTCGTATATGGAAAG
>JALHMA010000216.1 GCA_022844265.1 Saprospiraceae bacterium | reverse complement strand
TTGTGGATCACACTTTTGCCTTTGGCCGACAAGGCCGCGATCAGCAGCGCCTGTCCGGCGCGGATATCCGGCGAAGTCATTTCGATGCCGCGCAGCGGATAACGCCGGTCGAGGCCAATGACCGTTGCGCGGTGCGGGTCGCAAAGAATGATCTGAGCGCCCATGTCGATCAGTTTATCGGTAAAAAACAGGCGACTTTCAAACATTTTCTGGTGCACCAGCACACTGCCGCGCGCCTGCGTGGCGACCACCAGAATAATCGACATTAAATCGGGCGTGAACCCCGGCCAGGGCGCATCGTAAATCGTCAGGATAGAACCGTCGATAAACGTCGTGATTTCATAATGATCCTGCGCCGGGATGTGCAAGTCGTCGCCCCGGCGGTCGATCTGGATACCCAGGCGTTCGAACGTGTAGGGAATAATGCCGAGGTGCTCGATCCCGGCGTTTTTGATGGTGATTTCCGACTGCGTCATAGCGGCCAGTCCGATGAAAGAACCGATTTCGATCATGTCGGGCAGGCAGCGGTGGTTGGTGCCGCCGAGTTTTTCCACGCCCTCGATTTGTAGCAGGTTGGAGCCGAGTCCCGAGATATTAGCGCCCATGCGTTGCAGCATCCGGCAGAGTTGCTGCACATAAGGTTCGCAGGCCGCGTTGTAAATGGTGGTTTTGCCCTGCGCCAGCACGGCGGCCATGATGATATTGGCGGTGCCGGTCACGCTGATTTCATCCATGTGAAGATAGGCGCCCAGCAATCCTCCCGGCGGTTGTTCCACATAATAAATGTCCTTGTCGTCGTCGTATTTAAACTCCGCGCCTAATTTTTGGAAGCCCAGGAAGTGTGTATCTAATCGCCTGCGGCCGATTTTGTCGCCGCCGGGTTTGGGCAGGGTAGCCCGCCCGAAACGCGCCAGCAAAGGCCCGATCAGCATCACTGAGCCGCGCAAACGCTGGGCGTCGCGCATAAAATCTTCCGAACGGAGATAATCAATATCCACCGTTCCGGCGCAAAACTGATAAGTATCCGGGGCTGTTCGGTCCACCGTCACACCCAAACCCTTCAGAAGATCGACGAGTTTGTTCACATCGAGGATATCGGGTACATTGGATATGGTGACCGGGTCGTCGGTCAGGAGTACCGCGCTGATGATTTGCAGGGCCTCGTTTTTGGCGCCTTGTGGGTGTAGTTCGCCGCTGAGCCGGTGGCCGCCGATGACTTCAAAACTGTCTTGTTGCATCTAATGATTTAAGATTTAAGATTACATGATTTGAGATTTAAGATTACATGATTTGAGATTTGAGATTTACGTGATGACCTCCTTCTTAAATCTAAAATCATGTAATCTAAAATCTTAAATCATTTTAAAGCCCGTGTACCGGTGCAGCACCTTCGGGATCGCAATCCCTTCCGGTGTCTGGTTGTTTTCGAGCAGCGCCGCCACGATCCGCGCCAGCGCCAATGCGGAGCCGTTGAGCGTATGCGCCAGTTCGATTTTACCTTCCGCATCGCGGAAACGCAGTTTCATCCGGTTGCTTTGAAAGGTTTCAAAACAGGACACGGAGCTCACTTCCAGCCAGCGTTTCTGTGCACCCGACCAGACTTCAAAGTCGTATGTTTTGGCCGAGTTGAAACCCATATCGCCGCCGCAAAGCAACAGAATACGGAAAGGAAGTTCGAGTTTGTTCATCAGTTTTTCAACATGGCGCACCATCCCTTCCAGCGCTTTGTAGGAGTTGTCGGGGTGTTCGACGCGCACCAGTTCCACTTTGTCAAACTGGTGAACGCGGTTGAGGCCGCGCACGTGAGCGCCCCAGGCGCCTGCTTCGCGGCGGAAACAGGGCGTGTAAGCGGTCATCATAACGGGCAGGTCTTTGATGGGTACGATGTCGCCGCGCAGGATATTGGTCACCGGCACTTCGGCAGTTGGAATGAGGTAGAGGTTGTCTTCGTCGCATTTGTACATCTGCGCCTCCTTATCCGGCAACTGGCCCGTGGCGGTAGCGCTTTCTTCATTGACGAGCAGCGGCGGCAGGATTTCTTCATAACCTGCTTTGACGGCTTCGTCCAGGAAAAACTGGATCAGGGCGCGTTGCAGCCGGGCGCCTTTTCCGCGGTAGACCGGGAAGCCGGAGCCGGTGAGTTTGACGCCCAGTTCAAAGTCGAAGAGGTTGTATTTTTTGGCGAGTTCCCAGTGCGGCAGGGCATCTTCGGGCAGGGCGGGGAAAGGTTTCTTCCAGGCTTTGGCCACCTTGTTGTCTTCCGGTGTTTTGCCTTTCGGCACACTTTTGTGCGGGCAGTTGGGCACCGAATACAGCATGGCATCGAGTTGCTGCTGGATGTTTTGTGTGCGTTCTTTGAGCAGCTCGGTCTGTATTTTCAGTTGAGCCACTTTTATTTTCAGGGCTTCGGCTTCTTCTTTTTTGCCCTGGCCCATGAGCGCGCCGATTTGTTTGGCCAGCTGGTTTTGTTCGGCGAGCGTATCGTCCAGTTCTTTCTGGTTGGCGCGGCGTTCGTCGTCCGTTTTCAGGATATTGTCCACCACTTTCAGTTGCTGTGCCGTCCAGTTCCTTTTGCGCAATCCGTTGATAATGCGTTGTTTCTCTTCGCGTATGACTTTTAGTTGGAGCATTGTACTGTATGAGTTTGGAGCGCCTGACAAATGTGCCGGCGCTTGTATGTTGGAAGAAAGTCAAAAAAGTGTTGTTGCAACAATTTTACTTTTCAATCGTTTTGTCTTCATAATTTATCAAAAACCTGACCCCAGAATAGAGAAAGGCGGTCAGGTGTTTTTGTAAAATATATTCAGAACACTGAAAAAAACGGCGCAAGATAGAGCGAATTTCAAAACAGGCTTATCTTTGCACTGTTCAATTCCAAAATTGGTACTTGCCGACTCCCGAAATTATTACCCATGCCAAGGTGGTTTTTGCGCAATGCAGACGTTGTTTTTCCTTTGAATTAAGGTATTCGGGCAGGTTTATCGGCGTATCATATCCTTAAAATTGCATTTGTCCTGTTAAAGTTCCCCCAACTCAAACCCTTCCGGGCTATACGAATTGATTGCTCCGGGATGTTTTTCAATCAACTTTTGATTTCACATTTTTTGTTCATCTATCTTTTCCTACCTCACGTATGCGTTCCGACACGCCTCCTCTTTGGCGTATGCGCGCTATGATGCTAACATTTTCCTTTCCCCACCATGTACGACATATTACAGCTCAACGATAAGCTGGTAACTGAACTCAGAGAAATTGCCCAGAAACTGGGTATCAAAGGCGCAGCTAAAATCGCCAAGCAAGACCTGATTTACAAAATTCTTGATGAACAGGCATTCATAGATAAAAAATCCGCCAATAAAGATGTGCCCGTTGTGGATGAACCCAATCCGCAAACAGGCCGTCGTCCCCGCAAAGTAGTCAAAATGATGGGAGACGACAATATCGAAAAACCGGTGGAAGAAGAACCCCGTCCGGTGGAAAAAGCGCCGCCGCCGCCCGTTCCGCGTCCAAGGCAGGAGCCGCGTGCACCCCGCCCCGATGCGCGCCGTACGGGACCAACGCCTGCGGTACCGCGTCCTCCCCAGGAGCCGCGCCGGGATGCTGTGCCGCCGGTTCGGGAACAACGCCCGCCGGTGGAACCCAACCGCGACAATGCCAACCCGCAAGCCCCACGGGAACAACGCCCGCAACAGCCCCAGGGCCAACGCCGCGACGGGCAGCCGGGCCGCGAACGCTGGAACCCTGATCTGCGCCGCGATGACCGCAACCGCCGCGACCGTTGGGAAGGTCGCAACCGCGACCGCAACCGCGATCAGCGCCCCGGAAATCCGGCATTGGTGGATCCGGAAGCAAACCGCCTCAATAACCTCGAAGAAGAAGAATTTGTAGCGCAAAACGGCGGCGAAGAAGAGGACGAGGAAGTGCTCGTCCAACGCCGCCAAAATGCAGCGCCACTCCAGGAAACCCGCCCGGAGGCCGATGCGCCTTTTGCCGATTCGGCTGAAGTCATGCCGGTCATGCCGAAAGAAAAGTTCGATGTGGAACTCGACGGCGTTGTAGAAGGCCTCGGAACGCTCGAAATGATGCCCGACGGATACGGATTTCTCCGCTCGCCGGACTACAACTACCAAACCAGTCCCGACGATATTTATGTGTCTCCTTCCCAGATCAAATTATTCGGTCTGAAAACGGGCGACACCGTGCGCGGCGCCATTCGCCCGCCCAAAGAAGGGGAGAAGTATTTCGCCCTGCTGAAAGTAGCCAAAATCAACGGCCTCGATCCGAAAGACGTGCGCGACCGCGTACCGTTCGATTACCTGACGCCGCTGTTCCCGACTTCCAAATTCAACCTGCTGACCAGTCCGACCGGCCGCGATTTTGGCAACCGGATCATCGAATTGTTTACGCCGCTGGGCAAAGGACAACGCGGCCTGATCGTGGCGCAACCCAAAACGGGTAAAACCTTCCTGCTGAAAGATATTGCCAACGCCATTACCAAAAACCACCCGGAATGCTACGTGATCGTTCTCCTGATCGACGAGCGCCCCGAGGAGGTGACTGATATGCGCCGCAGCGTGAAAGCCGAAGTGGTGGCGTCTACTTTTGATGAAACTGCCGACAACCACGCCCGCCTGGCCAATATCGTGCTGGAAAAAGCAAAACGGATGGTCGAATGCGGCCACCACGTGGTGATTCTGCTCGACTCCATCACCCGTATGGCGCGTGCCTACAACACCGTCGCGCCAGCTTCCGGTAAAGTACTCTCCGGTGGTGTGGAAGCAACGGCCCTGCAAAAACCGAAAAAGTTCTTCGGTGCGGCCCGTGCCATCGAAAATGGCGGCTCGCTCACTATCCTGGCAACGGCCCTGATCGATACCGGCTCCAAAATGGACCAGGTCATCTTTGAAGAATTCAAAGGTACCGGCAACATGGAACTGCAACTCGACCGCAACCTGGCCAACCGCCGGATGTACCCATCCATCGACCTGACCAAATCGAGCACCCGTCGCGAAGACCTGCTGCTGGATAAGGATACCCTGTCGCGTATGTTTATCCTGCGCAACCACCTGGCCGATATGAAGCCGGAAGAAGCCATGGAATTCATGAAGAAACACATGATGCACTCCAGCAGCAACGAGGAGTTTCTGGAATCGATGAACAGGTAATTTGAGTTATGAGTTATGAGTTATGAGTTATTGGAGTTTCAGGCTGGAATGGGGGAATGTAGGATACATTTTTCATCATTCCGGCCTGAAACTCCAATAACTCATAACTCATAACTCATAACTCATAACTTTTCAATAAACGTTCACCTACCCTCAGCACCCCCACCTCTCCCGTCAGAATCACATTTTGTCCGAACAGAATCTTGCGCCCCTCATTTCGGTAAGTCGCCAGTGTTTTGATCGGCTCGGCGGCCCGTTCGGCTGTTTCCTGGTTGGTGGTCGGAATGGCGCAACGCGCGCAAGGCTTTACGCCCCGGAAGGCGACCGTGCCGATCTGAAAGTCGGACCACCCATCTTCTTCGTGGGGTGCTCCTCCTGTAAATACAAAATTGGGCCGGAAACGATTCATCGGCAGGGGTTCCGCCAGTTTCCGGTTGAGTTCGTCGAGCGATGCCTGCCCGATGATCAGGTACGGAAATCCATCGGCAAAACTGACGTGCTGGCCTTCGGGCGCATATTGTGGGTCGGCGTCCCTGCGCGTCGAATCGGGCATATAAACCAATTGTACTTTTTGTCCCAATTGTGTTGAAAACCAATCGTTTATATCTGGCGGCAATACTTGTGCCAGGCAGGTATCGTCCCAAATAGTGGTTGTTATCACGGGCAAACTACCCACAGGAAATTGAAGTGGAATACGAATATGTTCCGCCGGGGTGTTTTTCCGGAAAACACGCAGGTGTGCATCTTCTATGGCTGTGCCAAGCAGCGCCATCCCCGGTATTTCGCGTTGTGACATAAAACGACCTGTTTCGTCTATCAGCATCCAGCGTCGGTCGTATTGCAAGCCGCGCGGCTGGGCCGTTGCTGCTGTGAGGGCAATGCCGCCCATTGATTTAATCGGGTAAATCCAGAGTTCGGAAAGTATTAGCATCTGCAAATTTTTGTGAAATTTGCGGAATTAAGTACAAGTACGATATTAATTGATATTAAGATATTGGGATATTATCACTCAATTTATTGATTGTCAATAGAATATCCCAATATTTTCAGTGCGGGGTCGTAAGACCCGCGCACGGCGGTAACCTTTGGCTCAGAAATTTGTGATGACCAGTGGCTTTTTGCAGGTCGATAATCGTTACTGCCGTGCGAGGGTCTTACGACCCCGCACACTTCAGTTAGTTAATATTATCAAAAAAATATCTTTGATGGCGAACGGATGCGCATTTGGCACACTTATTTCACTGTCAGTGATACCCAGTATAAGCATCTGAACATCAAAAATTCTCGTATAACATACATATTGACGATTATGCCTGTTGCCTTTTGCAATATTGTCTTTTAAAATAATCCCTCCCGCTGCCGGTTTCCGTTCACCCATCTCAAGAAACGCGGTTTAACATGCAAAAAATAGTACTGTTGATAATCCTTTCCGGGTTTTGTCGCCCGGTTTTTTTGTCGGGGCAGCAAGATCCCATGCTGACCCAGTTTTCGTTTAACAGCCTGATTTTCAACCCGGCCTGTGCGGGTACCAATGATCATCTTGCATTGTCGCTCACGCACCGGCAACAATGGCTGGGCATCGACGGCGCTCCAGTGACCCAGGCATTGAGTGCGCATTCGCCGCTTTCAAATGGCCGGATTGCATGGGGCGGCAGCATAGTGCGCGATAAAATAGGGCCGGTCAGCACGTTCGACCTGTCGACTGCCTATGCCTATCGTTTTCAAGTAGGCAATGACATGATTCTCTCAGCCGGATTGCAGGCGAGTGTGGCCAACTGGCACGGCGACTGGTTTGACATTATTCTGGAAGACGGCATCGATGAAGTATTTCAGGACAACCAGAGCCGCTGGTTACCGAATTTTGGGGCAGGCCTGTTTTTATACAACGACCGGTTTTATGCCGGTTTCAGTAGCCCAAGGCTCGTGGAGCATGATCTGCGCAGGGCTGCTGCCGGAGCGTTTTCTTTTTATGCCAAAACGTACAGGCATTATTACACGACGGTCGGGATGACCTGGGCTTTAGACGACGATGAACGAATTTTGCTGAAACCTGCGTTATTATTGAAAAGTACGGGCTGGTTTAGCGCCTTTCGCAGCGATGCAAGCTTCCAAAAAATAGGTTCGCCAACTGAACTCGATCTGGATTGTTCTATATTTTTTAATAATACCCTGCGTCTGGGCGCTTCGTGGCGCACCGCGGTCGAATTGAATCGATCTTCCGCTGCTTCGGCCAATATATGGGGCGCTTACTACCTGCTGAATGGCCTGCGTTTCGGCGCGTCTTACGACCTGACTGTAAGCAAGCTCCGGCAGGCCGCTACCAATTCTGTCGAAATTATGGTGGGATACGAGTTTGATATTAAGGTAAAAAAGGTGTCCTCACCGCGATATTTCTGACCATGATAAACGAGGTTTGATGGAAGGTTTGATGGTTTGAAATGTTTGATGGTTTGAGGTGGCAACTCATGGCTTTGCGTTACCACCTCAAACCATCAAACTTTTCAAACCATCAAACCTTCCATCAAACCATCAATTCAACCGCATGAAATTACGCTTGCTTTTTTTGTTGTTTTTATTCCCGGTTTTCGCCTGGTCACAGTCGCGGCTGACGCGTGCCAATAATGCATTGCGCGAATTGGACTACATGACAGCCATTGTTTTGTACCAGCAGATATTAGAGAAAGAGGACAGCCCGGAGGCGATGGTCAACCTGGCCGAATGTTACCGCAAAATCAATGATCCCGAAAATGCCGAACGCTGGTACGCGCAGGTGGTACAGTTGCCCCAGGCAAAAGCCATTCACCGCCTGTACTACGGCATGATGCTGCAAACCAATGGCAAATGCGATCAGGCAAAAACCTGGTTTGCCTTGTATTTGCAGGAAAATCCCGACGATGCCAGGGCGCAGTTTCTGGCAAAATCCTGTGACCGCCAATCCGAACTACTGTTGAAAGGCAAGGACATTTACACCGTCCGAAACCTGCCTTTTAACTCGAACCTCGATGATTTCAGTCCTGCCGTGGTGGGCAATACGTTGATATTTGCCAGCGACCGGGACAAGGGAACCGCCATTAAACGCACCAGTTTGTGGACAGGTAATCCATTTTCCGAGCTGTATCGCGTCCACTTTTCGCAAAACGGATCGCAGCCCGGCGATTTTCAATACCAGCGACCTGAAAAATATTCCAATGCATTGAGCACCCGCTTTCACGAAGCGGCTGTTGCGGTATCTGCCGATGAAAAAACCATATATTTTACCCGAAACAGTTTTGCCGATGGTAAAACGAGCCGCAGCGAAGACGGCCTGGTGAAACTCAAAATATTTTCCGGCAGCTGGAACGCCGCTTCGGGCGACTGGAAAGAGGTGCAGGGATTGCCCTTCAATTCGGATGAATACCATGTAGCGCATCCGTCGCTCAGTGCCGACGGGCAGCAACTTTACTTTTCAAGCAATATGCAGGGCGGTTATGGCGGAATGGACCTGTATGTCAGCCAATTGAACAACGGACAATGGACGGCGCCGGTCAACCTCGGCCCCATTGTTAATACGGAAGGCAATGAAATATTCCCCTTCATGGCTGCCAATAACCGCCTTTATTTCGCCTCCAACGGGCATTTGGGCCTTGGCGGACTCGATATTTTTTACGCCACACCTCAGCAGGATATGGGCGCCTGGAACCTGCCCGTCAACCTTGGCGCGCCGGTTAATTCCACCCACGATGATTTTGCCGTTACCTTCGGCAAAGACCTTTCCTGGGGCTTTTTTACCTCCGACCGCAGCGGCGGGGTTGGGCGCGACGACATTTACGGATTTCAAAAAACGGCTGCTCCCGTGGAAGTCCTGGTATTGGACAACCAGACCAGGCAGCCTCTCAGCGGAGTCGTTGTCACCCAGTTGCAATCGGGCCTGACCATGACAACGGGCGCTGACGGTAAAATTGCTTTTGATATGCGCCCGGCAGAATGCGCCGATTTTACGGCAAGTAAAAAGGGCTATGACAATGCCCAGATCAATGGCTGCTCCGGCGCCTCCACGGATCAACCGGTTCTGATTGAAATAAGTATTCAAAAACAAACCAACTACACCTTACAGGGCATTGTTTTCGATATGGCCGACGGCCTGCCTGCCGAAGGAGCGCGGGTAAGCATCATCAACGATTGTGGTAAACCGCCGCTTGCTTCCATCCTGACCGGCCCTGACGGGCGGTATAAATTCAAACTCGACCGGGCTTGTTGCTATAAAGTAAAAGCCGAAATGCAGGGTTATATCATGGCCTCTGCCGAAGGTTTTTGTACCAAAGGGTTGTCGTCTGATAAAGTGACCCTGAAAGCCAACCTGAGCCTGCAACCATATCGCGATGCGGAAGGGTTTGTGGTAGATCAGGCACAGGCCGTAGCGCCGACTGTGGCAACAGGCCCCAGATTCAATGATATAGCGGGTTTGTATGAAAACC
>JALHMA010000215.1:2838-9623 GCA_022844265.1 Saprospiraceae bacterium | reverse complement strand
CGCACGGCGGTAACGCTTGGCTTATCAACAAAAGAAGGCCATTGGTTATCACTCATGCTTGAGCCAAGCGTTACCGCCGTGCGCGGGTCTTACGACCCCGCACCTGTCTAAAAGGGCAAAATACAAATGCAATGATAGCCAATGAGTTACATAAGATTTAGTTTAATTTCTCACCGGCCATTCGAACCAATGCTGCAATTTTGTCTCTTGCCTTTTGCCCTTCTTTCTACTTCCCCCTCCCCTGCAACAGCACCAGCACCGTATAAAACATGATTTTAAAATCGAGCGCCAGGGTCATGTTTTCAATATACAGCAGGTCGAAACGCAGACGTTGCAGCATTTCCTGCACATTGGAAGCGTAGCCGTATTTCACCTGTCCCCAGGAAGTGATGCCGGGCCGCACTTTTAACAGGTGTTTGTAGTGCGGATTCTGTTCGATAATCAGGTCGATAAAGTATTGGCGCTCAGGTCTCGGCCCCACCAGAGACATTTCACCGCTCAGTACATTCCAGAAATTGGGCACCTCGTCCAGGCGGTATTTGCGCATAACAGCGCCCCAGGGCGTGCAGCGCGGATCGTTGTCGGTGGATAACTGAGGCCCCATGTGTTCGGCATCCACATACATGGAGCGAAACTTGATAATTTTAAAAGGCTGACCATTCAGGCCGATACGTTCCTGTTCAAAAAAGATAGGGCCGGGAGAAGAAAGCCGCACCCGGATAGCCGTGTAGAGCAGCAAAGGCGACAGGATAACCAATGCTATGGCGCTGACCGTTACATCGATCAGTCTTTTGAGCATCCGTTGCCATTTGGGCATCAGTTCCTGCCGGATTTCGATGAGCACAGCCCCGTACACGTGGTTCATTTTCACCGTACCCAGCAGGATATCGTACATGTCGGGGATGATTTTCACCAAAACCTGTTCCCCGAAATCGAACAAAATATTCAGAATGCCCCGCAGGCGGTTGTGCTCGGAGGTTTCAATCGCGATAATCACTTCCTCTATTTCATGGCTGCGAATAATCTGGCCGAGGTCCTGAACGGTTCCAAGCAGCGGCATATGTTCGGACATAAACTGATCGCTGCCGCCATTGGTGTCGACAAAGCCGATAAACTTGTTGCCAAGGCCTTTCTTCCGGTTTTTGATATCCCAGTACAGATCGAGCGCGTTTTGATTGCCGCCTACCAGCAAGGTATTAAACGTAATCAAACCGGATTTTAACCGGCGGCTGGCGCGGGTCAGCAAAATCATGCGGGATAATGCCGTGAGGAAAAAATGCAGCCCGAATAAGGTCAGAAATGAATTGTAGTAGGTGCGATAATCGCGCACCACATCGTCGAGTATCAGCGAAAAAAACAGGAAAGTCACCCCCAGGAAAGACAGGAAAAATGTCTGTGTCAGCGTGGTGAGCCGCGACATTCTGTAAATATCGGTGTGTTGATCAAAAATGCCGTACAGCAACACCCAGCCCACCGGTACGATCAGCACGCCGAGGTAAAAATTGGGGTCCTGGAAAACCTCGGCAGTCAGGGCAGCGTCTTCCAGGGTTTTGCGATACAGGAAAAACAAGGCCCATGCCAGCATAGCCATTGCGAAATCGGCAATCCCATATAACAGTGTGTCGCGTTGGCGAAGTCGGCGCTGCATTTTTTCTTAGTGTATAGTGTATAGTGTTTCGTGTTTGGGGCACTCCGCTTTTGGCTCCTGTATTAATTTGGCTAAATACTACACACAGCCAAAAGCGGAGTGCCCCAAACACGAAACACCAAACACCAAACACATCAAAAATGTAGCAGCCTGATATTATCCAGGCGTACCGTACCTTCCGTTTGGGTGTATTTACCCGTTGCATCTTTTGGAAGCGCTACCCTGAAAAACAGCCGGTACTTATCCTGTTGCATGGCTACCACAAATTCGGTCAGATTAAAATATGTTTTATTCCAGTTCTCCGAAGTATTAAAATAATACACGGCCTGACTCAATTCCTGCGTCGATAATCCCCTGGTGCCCAGCAACCACAATTCAAATGGCATATCATTGCGGTAATGGATTTCCAGCCAGGTTTCCTGCGCACCAGCGGTGGGCAGCGGAACCTGTTCTGCTGCAATTTCAATCACAGCATGGGCAGTATCCACTTTCATCGACACCGATCTGCCGACACCACCGAATGCGCCGTCGCTGGTGAGCGCAAAATTGGTTACCGGATCGTCGTCACGCGCTTCCAATAACAGCACCGTGCCGCCGTCGAAAGAACCGCGGTTGATATCCCAAGCATACACCGTATTGGCGTCATATTCCGTAACCGGTTGAATAACAGTGGTTTGGCCAGGCGTCAGGTTGTAATCCTGGTCATGCCGTTTCATCATACTGTAAATATCGGGCGTTTCCACCAGCCCGTTTTTTTTCACACCCGGAAATACCCAAACCTCACTTTCTCCGTCCGCCAGAATCGGCACGGTGGCCGGGAGGGTGTAAGCACCCAGAAACTCGCCGTTGACATACAACCAGCCATCGGTTATTTTTTGCCCGGCCGCGCCGCCCTGTGTATTCACGGCAAACGGCTCCAACTGCAAATAAGCAGGAATCGCCTCGGGTTTGTCTTTACAGGCCGAAGCAAGCAGCATCAAGGCGCCCAGGCAAGAGAAGTAGCAGATGTGTTTTTTCATAGACGCACATTTTGAAGTGAGTAGTGAGTGGTGAGTGGCATTCAGCTTAGAAGAACATTAAGTTCGTTCCTCGAAACGAATGCCACTCACTACTCACTACTCACTATTCACCACTCACGATTTCGATCTCATATACACCTCCATTGGCGAGCCGCAGAAGTTGTAGTGTTCGCGCAATTTATTTTCCAGAAACTGAACGTACGAATCGCGTACCCAGTTTGGATTGTTGACAAAAAAAGCGAAAGAGGGATACGGCGTAGGCAACTGCGTAACGTATTTAAACTTCGGAAAGCGGCCTTTAACCGAAGGTGGCGGCGTTTTTTCAATGACTTCCGTGATAAATTCGTTCAGTTCGGCCGTTTTAATCCGGCGCGAGCGATTTTCGTATACCTCGATGGCTTTTTCAATGGCCTGGAAAATACGTTGTTTGTCGTGTACGGAGATAAACATGATCGGCACGTCGTTGAAAGGCGCCAGTTTGTTTTTAATCGCCGCTTCGTAGTCGCGGGCCGTATTGGTTTCTTTTGTAACCAGGTCCCATTTATTGACCAAAATCACGATGCCTTTATGGCGTTTTTGCGCCAGGCGAAGAATATTCAGGTCCTGCGACTCCAGGCCGAGTTCCGCATCGAGCACCATCAGACACACGTCCGATTCCTCCACCGCGCGGATAGCCCGCATAACGGAGTAGAACTCCAGGTCTTCTTCGACCTTGGTTTTTTTGCGGATACCCGCCGTATCGATCAGGATAAACTCCTTGCCAAATTTATTATAGGTGGAGTGCGTCGGGTCGCGGGTCGTACCGGCAATCGGGGTCACGATGAGGCGATCTTCGCCCAGCAAAGCATTGACCAACGACGATTTGCCCACATTCGGACGGCCCACGATGGAGAATTTAGGCAGTTCCGTTTCCAGCGGTTCTTTATCCTCGATATGATCCACTACCGCATCCAGCAGATCGCCGGTGCCGCTGCCGCTGATCGAGGCGATGAAAAAGGTGTTTTCAAAACCCAGCCCCCAGAACTCATTGGCTTCCAGCAGGTTTTTGCTATTGTCCACCTTGTTGACTACCAGAAAGACGGGTTTGTTGCCGCGCCGAAGCCCTTTGGCAATTTCTTCATCGAGGTCGGTAATACCCGTTTGGGTATCCACCATAAAGAGTACGACCGCCGCTTCTTCCAGGGCGATACGCACCTGGTTGCGGATGGCCGTTTCAAATACATCGCTGGAACCATGTACGAAACCGCCCGTATCGACCACGGTAAAACGTTTGCCGTTCCATTCGCAGAATCCATATTTGCGGTCGCGTGTAACCCCGGAAAAGTCATCCGTAATGGCGTCGCGTGAGCCAACCAAGCGGTTGTAAAGAGTAGATTTCCCGACATTCGGGCGGCCAACTATGGCTACAATATTTCCCATTTTATATTAGTATGAAATTTAGGGGTTTGTTTTGATTACTTTTGTCCGTCTTGACAAGAAACCGCAAAAGTAGTTAATTCCGACCACACCACAGAGAAAGACTACTCATTGAAGACAATCAACAAAAGACCTGCTATGAACAAAATAATCTTTCGCGACCCGAATATCACCATTTTCCAAAGCGCCCTTTTCCAAACGAATACAACTGTTATCAATACCGAGGACGTAATTATGGTGGTTGACCCCTGCTGGCTCCCCGACGAAGTCCTGCACATCCGGCATTATGTGGACAGTATCCGGCAAGGCCGTTCTGTATTTCTGATTTTCACACACTCCGATTACGATCATATTATCGGGTACAAGGCGTTTGAGGCCGACAAGGTTTTTGTGTCAAAAGCGATGGCTGAAAACCCGAAAAAAGAGGAGATTCTTGAGCAAATCCTCGACTTTGATGAAAAATACTACATCCGGAGGCCCTACCCCATAGAATATCCAAACGGCGACTTCACGGTTTTCCGCGACGGGGTGCAGTACCGGCAGGGACAAACCAAAATGACCTTTTACCTCACGCCGGGCCACACCGCCGATAGTATGATGATTGTGATCTGGCAACTCGGGGTTTGCCTTGCCGGCGATTACCTGTCCAATGTGGAATTCCCGTTCATCTACCACAGCAGTATCGACTATGTCAATACTTTGGAAAAACTGCCCGTGATCCACGACCGCAACTGGTTCACCCGCATGATTCCGGGGCACGGCGATCCGGCGCTGACCATCAACGACTGGCTGCGCCGCCGCACGGAAAGCCTGGCTTATATTTTTGCCCTGCGGGAAAGTATTGCAACCGGTATTCCTTTCGACGAATCTTCGTTGTGGGTGCGGTATCATTTTCCCCGGCTTCAGCAAAAATACCATTTAGACAATGTGGCGCTGATGACGCGCGAGTTTGAAGCGGGGCTCTGGGAATGGGACCCCGAATTTTCCCTCCAGGATATTAATAATGTGCATCCGGTGGAACAACAAACGACGGCTAGCGAAGAGGAGGAAACTGAAACGGATAACGAATAACTGATAACTATTTATGAATAGGGTCATATTGATTGTACTGGACAGTGTCGGCATTGGCGAACTCCCCGATGCACACCTGTACAATGATACCGGGAGCAACACCCTGGGAAATATCGCGAAACATTACCCCGAATTGAAATTGCCACATCTAACGGCCCTGGGCCTGGGCAATATCGACCACAGCAACCTGCTGGAAAAAACCGCTGCGCCTTCCGCCGCTTTCGGCAAAGCGATGGAACAATCGGCGGGAAAAGATACGACCACCGGTCACTGGGAGATCAGCGGCGTGGTGCTCAAAAAACCGTTCCCGGTGTTTGCAGATGGTTTTCCGCCTGCATTTATGGACGCATTCGAAAAAGCGATCGGGATAAAAACAATCGGAAATTACGCCGCTTCCGGCACAGCCATCATCAACGATCTGGGCGACGAACATCTGAAAACTGGTTTTCCGATTGTGTACACTTCCGCAGACAGCGTGTTTCAAATTGCGATGCACGAATCCGTTTTCCCGATTGAAAAACAATATGAAATCTGCCAGACTGCGCGCAATATGCTCGTCGGAGATTACGAAGTCGGGCGTGTGATTGCCCGACCATTTACGGGCGCCTCGGGCCAATACACCAGAACAAGCCGGCGCAAGGATTTTGCAGTCGATCCGCCCGAAACGATTTTAGACGCCCTCCAAAAAAGCGGCAAAGACGTGTACGCTATTGGAAAAATTGCGGATATTTTTAATGGAAAAGGTATTTCGCGGTATGTAAAAACGGCTGACAACCTGGCTGGAATCCGGGCAACCATCGATGCGATAAAAGAAACTACCACAGGACTGATATTTACCAATCTGGTCGATTTTGATATGCTTTTCGGGCATAGAAGGGATATTCCGGGTTATGCAAAGGCATTAATGGAATTTGACGCATATTTGCCGGAAATAACAAGCAACCTGAAAGAAGGCGATTTACTCATCATTACTGCCGACCACGGTAACGATCCCTCTTTCTCAGGCAACGATCATACGCGGGAATACATCCCGATTTTGAATTATGGACATCAGGTGAAAGCCGGAACCGATATTGGCGTCAGAAAGTCGTTTGCCGATATTGCAGCGACCATCGCGGAGGCTTTACAGGTTGATTATAAAACACAGGGGCAGAGTTATTATAGCCAGATTGAGAGAGGTTTGATGGTTTGAGGTGGTAACTCTTGGCTTTAGGTAATGCTAAAAAAATAACTTATGCTTTTGACTAACCCCCGCGCTTTAGCCGGGGGGTATCGAAGAAACCAAACTTAACGGGGTTTTAACCCCAGATCACTCATTTTGGGTTAAAACCCATCTGTGTTTATCCCGTTCATTTCCCCCGGCTAAAGCGCGGGGGTTAGTCAAAAGCATAAGTGGTTTTTTGAGCGGCACTACGTTCTTCGGCTCAAACCACTTTGCATCTGGTAAACACCAACACTATGCGCCCCATTCATCATTCATCGTTCATCATTTATCATCCCTCATTCCTAACACATGAGCCAATATTTAGCAGCGTCAGAACTCATTCTAAACCCCGATGGCAGCCTGTATCATTGCAATTTGCTGCCTGAAAATCTTGCAGACACGATTTTCTTAGTGGGCGACCCGGGAA
>JALHMA010000215.1:0-2738 GCA_022844265.1 Saprospiraceae bacterium | reverse complement strand
CATGAGCCAATATTTAGCAGCGTCAGAACTCATTCTAAACCCCGATGGCAGCCTGTATCATTGCAATTTGCTGCCTGAAAATCTTGCAGACACGATTTTCTTAGTGGGCGACCCGGGAAGGGTTCCGGCCGTTTCCGCCTTTTTCGATGAAGTAGATTTCAAAACACAAAAAAGGGAAATCGTGACGCATACGGGTACGAAAAACGGAAAAAGCGTTTCCGTTATTTCCACTGGCATGGGAACGGACAATATTGATATTGTACTGAGCGAATTAGACGCCGTCGCGAATATAGATTTGCTAGAAAAACAAATCAAGCCTGAACATAAACAACTGACATTCATTCGTTTAGGCACTTCCGGCTCACTTCAGGAAGATATTCCACCGGACAGTTTTCTGGCGAGTACGCACGGACTGGGATTTGACGGACTGGTGCATTACTACGAACATTCCGCGCATTTTTCAGACAATCCTTTTGTTGAATCGTTTATCGAGGCAGTGGATTGGGATCCAAAACTACCCAAACCGTACCTCGCGGAAGGCAATGCTGAATTACTTGAAAAAGCCAAAAAACTGGGCTTTTATACGGGCGTTACGGCGACAGCCACCGGGTTCTACGGGCCGCAGGGCAGGGTTTTACGCCTGGGTGTACAGGATAAAATGCTGAATGAAAAACTCTCGAAGTTTCGATTTGAAGGTATGCGGATCACCAATTTTGAAATGGAAACCTCGGGCATTTACGGATTATCGCAACTTTTCGGACACCGCGCGCTCACCATTAATTGTATTATTGCCAATAGATTTACGGGCCAGTTTACCAAAGACGCCCACCAGGCCATGCACCAATTGATTGGAAAGGTAATGGAAGCGTTTGTGTAACGCCGAACCCTGTCCGGCGAAAAAAGCGTAACACCGCCAAACCCTGTTCGGAAAAAAAGCGCCGAACAGGGTTCGGCGGTACAATCAACACACCAGACATGACAAAAACAAAAGAACTGAACTCCAAAGCAACGCATCTGCTGCAGCGCAATGAGGGTATACCTTTCAATACTGCGTTTTTCGACCATATCAACATCAATAAAAGCGCCGTGGAGCGCCGTGCCGCCACCTTGCCCAACCGGAGGACGGTCAAAAAGGAATGGCAGGCAGCCTGGTTGCTCAAGGCGATCAGTTGTATGGACCTGACCACGCTGGCGGGCGACGATACCCGGGGCAACGTCACGCGGCTCTGCGCCAAAGCAAGATCGCCTGTCCGGCTGGATTTACTGGAAGCGATGGGTATGGCCGACGTAAATCTTCACACGGGCGCCGTTTGTGTATACCACAACCTCATTCCTTTTGCCAAAGAAGCGCTGGAAGGAAGCGGCATTCCGATTGCCGCCGTTTCCACGGGATTCCCGGCGGGAAAAATTTCATTTGAAGAAAAAATCAGGGAAATAGAATTGTCCGTCGCAGCGGGCGCTACGGAAATAGACATCGTCATCAGCCGCGATCTGGTGCTTGAATCGAAGTGGAAAGCGCTGTACGACGAAGTGGCGGCCTGCCGGAAAGCCTGCGGAGCGGCCCACATGAAAACGATTTTAGCCACCGGTGAAATCCCCACCTACACCAAAGTGGCGAAAGCCAGTTGGGTGAGCATGATGGCCGGCTCCGATTTTATCAAAACCAGTACGGGCAAAGAAAGTGTGAACGCTACCCTGCCCGTCAGCCTGGTGATGATCCGGGCGATTCGCGCCTATTACGAATTGACGGGATTCAAGGTCGGTTTCAAACCAGCCGGCGGCATTCAAAAAGCCAAACAGGCGCTCGACTGGCTCATCCTGATGAAAGAAGAACTTGGCGATGAATGGCTGAACCCGGAACTGTTCAGGTTCGGCGCCAGCAGTTTACTGGGCGATATTGAACGGCAATTAGAACATTTCGTAACCGGCAGATACTCAGCAGGTTACAGGCATCCAATGGCCTAAAAAATGGTTTTGAACGAGGGCCGCCTCAACCCTCAACCACTTAACATTTACAGCAACATGAAAATAAAAGAAATATACGACACCATGGTCTATGGCCCTGCACCGGAAAGCGCCAGTCCCGTGAACGAATGGCTCGATGCGCACGACAGAACCTTTCAATTGTTCATCGACGGCGCATGGAAAGCCCCCGGATCGGGCGTTTATTTTGACAGCATGAACCCGTCCAACAAAAATGGCCTGGCAAAAATTGCGGAAGCCAACGAGCAGGACGTCAACGACGCGGTGGAGGCTGCCGCCAAAGCGCTTCCCGGCTGGGTGGCTATGGGCGGACACCAGCGGGCGCGTTATTTATACGCCATTGCCCGCCAGATTCAAAAATATTCCCGCTTGTTTGCCGTCCTGGAATCTATGGACAATGGCAAGCCGATACGTGAAACCCGCGATATCGATATTCCGTTGGTAGCCAGGCATTTTTATTACCACGCCGGTTGGGCGCAACTGATGGAAACCGAGTTGAAAGACTACAAGGAAATCGGCGTCATCGGCCAGATCATTCCCTGGAATTTTCCTTTGCTCATGCTCTCCTGGAAAATTGCGCCTGCCCTGGCGATGGGGAATACCGTGGTGCTGAAACCCGCCGAATTTACCTCCCTCACGGCCCTGCTGTTTGCCGAAATTTGTCAACATGCCGGTTTGCCGAAAGGCGTGGTCAACATCATTACCGGCGCAGGCGCTACCGGCGCGGCTTTGGTCAACCATCCCGGCGTACAGAA
>JALHMA010000214.1 GCA_022844265.1 Saprospiraceae bacterium | reverse complement strand
ATAATGTACCTGCTGTTTCATTATTTTATTTAAAATTCGCTGATTAGAATGACTTTTATTATACTTGTCGGCGATTACCCGTGAGCAGATTATTATCGTGTGTAAATACCTCCAGCCACACCCAAAATAAAAGATGACTTTTAATGACAAAAGAAGCGCATGCTGGCAGATGCTGCTGTCTATTGCTCTACTGTTGCCGATAACCACCGGCCAGACACAGTCATCACAAAGTAAGGAGCAGGCCCCATTCCTCTTTTTTGATCATTTAGAAGAAGATCAAGGAATAACGGGCGCCGTTAGGCGGATCCGGCAAGACCGTCGGGGTTATCTCTGGTGCGTTGTACAACACAAAGGATTACTCCGTTTTGATGGCGTACAGTCCAGGTTGTACGCCAATAACCCCGATGATCCGAATTCCTTGCCTGACAACTCTATAGAAGATGTACTGATAGACCATAATGGACTCATTTGGCTTGCCAGTCAAACAGGCATGGTACGTTTTGATCCCGTTTCGGAGCGTTTTTCTAATGTAGGATCCCACATTTCTCAGAATTTTCTCTGCCTGTTTGAAGACCACAACAATCGGATCTGGGCAGGAACTGCTTCCAACGGATTAACTTTTTTCGACCCCCAACTCGATAGTATGGTGGCCTGGCAGCCTGAACTTATTCAGAACGGTCATACCGGGCTACGGACTACCAAAAATACAATTACTCGCATTTCCAATATAGCCGAAAGAGCAGATGGTACCCTGTGGCTCACCGTCAGAGATAGCGAGATCGAAGAAAACGGCATTGCGATGATTGATCCCCTTCGTCGTGTATGGGTGTATTTTTTAACCGGAAATATCAACAAAAGTACATCCACAGAGCAGTCCCCCGATCCATTTCTGATAACACTTTTTCTGGATGAAAGAAAAAAAAGCGCCTGGATAGGAGGGTATGGGCCGGGTTTGCTGGAATTTTCAATGAGCACCCATCTTTGGAAATACTATGACCTTAGCCCGCTCACAAAGCAGGACCCGCTCCATAATATAGTCTATAACATTCAACCGAAAAATGATTCGATCTTGTGGATAGCAACAGCCGGCGGACTGAAACTTTTTTCCACAACTAAGCATAAATGGACAGGATTGCCCCTTCCCGCCAAACATATCTGGGAGGCCCAGGACGTCAATTATTTACATGTATTTCGGGATCAGGCAGGGATTACATGGTTTGGAACCGGAAAAGGTTTAAGCCGTCTTGACCCGTTCAGGCAGCAGTTCGCACTTGACTCTCCCCTATCGGATGACTATAAAGTGGAAGCCATCACGGAGTATACGCCTACACAGGAACAGATTTTCGCCAGTTGGGACGAGGATGGTTATTTTCGTGTAATGGCTCGACACACTTCAACAAATACCGTCAGACAGAACCAGGAGCGATTGATGATGCTTCCCCATGAAACACCCTGTGTTCGCCAGTTATTTGTGGCGGCGGATGGACATATCTGGGTATTGCTCGATCGGGGCATTGCCTGGCTCGATCCCGTTACCCTCCGTCTGAAATTTCTCAACGCGCCTATCCAAAATTGTCCGGGCTGTCGAACAATTGATCTGTGGCCATACCAAATAACCGCCGATCCGGAGCAAAACCTCTGGATCGCCACTTTTGGGAACGGTATTATTCGGTACACGCCCTCCACCGGGAAGTTTTGGAAATTGTCGAAATCGCCGGATCTGCGAGGCTCGTTCAAGGATTATTATGATTTTACCCCCAGTATTTATTGCGATACAGCAGGGCGGATTTTTTTTAGTGTAAATGGTGCGGGGCTGCAAATGTGGGAACCCAAACAGCAAAAGTTTACTCTTTTTCGGATTGAAGGAAAAAACTACCGAAGTCTGGGGGGCCGGTTTGTTCGGTGTATGAATCGCGACCAGGCTGGTAATCTGTGGATCGGTACCGAAGGCGGACTCTGCCGTTACCTGCCTGACATGGTGCCCGACAGTGCTTTCGAACGGGTAAAAGGGCTGGTGGATTGGGTGTACCGGATCGTTCCAGATAAGCAGGGCCGGCTGTGGTTAACCACCGGAAAAGGGCTTGTCTGCTATGATCCGCAGCGAAAAACCTGGAAAAAGTTTGCTGAAAAAGAAGGGATGGTGCTTCCCATTTCGGTCCACACCCCACTTTTTTATGGGAGCGACGAACAAATCTGGCTTGGCAACACACTGCATTTCAAGACGGCCAATATAATACTTGATCCTCCCGCTGCAGTTCCTGTGATAACAGGCTTTCGGGTGTACGACCAACACAAATCTCTTCCGGCGCCGATCGAACAGAACGGACAACAGATCTATCCGGAAATACTTTTGCGCCCTAATCAGGAAGTCTTTACCATTGAAATCGGCACCCTTGGATTCACGATCCCGGAGCAAACGCGGTTACTGTATCGCTTGAGCGAAAAAGATGCCTGGCAGGAAGCGGGTAGCCAGCGCTCGTTTACTTTCGATCGATTACCGGGGGGGAGTTACCATTTCGAACTGAAGGCAATTGGGTCGAATGGCGTCGAAAGCGGGCGATCCGTTTTAATGCCGTTACGTGTGATCCTGCCTTTTTACAAGACACGCTGGTTTTTTCTGCTTTGTATTATCACGGTCGGAGGTGGTGTATATATCCTTTTCCGCTATCGTGAAATCCAGCGTCTTCGTCAGGAGAAGTTGCGTTTGCGCATCGCCCGCGATTTGCACGACGAGGTGGGCAGCACCCTTAGCAGTATCAGCATTCTTTCCGAGTCAGCCTTGCGTGGCGTTCAGAGGGACCTGGACAAAGCCCGGCTCGACAACATCGGCGACAAAGCCCGTGCCGCGCTCAACAGCATCAGCGACATCGTCTGGTCAATCAATCCTGAAAATGACTCCATGGAAAAAGCACTGGCCCGCATGAGCACCTATGCTTCCGAAATGCTCGAAAGCCTGGGTACGCAACTGCGCTTTACAGTAGGTGACGGCGTAGAATTGCTGTCACTGCCCATGGAAAAACGCAAGGATTTTTACCTGATCTTTAAGGAAGCCATTCATAACTGCGCCAAATACGCCCGCGCCCAACAGGTCGAGGTATCATTGAGTAAGGAAGATAACATCCTGATAATGAGGATAAAAGACGATGGGGCAGGGTTCGATACGCACGATGCAGGACAAGTAACGCGAGATATGGGCGGTAATGGCCTGCGCAATATGGCCATCAGGGCGGCCGCCATAGGCAGCGACCTGAAAGTAAAATCGTCTCCGGGAGCCGGCACGGAAATTCAATTGTCGATGCCTTTATAACAAAATAAAGCATCCTTGTCCCTAATTTATGGGATTGACTGCTTTGGGCTGAATCCGTATCAGCATATCTTTTATGTCCATTCTTGTCCCTAATTCATGGGATTGACTGCTTTGCGGAATGTGTTCACCTTTGCAGCATGAGCAAAGATGCAAAATTAGTTTGCACTAATTTTTTGCAACTCCTTGTTTATCAGTGCCTTTTGCAATCCTGCAATTTTGTCTCTTTTCTTTATGCTATATGGACCTCGCACCTGATTTCTCCGCCACACGCATCCCTGCTCGCCCTGAAAGCCATACCCTCCGGTATTCGCTGATGATACTGGCCTTCGTTTTACTGACCTCCTCTTTGAAAGCCGCGCTTATTCAAAGTGCTGCTGCCGGCGATTGGTCGGCCCCTGCAACCTGGGTGGGCGGCGTCGTGCCTGCGGCGACGGATGATGTGGAGGTGCTGGCGGGGCATACCGTCACTATTACAGACAACCGCACCTGCAATAACCTGACCGTCAGCGGAACCCTTGAGAAAACGGTATATCCGGCACTCATTACTATCAACGGACCTTTGCTCATCAACAACGGCGGTTTTTTTAACAGTGTTAACCAGCTTGTTGTCTTCAATGCTGCCGTTTCGGTGAATGGCCGTTTTTTTATGGAGGAAGGAAGCAATGCGACTTTTAACCTGACCAATTTTGTGGTAGGGCTTAGCGGTTGGTTCAAAGTAACCAAGATGACCGTAAATGTTGGCGCCGGCTGCTCTATTCTCGGACGCTTCGAGGCGCGTGGCGCGAACTCCAACCTGTTGAATATCAACGCCGGAAGTACCTGTTCTGCAAAAAACTTGTTCGTTTATGGGGTTATATGTAATGATAATATCGGCATTGCACCGGATACGCTGACATTAGGTGGATTTCTGGTAAGTGGAACGACGTATATCGGTCGGCTCAACAGTAATTTTAACCTGACCATACCCACGCTGCAAACAGGTAACTCCACTATCAATGGCACCGGAATTGTTACCGTTTCCAGCAAATTAGACCTGGCAGGCACCTTGGATATACAAAATTTAGCCGAGCTAAAAATCGAGGGCGCAAACAATAACATCCTTGGCACGCTGAAATTATTTCATGCAACAAAAGTTACGTTTGCAAGTGGCACGACGACGGTAATTGGCAATGGCTTTAGCGTAGGATATATCCTGTTAAACAGCGTCACTGCGACCGCAAACCTGGATATAAAAGCAGGAGCAACCATTACCAATACAAATGCACTTGATTACGCTTTCATACGTCCGAAGTTCGTTTCTTCGGGAAACATCAGCGGAAAATTAGATTTTGGAGGGTACGGTGGCCGAACTTATACCTTTAATGGAGGGACACTTAGCGGCGAGTCATTGTTTAACAGTTCCACGAACGGGGTTGACAGTTTTCTCTTAAATAATGTTAACATAAACAGCACCTGGTTTAGAATAGGACCCTTTTTTTCGGGTTCAGGTCTTCAAGTTGTTAAGTTGGAAGCAAACTGTTCCGTCAATAATGCTGTTGTTTTCAGTCTTTATTCCGGGAAATTTGTAGACAATATTGGTTTGACCCATATTAACCAGTTCTATTTCGCTTCCGGGACATATTTAGGGAACTCGAACCCAATTTTTTCAGGGGGCATATCTTACGGAACAGGGTGTATTTTTGCAGGTTCAGGCATTGCAAATATCACGGGTCCTGTAGCCTCTTTAAGCGCTACACCGCAAAACATTGGAGTATCAGGCACCAAAGAAGTTCGTATTGCAGCAAGCGCCAATGTCGTCGGATTTACTGTTGGTACCGGCGCCAAACTCACTTTTATGAGCGGTTCGACGGTTAATTCTTACGGTGGCGTCACCGGCACCGGTCTCTTCGAACAGCAGAATGGTTCCATCTGGAATATATCCGGTTTTTTTCCGGGAGAGGCGCATAATATCAAATCCTTAATTCAGGGAACGCTCAACGTGAATGCCAATAATTTTGAATTTGATCCCACTTCGGGCGTTAGTACGTTTAGCGGCGCTGCGGTCAATATTCCTACAAACAAGGTGTTCAGTATCATTGGAAACAGCCTGTCCAGCCTTACGATTACCAATACATCCATTTCCGGCGCTGGAACTTTTCAAATAGGCAATAGCGGTGGCGCTGTTCCTACTATTAATGCGAATACAGGAACCACGCTGACCACAAAACTCACCTTGTATTCCGGAGGAACTTTTAATGATAATGTCGGACTATCTCCAGGGGAAGTTTTTATGAATAATTCCTTTGCCGTTTACGGGGGAACCGGAAGTCCGACTTTCGCCAACGGATTTATCTGGAACAGTGGAAGGTTTAGAGGCAGCGGAACAGTCTCGATTACAGGAACCATTAATATCGGTATCGGAAATATAGAGAACTCGAAAATCATTGCCATCAATGGGACTGCCAATAAGAGTTTTGGTACCCTTACGATGACTGGTACTGCAAAAATATTTGTCCAAAACGGGAGCGTATTTAATTTAAATGCCGGGGATATTGTGGGAGCTTCTTCCGGTACGCAGGTAGTTGTGAAAAGCGGAGGAATACTCAATAAGAACACCACGTCTATTTCCGGGTGTCCAATATCCATTGAAGCAGGCGGCGTGGTAAACGTCAACGCCGGCACACTAAAATTCAGCAACCCCGGCTCTTTGTACACCATCATTTATAATGGTACTATCAATGTTTCTGCCGGAGCAATTGCTGAAATTATGGCACATAATTGCAGCTACAAAGGTTCCTTTTTTAATAATAGCGGAACAGTGCTCCTGGGGCTGGATTTTTTTGGAACCGGTTTTAATCTGGAGTTTTCCGGCACTTCCGGGCAAACATTGGGCGGTTCCGGCGGGGTTTTAACCAGAATGAACCTCAACAACCCCAATCATTTAACTATTTCCGGCATCCAACGCATCAATACAACTTTAACCCTTACTTCCGGTAAAATTTTGCTCGAAAACGGCGACCTAACCGTCGGTTCTATCGCAGGCGCCTCAGCGTCTAATTATCTCGCCACTACCGGCACGGGCCGCCTCCGCATGAATGTTGGCACCACCGGTCTCCTGTTCCCGGCCGGCCCTGACCTGTCGTCGTACAACCCAGTCACACTTTCGCTTGGTAGTGGAGCAGATACCTTTGCCGTACGGGTGAAGACGGGGTTCGATTACCCGACCGGAGGCCCGGATTATGTAAACCGGCAGTGGACGATTGATCGCCCTTCAGGAAATACAACGGCTGCTACGGCAGTTTTTCAGTGGGTTACGCCAGGCCATATTGCCGGAAGTTTCACCCCCGGTAGTTGTCATGTTTCCCGCTGGACGGGTGTAGAATGGCAGTCGTATGGCGATGCGGCAGCAAGCTGTGTCAGCAATACGTGTACCCGTACGCAAACCAATATAACAAATTTTTCTCCTTTCGGCGTTGCATCCGGCACTGCTCTGCCCGTCGAACTAGTGGCATTCCGGGCAGTCAGGCAGCAAGACCTGGTAGCCCTACAGTGGTCAACAGAAACGGAACGTCGAAATCGAGGTTTTAACGTTCAACGCGCTACGGACGGACTACAATTCGAAGACATTGGCTTCGTAACAGGTAAGGGCGACAGTGACCAGCGCAGCGATTACAGTTTTGACGATATCACAGCACCCGCCTCGAAGCGGCTGTACTACCGCCTGCGTCAGGAAGATACAGATGGCAATACCACATATAGCCCGATCGTAACTGTGGCAGGGCAGGGCATTGCGGGCGCGATACTGTCACCTAATCCTGTACGAGATAAGGCCACCCTGCAATTGGTATTAGACGCCGAAACCGAACTGTCGCTTGCTGTCTGTGACATGCAGGGCCGCCTGGTACATGCGTTACCTCCAGTCTTCGTGCCGGCAGGCGAACAATTAATCGATCTGCCTGCTCTAAACTTGCCAAGCGGCAGTTATTTCCTGCGCATATCTTCCGTATCCGGCATACAGTGGCTGCGGTTTATCATACATCATTGACGGCTGAGAAACTCCATCGTTGTTGGTGTTTCCTACAACGACGTCCAAAACCAAGGGTAGCGCGGCCTGATTGATGTTTCTAAATAAAACAGCATTAAGAGGGGGTTAAAACCCCTTTATAGCAATTGTTGACTAACCATCGGCTGAAGCCGATGGTTATTGATGTAAGCCGCTCAATGTTTATTGACCCAAACGCTATTTCAATAACTCCCGGCTTCAGCCGGGAGTGAGTACAGAGACCTTACTTCGGGGTTTTAACCCCTCTTAATGCTGTTTTATTTAGAAACATCAATCAGGCCGTGCTACCCTTGGGTTTGCCAAAAATCTGATTAATTTTTTTAATAAATTTCGTACAAAATATAAAGTAAAGTTATAGATTTGTACAAATTTAAGTCATGATTAACCGCCAAATCACGGAATCTATTCGGGCCTTGCTCGCGCAGTATCCCATCTTGTCTGTTACCGGACCGCGTCAAAGCGGAAAAACGACCTTACTGCGCAATCTTTTCAGCGAATATCGCTACGTCAATTTTGAAGACCCCGATACCCGCCTTTTTTTCGAACAGGATGCGCGCGGTTTTCTGCGGGAATATGATCGGTACGTCATCTTTGATGAAGCGCAGCGTGTACCGGACCTTTTTTCCTACCTTCAGGTAAAAACGGATGAAGACCGATTAATGGGGCAATTTATCTTGTCAGGTTCCCAGAACTTCCTGCTGCTTGAAAAAATTACGCAAAGTCTGGCCGGCCGGGTTGCTATTTTCAGGCTTTTACCACTGAGTCATGCGGAGTTGGAAGCCAATCATCCACCGTTGAAACCGGCAGATGTGGAAACCTCGATCTGGCGCGGCGGTTACCCGGTATTGTACGACCGCAATGCCGATCCGGCATTTTATTTCCAGAGTTATTTGGAAACCTATGTGGAGCGGGACGTTCGCAACGTGTTGAATATCAAAGACCTCAATACATTTCAGATTTTTTTACGGCTGTGCGCCGGCCGTGTGGGCCAACCCCTGAATGTTCAATCTCTTGCTACAGAGGCTGGCATTTCAGCAATTACAGTCAGGAATTGGTTGTCTATTCTGGAGGCCAGTTATATTGCTTTTCAACTTCCTCCTTTTTTTGAAAACTTCAACAAACGCTTAGTCAAATCGCCCAAACTGTATTTTTACGATACCGGGTTGCTTTGCAATCTGCTGGGTATCACGACGGCCGCACAGATCAACCAGCACTTTAGCCGGGGCAGCCTTTTTGAAAACATGGCAATCGTGGAACTCATGAAGAATCGTTACAACCGAAATGTGCGGCCTGATTTTTATTTCTGGAAAGACAACCATGGCGTGGAAGTGGATTTGGTGTCACTCGAAGGCCCGGATACCCAGTTGTTTGAAATGAAGTACAGTTTTACGCCGAATGCAGCGTTTTTCAAAGGACTACAGTCTTTTCGTTCCAACGCGCCCGGGCATCGCATTTCCGGCAAAAATATTGTGGTGTATGCCGGAGATGAAGGGCAGCTGCGCAGCGTGGCGAAGATAGAATCGTGGCGGCATTTGGGGCGATTGTGAAATGCTGTTCAGTTCAATTTGTTTTTCACTTTGATCGCCTCGTAAAGATGCGCATACGAAACTGACGACGTCAAACCTCGTAGTGATTTCAGCGTAATAGAGTGCTGGCTGCGCGGATATTCATTTACCTCTTTTGTTGACAATACGTAAAACTCCCATTGATCCATATTCAATGGATCGACTGTCTGTTTATCCCGGTGATGAAGCAGACAAAAAACGTATACATCGGCTCGACGCTTTTGGGAGGCCTGAAATCGGTTAGTAGCAGCATCCCAATTGCCCGTCGCCCGGATTCTGAAAGAGATACTGGAAAACGATTTTTGAAACCAGGATTGAAGATAAGCCGCAGATTTGACCTCTATTTTGATGCCATCGGGCGTTTCAAGATCATAAGCATCCCATTCGTCGCGCACTTTCATTATTTCTACATTGGTGGCAGTAGCCACAATGAACTCGGCGAAACGCCCTCGGGTGGCGTTACTAAGAATATCAGAAACGCTCCATTGCCAGAAGTCCAGCAATGAAAACCCCAGTGGGTTGCCATTGAAGGTAAGCGGTTCTTTTCCTGTTTTAAGGATTGCTTGTAATTTGTCCAGCATATTTTAAAGCAGGTTTAATGCAATTCAAGATAAGGGTGTCTCATATGTATCAAAATTATTGATTCCTGGTAGTTTTTTATCCGTAATGCCAAACAAATGTGTCATGCAGAGCCGTAGGCGAAGCATCTGAGGGCGTAGCCTGTATTTTATTAGATAATTTTAGGC
>JALHMA010000213.1 GCA_022844265.1 Saprospiraceae bacterium | reverse complement strand
GGGATGGACGTCGATGGGCTGGCAATTGTGCCAGTGCCCCAGCGCAATATACTGGAATTGAGCCAGTTGATTTTCAAACTCCGCCGGAAAAACCTGTTCTCCGTATTCTTCCATCAGGTAACGTTTACCCAGCGAGGTGTGCAGCATGAGGATATTGAACTTGCCGGGCGTCGCCTCCAATTGTTCCAGCGAACTGATTAACAGGCGGTTGTCATTGATATGCGGAACGCCGTGGATGACTACGTCGCCGAACGTCACCTGCTCTGTTTGTTCGCCAAAAAATGGATACACCCGATCCAGCGAACGCAAGGCGCGCAAAATTGGACTGTTGTAAATCGTTTTGGGCGTTTCGTGGTTGCCCGCTATCAGTACCATGGGAATGCCCGCGTCGCCGAGGCGGCGCAATTGTTCCAGTCCGAAGGTCAGCGCCCGGTTGGAAGGACTGGGCCGGTGGAAAAAATCGCCGGAATGGATCACCAAATCCGGTTTCAGTTCTAAAATACGTTCGATTACCCGCTCGAAAGCATCATACACGTCCTGCTCCCGGGCATTGATGCCCTCTGCGCTGACGCGGTCGTATGCCTGGTAACCCAGGTGCGTGTCGGAGAAATGGACAATTTTCATAGGGGAGGTCTTTTGTTGATCCTGTGGATATATTGTTTTCCCTGACGGGAAACAATATATCCACAGGATCAACAAAAGACCTTACAATTTTGATGGTGAAGATACGATTGGCATTTGTTATTCAGAGAGGGGTTAATGGAGTGGTGAAAATACAATTGTCACGGCCAAGTCCATTACCCGTGGTAATTCTGTAAATCAAATGATACAGGTGGGTGGAAAATTTTTCTTTGAAAAATTTTCCACCCACCTGTATCATTTGATTCCCCTGTCCTCCCTTACGTAACCAATATAATCCGATTTGGGTGGATCCGTCAGACCCAGGTTGCGGGCGATGGTGACGATCTGGCCGCGATGATAGGTGCTGTGCTGCATACAATGTTGTATGATTTCCGTGGTGTATTGTTCGTAGGGAATGCCGGTGGTGTGGTTATAGCCTATTTTTTGAGAAAAATAACTGCTGTCCCGGCTACCGATAAAATCCCGGAAAGCCGCTGAATTCTGCATCAGGCCGTCCATCAGTTCTGTATTTGAACCCTGGAAAGTGGCTGAAATCAGGTAGGTGGGGGAGGCCCCTTGCAGCCGGTGCAGCCAGATATCCTGTGCAGACCAGATATGCAGCAAAGTGCCGCGCAGACTGGGAAAACTGGACGGTACTTCCCGATCCATTAATTCTAAAGGTTTGCTTTTCAACCAGTTAACAAATAACGCGTTCGCCCAAACGTTGAAGGCGACGTAGTCTTTCATCAGGAATTCGAGGGTCATGTGATCAGGAATGAGGAATGAAGGATGAGGAATGAGCGGCACAATTTATTTGGCATATTATTAATTTTTTCTGACTGGATAGCATAGGGGCAGCGCCCCGATAATATTTGTAGGGTTTTAGTATTAGCGTTTGTTCAGGAGGTGCAGCGCACCGGAAATATTACGGTGCGCTGCACCTCCAACCTTGATCTTTCCTATTTTGCTACAAATATTACGGGGGCGCTGCCCCTTTGCCAACCAGCCCTGAACGTTTTCGGGCTTTGCGTTCGTTCGGGTTTCGGAGCGTAAATCTTCAATTTGGTTCTAAAGTTCATTCGAAGCGCAAATGTTCATGTTAATACGTCAGCCCGCCTGACGCAAAACCCGTGTTAGCAGCCGTTTATTCCATATGAAGTTCGCATTCCCATTTTTCAAGGTTGTCCGTGTAGTCTGGTATGTAATATGATCTAATATACTGTTCAACCCTTTCGATTGCATGGTCGAAGTTTGTCACACGATTATTCTCAATCTCCACCACATTTGCCCAAATTGCAAAACATTGTTCAACGAATGAAGCACCGTCACCAATATAGTCTTTGTATGTTACCTCTGAAACTATTATAGACGCCACAAACCATTTTGTGAAATTTTTAAAGTCTGATGAGAAGTCCTCTTGTTGAGTATCGAAATTCGTTTCCCAGTCTTCAAAGTCAACTTTATTAATTTCGTTCTTATAAAGGTCACAAATGAACTTACCTAATTTTTTTGTGTCTGGCCAAGTTGGATTTAGTTTAATTTCTTGGTTACTATAGACACATGCCGTCTTATAAAATAGGTCAGGATTCGATTTTAATTGGTAGTAATAACTCTCGCCAAATGTTTTCTGTATAGGTTCAAAGTCAAGTGTCCCATTCACTAAGTAATACACGAAGTGTCGAATGTTTGATTTTTGTCTAACTGATAGTTTCATACTAAATGGCTATAACGTCTGGTTTTCCGCAATTTTCTTACATTATAAATTGCTTTTTTCTGGTATTTTATTTTATTAATAATTGATAATCAATTATTTGTATGTTTCTCATCCCTCATCCCTCATCCCTCATTCCTCATTCCTCTGAAGTAGCGCAATATAAAACCCGTCAAACCCTTCATCCTGCGGCAGAATTTTTCTTTCTTCCAGCAGGCGGAATTGTTTCCCGGCGTCGCTGGCGAGGAAAGTTTCGATTTGATCCTGGTTTTCAGCCGGCAAAATACTGCAAGTGGCGTACACCATTCTTCCGCCGGGTTTGGTAATGAGGCAATAAGACTGGAGGATTTCCTGTTGCGTGGCGCGCAGTTGTTCGATCTGTTCGGGTTTCAGTTTCCATTTAGCGTCGGGATTGCGGCGGAGCACCCCGAGGCCGCTGCAGGGTACATCCAGTAAGAGTCTGTCGGCAGAATTGTACAGTCTTTTGATGGTTTTTCGGCTTTCGATGGGGCGGGTTTCGATATTCGTGGCGCCGGCCCTGCGGGCGCGCAGGCGCAGTTCGTCGAGTTTCCAGGCGAAGGTATCCAGAGCAATGAGGCTGCCCTTGTTTTGCAGGAGCGCTGCGAGGTGCAGGGTTTTGCCGCCGCCTCCTGCGCAGGCATCGACCACGCGCATGCCAGGCTCGGGCGCAAGGACGGACGCAACGAGCTGGCTGCTGTAATCCTGCACTTCAAACCAGCCTTTTTTAAAAGTTGGACTGAGGAAAATATTCTGGCGGCGGGCGAGTACCAGCGCGTCGCCGGTTCCGACAGGTTTTGTCTCGATTCCTTCTTCCAGCAGGGCATGCTGGAGCGCTGCGCGGTCGGTTTTGAGGCGGTTGGCACGGAGCACCACTTGGGCGGGTTTATTGAGCCAGTGCAGGGTTTTATCCCAGGATTCGGGCAGTTGTTGCGCCGCCATTTCATCCAGCCATTCCGGGATACTTTCCCGCAGCGCCCGCTCGGTTTTGGCTTTTTCCGCCCGGGCCGTTATTTCTTTGAGATGGAGATTATTAAATTCCTTCCAATCGGGGAGATTGCCGGATTTTAAGAAAAAATGGATACCGATTAATTGCCAGAAATCGGTTTCAAAACGCGGCGTTTTTCCCAGTATTTCGGTGTAATACCGGTAATACCGCAGCACTTCATAGGTGGTTTCGGCTATAAAAGCCCGGTCGCGGCTACCCGCTTTGGGGTTGCTTTTCAGGGCCTGTTCGATGACTTTATCGGCATAGCGGTGTTCAAAAAAAATGGCCATGAGCGCCTGCGCGACCGCGCGGACGAGCAAGGGATGGAGTTTGATCTGTTCAGGTTCTTTCAAAGTGCCTATTTTATATAAAGTCCGAAGTCATCAGTGCGAAGTCTGTTTCAAGTCCGAAGTCAGTTGTCAAAGGGTGTATTTCAAATTGTCGCTTGGCAAAGCGCCAAGCTTATTGACGGGGTGACTTCAAGTCACCCCGTCAATATACCAACGACAATTTGAAATACACCCATTGTCAAAGTACTTATTTTAGAAACAAAGGTATGGAATCGCTACACAATTGGCAGACAGGTTTGAAGGGTTTAGATGGTATGAAAGATTCACTTTCAGGCTTGTGAGACATTCACCTATTTTCCTGCATTTCCTCTATTTTTCAATAACTTGGCAGCGAAATTATTCAAATATGCAATTCCGTCAAGCCATTCTTGTTGCCGACCGGCAAACGTATCAGTTGGTACCGGGGAAACCCAATTCTTTTGAGACATTTTTTGCAGATTTTCAATGTGATGTTGTCAGTGCGCAGGAAACAAAATACTCCATTTTCCTGCATCCCAAACAGGATATTACTCTGCAACGCCTTGAAATTCAACTGGATATGCCGCTTTCCTCCGCTGCCCGTTTTTTCGCCAACGGGTACCAGTCCTGGAGCGAAAGCCGCTGGATACCGGTAGACGGGCACATTCCGCGTCTGCGGCCAATGGCCCGGCGGCACATGGGGCATTACGGCGACGAGATGATCGCGGGTATTCCGCATGGCCCGGGACAACTGCATTCCTGGACGTACACACTCCTGCGGGACGACCAGAATACGGTGACTTTTCTGGGTTCTTTGAACGAAAGCACCGGTTTTACACTTTTCCTCTATGACCGCCGTAACAGCATTCTCACGATACGCAAGGACCTGGAGGGCTTGCAACTGTCGCATTCCTTTCCCGCCCTGGATTTTGTGGTGTTGAAAAAGAGTGAAGCCGCCGCATACGACGCTTATTTTCAATTACTTGGAATCCAACCGCCCGCTGCGCCGCCCGCTATCGGCTGGACGAGTTGGTACCGGCATTTCACCCATATTTCGGAGCCGGTTTTGATAAAAAACCTGGATTCATTTGCCGCTTTTTATGAGACTTTGGGCCATTCCGAATACCAGCAGGCTGCGCATGTTGCAGTGGAAAAACCCGCCGCTTTTTTCCAGATAGATGATGGCTGGCAAACGGAAGTCGGCGACTGGTTGTCCGTAAAACCGGCTTTTCCCGGCGGCATGGGGCGCATGGCTGCACAAATCCGGGAAAAGGGTCTGATGCCGGGGCTTTGGCTGGCGCCGTTCGTGGCTTCCCGAAAATCGGATTTATTTCAAAAACATCCCGATTGGCTGCTGAAAGACCATAAAAATCAACCTTTGAAAGTGGGCTGGAATCCACTTTGGGGAGGCTGGTATTACGCCCTCGATTTTTACCATCCGGGGGTACAGTCCCATCTGGCAGGGGTATTCCACATGGTTTGTGAAAAATGGGGTTATGAGTTGCTGAAACTAGACTTTCTGTTCGCGGTTTGCCTGGCGCCGCCGCCGGGTAAAACGCGGGGTCAGGTGATGTACGAGGCGATGGAATTTCTGCGGCATCTGGCGGGCGATAAACGAATACTCGGCTGCGGCGTGCCTTTGGGTTCCTGCTTTGGGCTGGTGGATTATTGCCGTATCGGCGGGGATATTCACCTGCGCTGGGAGCATCGGCTACTGGCTTTTTTGCGGCACCGGGAGCGCGTGAGTACGATTGCTTCCCTGCGCTCCACACTGCATCGCTGGCCGCTGAACGGCCGCGCTTTTCACAATGATCCCGATGTTTTTATTTTAAGAAACGATCACCAGCACCTCAGCGCCATCCAACAGCAGACCGTGCTGGTAATCAATGTGTTACTGGGAAATCTATTGTTCACTTCCGACGATTTGGCGGAATATTCCTCCGAACAAAACGCGGAGTTTCTGGAAGCGCTTGCCTTGCGGGGGAGCCGTGTGCAGGCGGTGTCGGAACTGGAAAACGACCTGTACCGCATCGATTTTGAATACCACGAACAAGCGTATGCCGCATATTGCAACCTGAATGGCAAAGGGCGAAACATCGTTCCGAATGGCGGTCTGGCGATGTTGCTGGCAGGTTATGAAACGATTATTTTGAGCCAGTGAAGAGGTGTCATTTGCGAGGTACGAGCAAGTGACATCTTGAAACGGAATGGCAATACCATACGCGTTTTTTACCACAACGGACACGAAGTGGTTTCACAAAGGACACTAAGTAATGCCTAAAAAACAAGTTCACGATTTGACTAACCCCCGCGCTTTAGCCGGGGGTAAATGAAGGGGGCAAACATATATGGGTTTTAACCCAAAATGGGTGATCTGGGGTTAAAACCCCTTTGGGTTTAGTCTCTTCGATACCCCCGGCTAAAGCGCGGGGGGTAGTCAAATCGTGAACTTGTTTTTTGAGCGTTACTAAGCGCAGAGTTGACTCGTCGCGCTTAGTGATTACTGTGGGCTTGCATAAATCGTCTTAAATGACTCAAAAAAAGTGGTCAACTCTACGCTCGTGTTCTTTGTGAAACCACTTGGTGTCCGTTGTGGTAAAAAAAGGTGCGGTTCTCTACATAAAGTAGCCAGAAAGAAGTGCGGGGTCGTATGACCCGCGCACGGCAGCAGACCCGCGTATGGTGGTAAATTCTGGTTCAAGAATGCGTGATAACCAATGGCTTAATCTTGTTGATAAGCCAATTTTTACCGCCGTGTGCGGGTCTTACGACCCCGCACAACTAGGGCGATGTTGCTGGCATGATATGAAACGATTATTTTGTCGGAGCCTTAAGCCGGTGTAGAGGTGTCATTTGCGAGGTACGAGCAAGTGACATCTCGAAACGGGGCTTCCGCGAAGAGATAACACCTGCTCGTACCTCGCAGATGTCACCTCTTCGCTACGAACTCAATACGCCTCAAAAATAGTAATTCATCCCGGCGTTAATGCCAATCGTCACAATGGACGGCAGTTGCTTCCCAGCGCTGTTTTTTCTGGCAAAATCACCCGACAGGCTGGGTTCCAGCACCCATGAAAAGTGTTTTACCGGGCGGTATTCCAGACCGGCTGATACCTGATAGCCTGCAAAAAACTTATGGGTCTTATCCCGTCGCAGGGTGTAGGCATTGCTTCCCTGCCCCGGGCGGAACCGCGTATTTTCAGAAACCCGGGTAACGATTTCAATTTCATTGCGCAGCACAACATTGCCGATCAGGCCTGCTTTGAGCACGCCGGTGAGTCGACCTTGTCCCAGGCGAGCCGTCAACAATGCCGGAACGCGGAGCAATTGCAGGCGTTCCGAAGTTTTTACCTGAAAATGTAAAGGCTCGTCTTCCGGTACCACATTGGTACTGTCTACCTGCACCATGCGCAGGGTCACTTCGCTGCTGCCCCCATACGTATCGAGGTCGTAATCAAAATCGTAGCTGCGCGCCTGGCCACCGCCCGGCCGACCATTGATGAACCGGAACCTCGCCCGGTGCATGGTGTTTCTTTCGATCGCGCGGTAGCCGATTCCGGTTTCAATTCCCCATCTGCCCTGCAGGTGCTTACCCGCTTTGAGCCAGTAATCAGCAGTAAAGGTTGTTTTTTCCTGGGCGCTGGCTACACGGGGACGCACGACAGAAGTGTGCTCCGGCCCCGGCTTTTCAACGAGCAGGGTAGGGGTAAACTGTATACCCAGATACCAACCGGAGGGCGCACGCTGTGGCTTAACGGGCAGTACGGGCGGTTGAAAACCGGAAAATGTATAGTTTACAAAAGGAATAGTATTGTTTTCAAGTAGTTGAAAATCATTGATTTGTGCAACCGAATCCACCCTGTCTGCTCCGCTGTTTACGGATGAAACAAGGGCGCTGTTTTCAGAAACAGGCGTTTGGGCTCCTGGGCTTTCCGGCGTCGATGTTCCGGGGTTGGCGGCAACAATATTGCCCGGCTGCGCAGCATTGGCGCCTGCTTTTTCCGATGCCGTCGATGGGCGCGGGGAGGAAGTCGCAGGGGGAATAACGGCAGCGTTTGCGTCGGCGACAGGTATGTTGGTCGCGGTGGTTTTTGCAGTGATGGCAGCGTTTGTGTTCATATCTGGATTATTTTGAACCGTTGGCAACGCAGCATGGGAAGTCAAATCTGGTTGGCTGCTTGCCGGATTTTCCTGTTCCGCTGGACTTTTTACAACTGGACCGGCAGGGTAGGGCGCCTGCGCAGGTTTTTGGGTGTCGCCAGTCTGTTCTGTACCCTGAAGCGCTGAAATCTCCCGGATTTTGTTTTCGTAATACAATCGTCCGCATACCAGGCTGGAGATCAGGAGCAAAATGGCCGCTGCCGCTGTCAATTGCCAGAGATACCGCCGGATTGGGGGAATGCCCGGGCCGGTACCGGATTGCGGCACGACAGGAGGCAGTTCCTCTTCAATGCGCCCCCACATATCGGAGGCAGGAGCCTCTTCGTAATCCTCGAATGATTTGCGGACATAATCGTCGAGGCGGTCGTCTTGTATATTTTTCTCCATGATAATCAGGATGTTAGACTGCTTTCAAGTAGTTTTCTGAAATAGGCTTTGGCGCGCATCAATTGTGATTTGGAGGTGCCAATCGAAATGCCGAGTATCTCTGCTATTTCGGGGTGTGAATATCCTTCCAGCACATGCAGGTTAAAAATCGTTCTGAATCCGGCGGGCAGTTGTTGTAAAATGCGGATCATGTTTTTAGCCGGCGGCTCGTTGGCAAAAAAGGGTTCCGAATTTTCTTCTGCGATATCCTGCCCGTCGAGTTCAAGGGTAATCAGGGCTTTTTTCTGTTTTTGTAAATGCTGCAGGGCTGTGTTGACAAAAACCTTGCGCACCCAGCCCTCGAAGTTGCCTTCGCCGGTGTACTGATACAGGTCGCGGAACACCTTCACAAATCCTTCCTGCAATATATCCTCCGCATCCTCGCGGCTATGGGCATAGCGGAGGCACAAGGCAAACATTTTGCCTTTAAAACGTTCGAAAAACTGCTTTTGAGCGAGGCGGTCGCCGCGAAGACAGGCTTGCAGATTGGGTTCGGTCATGCAGGTAGCAGGTCAGTGTACACAAGGTAGGTTGTGTGAAAATGACAGGGGTTGCATCCTGGAAAAATTATTTTTTCCCCATGCAACCCCTGTCGCAAAACGCGACCTAACCTGTCAAATCAAATCATTCACGTACAAATTTTCAAAAACTAAACATCATGATCAAATCCTTAAAAGTGTTTCTGCTGCCGGTATTGGCGCTTATAGTTATTGTCATGGCCTGTAATAAAGCCGAAGACGCACTAGCTACCACTGAAGAAGCCATCGACCAGGCCTTGTATTCCGCCCAGGAGCGCGGCGGTTTGGGTCGGCGCGGTTGTTACGAACTGGTTTTTCCGGTTTCTATCGTTTTGCCGGACAGTTCTATCGTGGAAGTAAATTCTTATGATGAAGTGAAAGCGGCATTGCGCGCCTATTTTGAAGCCAACGGAACCGGTCACCCGCATCGCCGCCCGCACCTGGCTTTTGTTTTCCCGATTTCCGTAGTTTCACAGGACGGAGAAGTCATTACAGTTGATGCTGACACCGATCTGCGCGCCCTCCGTGCAGCCTGTGCAGGTACTTTCGGTAACCACGGCCCGGCCGGACATGGCAATCATGGTCTTTCCTGTTTTGAGATTGTTTTTCCGGTTACCGTTTTGTTCCCGGATGGTACCACCGCTACGGCAACTGACCGCCATGCCCTGCGTATGATGACCCGCAGGTGGCATAACGAAAACCCGGGCGCACCCGGTCGTCCGCAAATTACCTTCCCGCTGACCGTGAAAATGACGGAAGACAGCACGTTGGTAACCGTCAACAGCCGCGACGAACTGCGGGCGCTGAAGGAAAGCTGCGAATAAAATGGTGTTTAGTGTATAGTGTTTAGTGTTTAGTTGAATTATTTGCTTAGGTTATACCCGTTATGCAAGCCCAGACTGGATGTTGTTTTTTGGCTACTTGTGCCGGTGTTTGGTTATGGATTCCTTGATGAGGCCTT
>JALHMA010000212.1 GCA_022844265.1 Saprospiraceae bacterium | reverse complement strand
ATCAAGTCGGAACCCAATAAATTCAATGCCGATCAGCCGCACTACATCATGAATATCGGCAAGCCCGAGGTGATGGAACCCAAATTGGCGAAGCTCAACGAAGCGCTGCTGAAAGAGAAGAAACTGCCCATCATTGCAGAATACGACCCCCGCACGAACTGGACGGCTACTATTTTGACCTACCTGCTGCCTTTGCTGCTGTTTGTCGGTTTGTGGCTGTTCATCCTGCGCCGAATGGGCGGCGGAGCGGGCGGCCCCGGTTCCCAGATTTTCAATATCGGCAAATCGAAAGCGACGCTCTTTGATAACAGCACCAAAGTGAACATCACTTTTGCCGATGTAGCCGGACTCGACGAAGCCAAAGAAGAGGTGATGGAAGTGGTGGATTTCCTGAAAAACCCGAAAAAATACACCACCCTGGGCGGTAAAATCCCGAAGGGTGTGCTGCTGGTCGGCCCTCCCGGTACCGGTAAAACCTTGCTGGCTAAAGCGGTGGCAGGAGAAGCCGGCGCGCCGTTTTTCTCCATTTCAGGTTCGGACTTTGTGGAAATGTTTGTCGGCGTAGGCGCATCCCGTGTCCGCGACCTTTTCAAACAAGCCCGCGAAAAAGCGCCTTGTATCATCTTTATCGATGAAATAGACGCCATCGGCCGCGCACGTGGTCGCGGCGCTATCCAGGGCGGCAACGACGAACGCGAGAATACGCTGAACCAGTTGCTGGTGGAAATGGACGGATTCCCGACGGATAAAGGAGTTATTATCATGGCTGCCACCAACCGTCCCGACATCCTCGACCAGGCACTCATGCGCCCGGGCCGTTTCGACCGCCAGATCGGTATCGGTCGCCCCGACCTGAAAGGCCGCGCACAGATTTTCGAGGTGCACATGAAAACCATCAAAACCGCTCCGGAAGTAACAGCCAATCAACTGGCTGAAATGACGCCGGGTTTTGTGGGCGCCGATATTGCCAATATTTGTAACGAAGCAGCGCTGATCGCAGCACGCCGGGGCAAAAAAGCGGTGGATATCGACGATTTCAACTACGCCCTCGATAAAGTGATCGGCGGACTGGAAAAGAAAAACAAGATCATCAGCCCCGAGGAAAAGCAGATCATCGCTTACCACGAGGCCGGACACGCTATTTGCGGCTGGTTCCTCGAACACGCGCACCCGCTGGTGAAAGTGACTATCGTGCCGCGCGGCCTGGCCGCACTCGGCTACGCCCAATACCTGCCCAAAGAGCAGTACATCACCCGCAAGGAAAAATTGCTCGACGATATTTGTATGACCCTCGGCGGTCGCGCTGCCGAATCGGTGGTGTTTGATAAAATCAGCACCGGCGCACAAAGCGACCTCGATCACATCACCAGGCTTTCGTATGACATGATTGTTAATTACGGCCTGAGTGATAAAATCGGTAACGTGTCGTACTACACCATGCTGAACGAAAGTTACACGCGTCCGTTCTCCGAACAGACTGCCTACGCGATCGACCAGGAGGTGAAACATATCATCGACGAACAATACGACCGCTGTAAAAGTCTATTGCGCGATAAACGCAAGGAACTTGACGCATTGGCTGCCGCACTGCTTGAAAAAGAGGTGTTGCACCGCGCAGACCTGGAGAATATCATCGGGAAACGCCCTTTCACCGACCCGACACCCGGCGAGAGTTTCACGATACCCGAAGTGGAGCCGCTGCGCTCGGATGATGAATAAGATTTGGAAAATTTCTACCTTCGCCCCATGTTTACATCAATTATTTCCAACAGCATTATTATTCGTCCCGGTTCGCACACCTGACGCGGTAAGGCTGTTGAAAAACAGAAACCCCGGTAGGTGTAACACTTGCCGGGGTTTCTGATTTAAGATTTCAGATTACATGATTTCAGATTTTTGATTCATGCAGGATGCCCACATCTAAAATCTTAAATCATGTAATCTTAAATCTTAAATCAAAAAGATCTCAATAATAAATACATATGTACCGCGAATTCAAACACCTCCACCTCCCTTCCATAGACGCCGAAATCCGGCAATTCTGGGAAGATGAGCGCATTTTTGAAAAGTCTGTTGAACAGCGCCCCACCGACAAATCTTACGTGTTCTACGAAGGACCGCCTTCCGCTAACGGAAAACCCGGCATCCACCACGTAATGGCGCGGACGGTGAAAGACCTTTTTTGCCGCTACAACACCCTGAAAGGTTACCGCGTCGAGCGCAAGGGCGGCTGGGATACACACGGACTGCCCATTGAATTGCAGGTGGAAAAAGAACTCGGCATCACCAAAGAGGACATCGGAAAAAAGGTAACGGTGGATGAATACAACCAGGCCTGCCGCAGCACAGTTATGCGCTACAAAGACCTCTGGGACGATATTACCCGCCGCATGGGCTATTGGGTCGACCTCGACAATCCGTATATCACGTTCAAAAATGAATATATCGAGTCTTGCTGGTGGCTGCTGCAACAGTTATACAACAAAAAAACGCCCGCAGGCGAATCCTATTTGTATAAAGGATTTACCATACAGCCATACAGCCCTGCGGCTGGCACAGGCCTGAGTTCGCACGAATTGAATATGCCGGGCTGTTACAAAGAGGTGACCGACTTTTCAACAGTAGCGATGTTCAAAGTGCGCCGCAACGCCGTTTCAGCCCCCCTGTTTCAAAAGGATGACGAAGACCTTCGTATCCTCGCCTGGACGACCACGCCCTGGACGCTGCCATCCAACGTAGCGCTCACAGTTGGCCCTCAAATCGAATATACAAAAGTCAAGACCCTCAGCCCGTACACAGGCGCTCCGGTCAGTGTGATACTCGCCAAAGACCGGGTGTCCGCTTATTTCAACCCGGAAGATGAGAACCAGTTTCTGGAAGGTTACAGCGTAGGTGATAAAAGATTGCCCTACAATATTGCACAAAAGGGTATCAAAGGCGCCGATCTGGCAGGCGTTCAGTACGAACAACTCCTGCCCACCCCGGCGGCTTCTACACCCGAACTGGAAGCAAATGGTTTCCGGGTCATCACCGGCGATTTCGTTACGACCGAAGACGGTACGGGTGTGGTTCATACCGCTCCTTATTTCGGCGCCGACGACTTCCGGGCCAGCAAAGCGGCGGGTATTCCTTTTATCGGTATACCCAATCCCAAAAACCCGGATTTGCCCTTCCCGCTGGTGGATAAACAGGGTAAATTCGTGGAAGAAGTGCCGGAATTCGGCGGCCGCTACGTCAAAGCGGAATACTATTCCAAAGAAGTTACCTCTGACAGGGAGTTTAAACCGACCGACCTGCTGATTTCGCTGCGGCTGAAAGAAGACAACAAGGCATTTAAAATTGAAAAATACAAACACAACTACCCGCACTGCTGGCGGACCGACAAACCTGTGCTGTACTACCCGCTGGATTCCTGGTTTATCCGTGCTTCAGCGGCTAAAGAGCGCATGTCGGAACTGAACAAAACCATCAACTGGAAGCCTGCCAGCACGGGTACGGGCCGTTTCGGTCAGTGGCTCGACAATTTGCAGGACTGGAACCTCAGCCGTTCGCGGTACTGGGGTGTGCCGCTACCGATCTGGCGCACGGAAGACGGGGAAGAGGAAATCTGTATCGGCTCTGTAGAAGAGATGAGTTTGGAAATTGATAAAGCGGTTGAGGCGGGGTTGATGGCGGAAAATCCGTATAAAAGTTTGATAAAGAGTCCGGAAGAAACATTTACCCAATATGTTTTTACGGGCGATCCTGCTATTTGGGATACTTTGAAACGATATGGTCGCGACCATCGTAAAAACCCTACGGAAGCAGAAGCGCTGCTCTGGGAAACACTTCGTAACCGTCAGGTTGATGGGTATAAATTCCGTCGCCAGCATTCTATTGGTTCTTTTATCGCTGATTTTGTGTGTATTGCTCAAAAACTAGTGGTTGAAGTAGATGGGGATTATCATAATGCTGCTGAGCAACAGGACTTTGATAAAGCACGGACATTCTACTTGAATAACCTGGGTTTTACGGTAATCCGGTTTAAGAATGAAGAGGTGTTGAAGGGCTTGGGCAATGTGTTGGGTGAGATTCGGCGCGTATTGACCTCACCCCCCGGCCCCCTCTCCGATGGAGAGGGGGTGACTTCACCCTTGGCATACACTGGTAAGGATACCAAGGGTGAAGTCACCCCCTCTCCATCGGAGAGGGGGCCGGGGGGTGAGGTGCCGGGGGGTGAGGTCGACCTCCATCGCCCCTTCATCGACGACGTAATCCTGCTCTCCCCCACCGGCCGGCCCATGCGCCGCGAGCTCGACCTCATCGACGTGTGGTTCGACAGCGGCTCCATGCCTTATGCCCAATGGCACTATCCCTTTGAAAACCAGGAAGTTTTCAGGAATAATTTCCCTGCCAATTTCATCGCGGAAGGCGTAGACCAAACCCGCGGCTGGTTTTACACGCTGCACGCCATCGCCACGATGGTATTCGATTCCGTAGCGTTTAAAAACGTCGTTTCCAACGGCCTGGTGCTCGACAAAGAGGGCAACAAAATGTCCAAGTCCAAAGGCAATGTGGTGGATCCGTTCGAGACCATTGCCGAATTCGGGGCCGACGCCACGCGCTGGTACATGATGGCCAATGCCAACCCCTGGGACAACCTGAAATTCGATATAGGCGGCATCCTGGAAGTGCGGAATAAACTGTTCGGGACACTGTTCAATACCTACAACTTTTTCGCTTTGTACGCCAACCTCGACGGCTTCAAAATGGACGAGTCCAAAGTGCTGCCGTACGACAAACGCACGGAACTGGACCGCTGGGTCATCTCCAAACTGTACTCGCTGGTGGCGGAATACCACGAAGCGATGAACGACTATGAAGTGACCCGCGCCTGCCGCGCTATCGAGGAATTTGTGGATTTGCACCTGTCCAACTGGTTTGTACGCCTGAGTCGCCGCCGTTTCTGGAAAGGTGAACTCAACGAAGATAAAACCGCCGCGTACCAGACGCTTTTTGAGTGCCTGATGGTGACCGGCCAACTGATGGCCTCCGTTGCGCCGTTTTTTGCCGACTGGCTGTACCGCAACCTGACCGAGCCGATCAAAGGCGCCGCCAAAGCGAACAACACGCCGCTGCGCCACGATTCCGTGCACCTGAGCGACCTGACTTTGCCCGATCCTTCCAAGGTGGACAAAGACCTGGAAAAACGCATGGACTACGCACAACGCATCTGCTCGCTGGCACTGAGCATCCGCAAAAAAGAAAAACTGCGCGTACGCCTGCCGCTGCAAAAAATCCTGCTTCCGGTACTCGACGAAGCCTTTATCGCAGAAGTGGATGGCGTGAAAGACCTGATTTTGAGTGAAATCAACGTCAAACAGATCGAATTTATCACCGATGCCAGCGGCCTGCTGAAAAAAGGCGCGAAAGCGAATTTCAAAACCCTCGGCGCCAAACTCGGCAAGGATATGAAAGACGCGGCGGCGCTGATCGCCAATTTTAGTAACGACGACATCAATACGCTGGAGCAATCCGGCTGGTTGAAAGTACTGATCCACGGCAATGAATACACCCTGACGCCGGAAGACCTTATCGTTTCCACTGAGGATTTGCCTGGCTGGAAAGTGGCTTCCGAGGGCGCACTGACGGTAGCACTGGATGTAACCATGACGCCCGATTTACAGGCCGAAGGAACTGCCCGCGACCTGGTGAACCGCATCCAGAATATCCGCAAGGAGAAGGATTTCAATGTGACCGACCGCGTGACGGTAACTTTGGAACGACACCAGGCTATCCTGGCTGCCGTGGAAAAATTCCACGACTACATCAAAGCCGAAGTGCTGGCGACTGATCTGGTACTGGCAGACACTGTGGCAGGGGAAAAAGTGGAATTGGATGATGTGGTATCAGTTGGAATCGAGGTGTTGATTAGTTAACTTTGTCGCCTGCGTCTCAAAATGGAAACTGGTATGGAAGAAATACACTCCTCTTCTAAGGAACAAGAAAAAGGAACGCCTCAAGTTTTCAGGCTTTGGAAACCGATTGAATTTACCCTCAATTGGGCTAATAGTGATACGTCCATTCTTGACGATATTGCAGATTCATGGTTTATTCAACGAGAAAAGTTGCAGGAAAACTCCTCTGAATATAAGGAGTTTATGGAGCGACTAAAACGAAGACATGCCATCGAAACAGGGGTTATTGAGAGAATGTACGATTTAAGCGCCGGAGTAACAGAAACTTTTATAAATGAGGGTTTTCGAAGCTCTCTCCTGAGTCACAATGACACGAATATAGAACCACAAGCCTTGATGCACTTCCTGAATGACCATCTGGAAGCGGTCAACTGGGTTTTTGACATCATAAAAGATGATCGTCCATTTTCCGTGTCTATGATCAATCAGTTGCATCAGCAAGTAACCCGTCATCAGGAAACTGCGGAAGGCCGTGATCCACAAGGCAACAAAACCAAAATTAAATTACTGAAAGGCAAATTCAAAGAATGGGAAAATAATCCTACTCGGCCAGATGGTACTCAAATTTTGTATTGCCCCCCGGAACATGTGGCATCTGAAATGGATCAATTGGTTAATATCTATAATCACTTGTCTGCAACAGGCACACATGTTTTGATCTTAGCCGCATGGGTACACCATGCATTTACAACTATTCATCCGTATCAGGATGGTAACGGACGAGTAGCGCGGTTGCTTGGAAGTTTGATCTTAATAAGAGGAGGACTCTTCCCGTTGACTGTACTCAGAGAAGAAGCGAAGGTTAAATACTTGGAAGCACTCGAAAAAGCGGACAGCGGTAATCCGCAACCATTTGTTTCTTATTTAGGGGAAATACAAAAAAGAAACATCCAGGAAGCGCTTAATGTGCAAGAGGTAACACCTTCTTCCTTTGAGGCCGTTCAGGATGCCCTGATACAGAGAATCAGAGCCCAAAAACAGGCTGTGCTACAAACTCAAATGGCAAATCTTGCGGCAGGAAGGCAAAAGATATTTACCATTTGTGATACTTATTTGCAGGATGTAGAGCAGAATTTGAGAAAAAAATATGGCACAGATGCAGGAGTCTATCTCAAAAAATGTTCTTTCGAGGACACTGGAGTTTATCAGCCGACCAGCCGACCTCGTCAGGATTTTTATTTCGGTCAAATCATTGCGTACGCTCAAAAACATAATTATTACTTTAATCGGAGTTTACCCAAGGCATGGTTTATTCTCGGCTTTGATTTTTCCGAAGATAAAAAATACCATGTAGGTATCACCATACACCATTTTGGATATGAAGATGGCGCGCTTGCGATAGGCGTATTTTTAGAATACAAAGGCAAAAATGACGAAGATATTTCCAATACAGTTGTGCCACTTGCAATACCTCCGCACGTCGTTTCTGCATATACAAATGGAGATGGGAAAGAAGCCAATATCAGGCGTTATTTGGAAGACACACTGACGGCAGTATTGGCTCAAATTGCAAGTGAACTCTAATAATGCCCCCACGCTTTCCGTTACTTAGCGCACAACAACCAATGGAATCATAAGTACAAGAAGGAATCCATTCAATTGATTTTGGTACAAATGCCTGACAATCAACCCCTAATAACCAATAACGGATAACCAATAACTACCTATGAAAAATAACACGGATATGGAAGCCCTCGGTCGTTATATCCAGACCGAAAGCGCTTTCCTCGAACCGCTCATCGCTGCCACCGCCCGGGTCATTGTAGGTCAGACAGGTATGGTAGAACGACTTTTGGTCGGTCTACTTACCAAAGGCCACATCCTGCTGGAAGGCATGCCGGGGCTGGCTAAAACGCTGGCAATCAAAACATTGGCGCAGGCTGTGGACGCACATTTCAGCCGCATCCAGTTTACGCCCGACCTGCTGCCTGCCGACGTGGTGGGCACGCAGATATACAACCCCGCCAAAGGAGAATTCACCGTGCGCAAAGGGCCGATTTTTGCCAATTTCGTGCTGGCCGACGAAATCAACCGCGCGCCGGCCAAGGTGCAGAGTGCGCTGCTCGAAGCCATGCAGGAGCGCCAGGTGACTATCGGATCGGAAACCTACCACCTGAAAGAACCGTTTCTGGTGCTGGCAACCCAAAACCCCATCGAGCAGGAAGGCACCTATCCGCTGCCGGAAGCGCAGGTCGACCGTTTTTTATTGAAGGTCAAAATCACTTATCCAACAACGGAGGACGAACGCGGGATCATCCGCCGTTTTTTGAACGACGAGGAGGTGGAAGTGAAAAAAGTTGTTTCCGTGGAAACACTCCTCAGGGCCAGAGAGGCCGTGACCAAAATTTACCTCGACGAAAAAATTGAGCAATACATCCTCGACATCGTGATTTCCACCCGGACGCCGGATCAGTTTGGTATGCAAAACCTGGGGCCGCTCATCAGTTACGGCGCATCGCCGCGGGCCAGTCTGGCCTTGGCGCGGGCAGCGCGGGCCATGGCTTTTCTCGATCGCCGCGCTTTTGTGACGCCCGACGACGTGCGCTCCATCTGCCCCGACGTGCTTCGGCACCGCATCGGCCTGACCTATGAAGCGCAGGCGGAGAACATTACGCAGGAAGATATTATCGGGCGGATTTTGGGGACCATTGTTATTCCGTAGTAGTTATTGGTTATTGGTTATTAGTTATTGGTGTGATAACTCTTGGCCACTTGCCAGATCATGACTAAACGTTTCCGCACGAATAACAAATAACGAATAACGAATAACCACCATGGAGTCATCCGAGCTGCTAAAAAAAGTCCGCAAGATCGAAATCAAAACGCGAGGTCTGAGCAGCCACCTGTTCACGGGGGGCTACCACAGCGCCTTTAAAGGCCGGGGCATGTCGTTCAGCGATGTCCGCGCTTACCATCCGGGCGACGATGTGCGGGCGATCGACTGGAATGTGACGGCCCGCACCGGCGAACCGTATATCAAAGTGTTTGAAGAAGAGCGGGAAAATACGGTGATGCTGCTGGTCGACATCAGCGGTTCGGCGGTATTCGGCAGCCACACCCAGTTTAAGGAAGAATACCTGACGGAACTCTGCGCGGTGCTGGCATTTTCGGCTATTGCCAACAACGATAAAGTGGGTGTCATGCTGTTTTCGGATCAGATCGAGTTGTTTATTCCGCCCCAGAAAGGCAAAACGCATATTTTGCGGATTATCCGGGAAATCCTGAGCGCCAAACCCAAAAGTCGCGGAACAAATATTACCGGCGCTTTACAATTTATACACAACACCCTGAAAAAGAGGTGTGTATGCTTTGTACTGTCCGATTTTCTGGATGATAAATACGAATCTGCACTGAAAGTGCTGGCGCGCCAGCACGATTGTATCGGCATCCACTGCTGGGATGCGCTCGAACGCGATCTGCCCGATGTCGGGGTGTTGCGCGTGGCAGATGCGGAAACCGGCGCTCAAACCTGGGTGGATACCACCAGTTACCGGCTGCGGAGACAATACACGCAAACCTTTGAAGCGCATCTGAGCAATACCCAAAATATGTTTCGCCGCGCCGGAGCGGATTTTCTGAGCCTGAGTACCAACCAGCCGTATGTGCAGGCGCTGTTGCAGTTTTTTTCGAGGCGTTCTAAAACGGTGACGCATGGATAGAAGTGAGAGGTGAGAAGTGAGAGGGTGAGAGTAGGCTCCTGTACCGGCTGCTTTATCTGCCGGATGCTAAAACGGACAAAGTGCGGGGTCGTAAGACCCTCGCACGGCACCAATGCTTGGCCTATAATCCGATCGAAGGTTTAACACT
>JALHMA010000211.1 GCA_022844265.1 Saprospiraceae bacterium | reverse complement strand
ATCGTAATTATCATCCTGGAAATACCCCATGACGCCATTTTCCACCGAAAAAGCGTCGCCGACCCGAAGGGAGAACGGAATCGACGTAAAGGGCGGTTGCGCAGCCTGGTAGGCGCCGTTTTTATTGTAAAACTTGCCTGTTTGGCACCAGCCCTGGTTGTAGGCAGGGTCGCCGCTTAATTCGATTAACACTTCTGCCCGCACCACTGCCAGGGGACGACCCAGCAACAGGGATAAATTGCCGTTTTGTCCGCCATAACTGCTCATCGTCCACAAGGCGCTGTCGATGGCTGCCATCAGGTCGTCGAATGCATCCGAACCTTGAAAGCGGGTGTGCAGCAGGCCATTGACAAAATCCAACAGATGCGTATTGGATATTTCCGGCGGCGCACCCAAAACGGTGTTCAGCCCGGGGGCGGCGTCCCAGCGGATCGAGCGATTGGAAGCGGTCTGTTCTGATTGTATCTTAAGAATACATCCGTAATTGTTTCCGTCGGCATCGAACACCATCAGCGAATGATCCAGGTGGTTCGGCATCACCCAGCCGCAAATTGGGCTGGTGGCATCGGCGGAATTGGAGATGATGCTGTCATCCGTACTTTTCAGAAGATTTATACTCGCCCGGGCGCCTTGCGACAAACGCGGCGGCAACTGCCCGTAAGCATTCCCCCAGCCATTACCTGGCGTGGTGAGGCTCTCCGACCACAGCACATTGGTCATTGGGGCAGTAGCCGGCTGATTGATCGGCTGATCAACGCTTCTCATGATCTGGCCGAAAGAGTCGACGACCCACACATTCAGCAACTGGAAATGGCCCGAACGAATGGGGCTGTAATTTTGCGGCGCGGCCGGGTTGGTCGGGTTGTTGCAGGCGCAGTTCGAGGCGTCTTCTGTCAGCAGCGGAATGTAACTTTCATTTTGCCCGTTTAAAAGCGCCTTTGTGTTGGCCTGCGAACCGTTTTCGGGGGTCAGGCTCATGGCTATCTTTTTGGTGAGCAGGTGTTCTGTAAAACCATTGACCGACTGCGTTACAATATCCAGATTAGCGATCAGGTTGGCGGCTAACTGCAGGTCCTGCTGCACAAAAACGGGCAGGTTGTCGTAGTTGGGATCCGTTTGAAAAGCGGCAATTTTGAGCTGAATATTCTGGGCAACCGCCGGATTGATGATCGTTCGCCCTACCATATTTTCCGCGTATGTTTCCGGAATAACGGTACCATTCCATACGTAATCCAGTTCTTCCAGTTGCCATTGCTGGAAAGGATCGGTCGAATTCTGAGAAGTGGGAAACCATTTCACGCTGTAATCCATAAACACGGGCGTCCAGGGTTGTCCGGTCCTGAAAGCCACTCCTGCGGGCGCCGGCGGAATCCCGCTCATACCCGCTGCTTCCACTAAACTGTGTTTGGGTATTTCCAGGGCATTCGCATCATTCCAGATGAGGGTCTGATTCGTTTGAATATTGGCTGTCAGCACCTGCAAGGGCGACCTGGTATTGTTCTTTTCGGTCTTCGCATTGTAAACAGCCGGCGGTATGTTGCGTTTTTCAAAATAAAGAACTGCTATCATGGCCGCTGCGCTGGTATCGAGGATACAGCTTTCCACCCAGAGGTCCATCACTTCTTTCGGGAATGCATTCCAGACCGGGAAGGTGATTTTATCCAATATTTCGGCAGCGCCTATCGTGACCGGAGTTGCAGCGCCTCCTATGTTATAACTGACGCTTAAGCCGGTTACAAACTGCCCGGTATACCGGACATCCAGCATTTCGCCCGCCATATTGACAACGGCGGAACTCAATTTGGTGTCCAATCTGGACCCGGCAATCATAATTACCGGGTCATTGGGCGCATAAAAATGCGGCGTCACAACCGATTTGAGGACATAACCCGTATCTGTGAGCGGATTTTTGGGCTGGAGCGCCAGCATCAGTTGATCACTGAGTTGGGTGATGGTGGTCTGTAATGTGTTTTGCCGGCCAATGTTTTTTTGCAATTCCGTGCTCATTGCCTGGTAACTCTGCTGCACCTGCGTTTGCACACAGGCCGGGATACTGTTGCTGTTGCTGATAATATTGAGTTTGTAATCCAGCAGAAAAAGTTCATTGCGTTGTGTGGCAATGGTATTTACCAGGGCGTTCAATTCAGACTGGAGCACATTCAAGTGGGTCAGCAGGTCCGTTTGTGCATCATCGAGGGGTATGGATTGTGTGCCTGCCGATTTGGCTGGAATGGAGGCTTTGACAGGATCGACAGATGCGCTTTCCTCGCCTACCACGATCCATTCTGTCCCGGCAGATACTTTGGAAAAAGCGGCGTTATGGAGCAGATTTTCCACCAAAATGGGGTCTTTTCCGTAATCATACAGCAAGTCTTGCTGAAAAGCCTCCAGCGCGCGCGCGACGATCGGGATGTTTTCTTTGGGCTGTTGTTTACCGGGATCGTTTACAATCTGATTGGCCATGTAAATGGAAATGGCTTCTACGGAGTTGTTACCCACCGCGATGGTCGGAAAATCGCCGGGTTTCAGGGGAACACCCGAGCCATACGCTACATTATTACCCTCCCAGCGAACGGTTGCTACCATCGAGTGGCAAAGCAATTGTTTGGCCAGATCGGGTTGTGCTGCCACTTCCCCATTGGCCTGCTGCCAGGTATGCCAGGCAATGATGGCCGCTTTGGCCTGGGGCGGCAGGTTCAATTGATTCGGGTCAAATACACCGCTCAGGCCATGCGCCTTTTGCCAGTCCGTCCAGGCAGCGATGGCATTATCCACATCGGAACTGTTCTCGCCCAGCGTCCACATAAAATCATTCTGCAAAGAAGCCTGCCATACGTTGTTGGCATTTTCGCCCGTCACGGGAATAGAAAAAAGCGCGTCATCTTCGGGGCTGGCGTACCATCCGACGATATAATATGTGTAGTAATAAGGGTTGCTACTATTGGCATTTGCGCTCAGGGAATCATCATAAAACCCGAATACATTTCTGATATTGTCGTACGTAACCGACCAGGAAAGCGCGCCTGGTCCGGCAGACTTGAGGAAAGGTGTTTCCGGGCCGCCTTCGCCCGTCCATTCGGAAAGCGGCATACTTTTTCCAATGGTGCTGAAAGGGTAATTGCCCGCAGCCTCCGGGTACTGGCTGTATTGGGGTTCCGGCGGGAAATCGCTTTCAGAAATCGCATCGCTGACCACTATATGCGACACCACGGAAGGAGCGGAACCATCCGCCAGGCTGGCATATTCCAGGCGCGTAATCAGCCACCTGTTGGGCACGAACGGGAAGTTGACATCTCCGGATGATTTGTCCTGTTTACTGCGCCGCAGGGAAAACGGCAAAGTCCACATCACATGCGCTCCCACCTGCAGGTGGTTGTTGCGGTCGACCAACTGAAAAGGAACGGGATCGGCCAATTCCTGTTGATACAAACCCGAATAATTGATCCTGGTGCTCGACAGCGGGGTACCGGTAGCAGGGTTGTTCGTACCCGGCAGATCAATATTCCCGACCAGCAGAATATCTGTTGCCATGGGAACCATAATGCGCGGTCCGGGCCAGACTTTCATTTTATTTGACATGGATATTTAAGTATAGGGCAAAATTATTGAGATATTAAGATATTGGGATATTCTATTGACAATCAATAAATTGAGTGATAACATCCCAACATCTTAATATCAATTAATATCGTACTCGTACTTATTAACAGGTTTGAATAACTACGCCGGATTGTACGCGCAGGCCTCCGGCGGCGAGCCATCTTCTAACTTCAACTTGTAGGATTGTACACCGCTGCCAACGGTAAACTGGATAGCCAAACCGCCGGAAGTCAGTGTGCCATTCAGCAGGGCCGGCGGCGTCAGACCGTTCATTTTTGTATTAATATTATTCACCAAACCCGCTATGTCTATGACACCCTCGCTGGCATTTGCCAGTATATTCCCGCTCACCGATAGATAATCCTCCTTCCCCGGGTGGCCTTCTATCTGTACGCCTGCCGGATAACCTTTCGGTTGCGGATCATCCGTGGGGTATCCCAGTCCCCTGATCTGGAGGGAAAACGCGTGCGTATCTATCCGGGTGATACCAAAATGCAGCCCTTCGGAAGGCTGAATAAAATCTACCTGCGTCGGGATACCATCGAAAATGCAGAAAATCAGCGAATTGGAAAGCCGGTCCATGCGGAGGATGGTCAGCGGGTTTTGGTTTTCATCATACGGATGAATTTCCACACCCGGATACGCCGTAACCACCTGCGAACGGAACAGCAGGCCGGTCATGGTTCCGCCGGTTGCTTTGACGTCGGCCAACTGCGCAGCACGTATCTTGTTTCGCAGGTTCAGTTGGGCGGCATCTACCTGCTGATAAATATCCCGAAAAAAAGCCTGGTTGAAAACGTTGTCTTTGCTCGACAAAACGCCTACGCTCATGGCGCCGTCCACCAGCCGGTCTAACCAGTTTCTGTCGATGTAGAAAAAACGGATGGACTCGACCGGCAGCAGGCGCACATCGGGCACCATGTATTCTACGGGCAATCCGTACAACAAGGTGAGCTGGCCCAGCCAATGCGCCAGATCCTCGGTTAAAACCGGTGCGATTTGTTCCGTTGATTCGAGTTTATCGGAAGACATGCTTGCCGATACATCCTGAAAAAAATTGGTTCTGTTACCCCAGGACTTCATATCGTGAGTGGTGAATCGTGAGTAGTGAGTAGTGAGTCGTGAATCGTGAGTGGTGAGTCATCCCGTCAACAGGCATCGCGGGATACTGCCAAGCGACAATTTGTAATGCACCCTCACTCGTTGGACTTGCGGATGATGGCCAGCAGCGGATCCTCATCATTGTCTTCGATGGCCCTTTTTTCCGCTTCATTCAGCACACCGGGCAGGAAATCACCCAGCGCGCTGTTTCTTCGGCTTGTTATTTTGGGCCAGTCAATTTGATGCACTTTCTTGCTGAACAGCGTCTGTACGCTGCTTTCCAGGGTTGTTGCTTCTTCTCCGGCTATCAGGGCTGCATTATTACCCACCTGCTGACCGGCGGCCTGGCGGTTGATTTCATTGATATATAGATTTCTCCACTCGAAAAAGGCTTTGGAAAAGCTGGCGTCGGAAAGCGCAAGCAAGCGACCGATTTGCCAGGCGGCACTGTAGGCATGGTTAAAAATACCCGTTTGTGGGTCGTAGTGCATGGCGTGGTCGCTGTACAGATAAGGGCCGTAGTCGAAGTTCCTTTGTGTAGGCGCAGGCACCAGTGGCCCGCGGTACCAGGAAGTCATTTTTTCGCCGACACGCATATCGTTTTGCAGTGCTACGTAGCCGATCTGGAGCGCCTCTTTGGCCGTAGCATTGTTTAAATCCTGGTTGGCGCCAGGCATTTGCAGCAGTTCGACGCCGGCCCTGCCCTGCTCACACAGGTCTTTCATCAAGGTCAAAAAACTGCCTAGGTCTGCCGTTACCTTAAATTTCCAGGAGCTCAGTAAGGCCAGCCGGATCAGGGTTTTGCCGGCAGGCGGGGCAGCGCCGCCTCTCAGGTAGGCAGACTGGCCTTCGTAAGACACCATAAAAATGTTGTTTTCTGCGGGTGTGTCTGCCGTCCCTGCTTTCGGCAGCCGGTTGCCGATGAGCAGGGAGAAATAACCGTCGCCTTCCATGCCGAGGATCACTTTGCCGCCCGTATTCACTTCCCGGCCATGCGCCAGAAAGGGCAATTCTTCCAGTTTTGGGGAAATGGCCTGAAATGTCGCAAAGTCGATGTCCACCACTGTTATTTTGGTATCCAGGGGCAGGTCAATATCTCCCAATACCGGCCCCAGTACATTGGTTTCCACAGGATTGATGAGCTCGCTGATCGGAACCGCTTTCGGGCCAATGATTTTATTGGTACCTGTAATTTGAGTACTGCCCGGCTGGTATTCCCCCGGATAAATGGTCAGCAAACCCATCCAGGGGGTGTTGGTGTTTGCCTCCGGATGGGCAGGGTCGATGGGCCTGGACCAGGGCAACGAGAAATCCGTCAGCACCACATTGGGCAGGTCATCGTCAAATGAGCCGGTTTGCAAAGGAGCGGGATACATGGAATGGACGGTAGCCGCGCTCAGCGAGAATTGAGGTCCCTGAATCCACAATGCCTGATCCGTTGCGTAGGAGGGCGTTTTCGACCCGTCCGTATTCGGCACGTTATCAATCGTTTGCGTAGCAGAAAGTTGGTATGCGCCTGTTTTTAAAGGCGGTTCGATCGCATCGTAAAATCGAATCTCTCCTACGCCGATTGTACTTTTTTTGGTTAAAAATTCCATTGTCTACGCCATTGATAAGGTGAGTCTGCTTGATTCGGTGTCATTTTCCTGCATATCCAGCGCATCATAATTCAGCGATAAGGAAGCCCATATTTCCAAAGGCGCTTCTTCTATCTTTTCCAAACTGTACACGCCCTGTATCTTTTGCGAAGCAACACCGGCGTAGGCCATCAGGCCGATAAATGATGCCTCGTAGCCTGCGGCAGGCGCTTCAAAAATCAGGAGGGTGTGGTTGTTGAACCGGATCGTCCGAACAGCGGTGGATCGGCCCGGCTGTACCGGTATTTCATTCCGTCCGATGGATACTTGAACGGCGTCTGCCTGCAAGCCTTCCACCAGGACGGCAACATAAGGATTGGTCGTATGCAGGATGGTTTGAATCCAGCCCGGCGACAGGGTCTTGTTGCTGCTGACTACCTGATTCTGGTCTAACAAATGGGCTGCTTCCACCAATCCCTGTGCGTCTTTCCGTTTGTTGACGGAAATGCGCTGGCTGTTCTGAACGCGCAACAGGCATCCGTCGCCGACACTCCACAGCGGGTTGACTTTCGTCAGCATTGTATTGCGTTGCCACCCAATGCTGCCATGTCTTTTTGTGTCGTGGGTAAACAAAACTGCCTGGGCTGTTCCTTTTGGCATCGGATAGTCTTTCACGTTATTGACTACCTTGATTTCCAGCAGGTTATGGTATTCGTCGAAAAGAGCAGCCAGAACGGACAGGTTACCTTCCATATCCATCATATGCGATGCACCCGGGTCTAGACGGAGCACCATGGCGCCGCCTTTATGCATGGTTTTTGAAAATGCCGTGCTTTCCAGTCCACTCTGGGGCAGGCGTTTGGCCTCGCTGCCAAGGCCAGTAAAACTGGTCCACTTGCCCAGCATTTGATTGCCTTTGAGGGGGAGTTTGTCGCTGTCGCCTGTTGCAACGACGTTCCGCGTCTGGTACCTTCTCAATACGCCTTGAAGCACAGGCGCAACATGCGCTTTTTGTGCAGGTGTGGACTCCAGCACCGTGGTGTCCTTTTTTACCGCCACAGGTTTCTGCGGCGTACCGGTCTGGTAACACCCGACAGCCGCCAGTACCGGGAAGGCCTGCAAAATCAGATCGGTGGACGTTTGCATGACCGACAGGTCGGGGTTGGCCGGCGCTTCAATACCGATCGACTCCAGGGCTGCGTAGATGCCGTTGCGGACGGCAATGATATCCGAACGCATAATGGTTTGCATGATCGTCGTGTATACCAGCGTTTGCGGCAAGGCCGGAGCGGCCGGATAACTAAAACATTTGACCAGCGGGCCTTTATTCGTACAAGTATTGTAGAAAAACGGCAGCAATTTGGGCGTATTATTGGTATACGCCAGGTTGTTAATATCGAATGCCGGAATCGTGACTTCTCCCAGATACTGGTCTGCCGTGAGCTTAATGCCCATCAAAGCGGAGGGAATCACCATATCGTCGCCGCTCGGCGCCTGTGTCCGGCTGAGCTCCTTTTTCGACCACAAAGCAGCCGGCGCTCCGTTCAAATCCTGTGTAATACTGATGCCCCTGCTCACAATATCCACCGGCGTGCTGGTGCTGTCAAGCAGCGTAATGACGACAGGTGATTGCAAGTCTTGCGGGAAACCCATCGGACGAATGCCCACGGCCGGGCCGCCCTGGGTATAAGTCGTGCCGCCCACTGTGATCAGGCTGGAAGGAATCATCGAACTCAAACCGAAGGAATAATACATGGTCTGCACCACCCAGGGCTGTCCATCATCTGCCTTTTTGTTATCGCTGTTCAGCATGCCGGAGCCGACATTCCACTTGACAATTTGTTGTTTTCCTACTCCAGACAGTGGCGGATCGGACTCCAGTTGCGTCATCGCCCTGGCCCGAAGCGGTTGCTTCTGATCATCAGCCGGTTTTGTGTCGGGCGGCAGGAAAGTAGTGGCAAAATCATTCCAGTCTTTCAGCAGGTTATCCGTCGTTTCGGTTTGTTGATCGCCGAATGGAATGGTAAAGGAAACAATGTACAAGTTGACCTCCACGGAACCGTTGATGGGCGGCCCCTGCAGTTGCAGTTTTGCGCCGATCTCGAATTTCAGTGAAATCGTAACACTACCGATGGTGAAACCCAGCGAAAAGCCCAGGGTGATACCGATACCGGCGTTAAAATAGAACGGATGCCACTCGATCAGGAAATTGGCATACGCATCCAGCCAGGCTTTGATCGGCCCCAGTTCAAACAGCACTTTCAGGTACCCGCCGGCCATCACAGCGGTCGGACAGATGGCAAAGTAAGTACCGCCTGTAATGCTCAGTTTGGCGGCGCCGAACTGCATATTCCATTGAAGACCCAAACGGGGAACGGAAGGGTAATACGGCGGCGCCTGGAATTGCGGATGGTAGCCGCCGAGGGTGACCACAAACTGGCCCGCCGGAATGGTAACCGGTTGTTTATTAATGACTTGTGTGCTGGTTTTATACCACAGGTAAAAAGCAAAACCGCCGGTTATTTTACAGTCGTGGGTGAGCACAAACGAGTTCGGCGTGAGCAGCGCTTCTACCGAAATGATGCCTACTTCCGGCCGGATGGAGACTTTGAGGGCCAGTTCGAAGTAAACCAGCGCACTGTCTTTGCCCAATTGGGGCGGCAAGGAGGCCCAGCTCAAACCCAGCAGATTGATTTCAAACTCTTTTCCAAAACTGATAAACAGTACCGCTGCGGTATTGATCAGTTCAAACGAAGTAAACGTGATGCCCGCTGCCAGCCAGTATTCACCCACTTCCGGGGCTACTACGTCGGCCAGGGCCTGCAAGGCATCTTTCGGGTCGTTGCTGTCGGTAATGGAGCCGTTGATGACGCCCGACAACAAGGGGAAATTAACAACATCCTCAACCGCAGGAATTTTGATCGAACGGTTGTAACCGAAACCTGCCGCAACGCCTGTGATAAAAAATGCAGGAGGACCGCCTAAAGGTATTTTCAGTGCACCGAAAATGAACAGCGAAGTAACTGTTTTGACGGGGTCGTTCGGGTGCGCGGGATCGACAGGTTCCGGCACCTGCGCGTAGGCTCCCATGGCCAGGATAGTAAATGAACTGGCCTGAATAATGGCAGCGCCGATGTATTGATGGACGGGTTCTTTCTGTTCCAGCAAGCCGCCGTTGATCACGATGCTGCCGCGTTTGAAACTGATGTCCAAACCATCCAATCCCAGCGTGTATTTATCAAAATCTGCCGGGGTAGTGACCGGAATACCCACTTGCAATCGCACCAGCGAAACTTCCAGTCCTGCCAGGCTCACATTTCCCGTAAACATAAAGTCCAGCCGTTTAGGCCCCTGCTCCCATCCCAACCCCAGGCTGTCCACGAAAAGCGGACCGAAAGCGCGTTGCACCGGGATAACGACCTCATTTCCAGAGGCGCCTGTATTGCTTTGCAGGTCGATCCACAATTCGTCGATATAGGCTGCCTGAATCGAGAAGGTAGGGTTGGCAGGTGGGTTATCAGTTCCCGCATCTTTCGCATCGCTGCCCGATCCGAGCAGGCTGCTGGCAAT
>JALHMA010000210.1 GCA_022844265.1 Saprospiraceae bacterium | reverse complement strand
GTGGAACGACTCAGATAAAGATTGATCAGAGATTTGCCGATCAGGAACATAATGCCTGTGAAAAGTGCCCCGACAAATACGTCGCGCCATTTCAAGTCAGCGTCGGGCAGTACTTTAAAAACCACTGCAAAAAGAAGCAGCACTGCGCCCATCGTAATCATATTGCTGATCATAAATGCCAGCCACGCAAAGGAGACAATATGCGTGTTGATCCAGTGATCCATCAGGCTCAGCAATGCGCTCAGAACGAGCGAAACCATCAGCAAAAACCCGATGCCGACCACCATCGAAAAAGAAATCAGGCGGGTGAAAAGAAACCGTACCCAACCTCGTTTCGGCTTGGCCCTGATAGACCAGATCGAATTGATGGAATCCTGAATTTCAATGAAAACCCCCGTTGCGCCGAAAAAAAAAGTAATGATGCCCACTGCGGTGACCCAGGGCGTGTCGCCCGAAATGCGAACGTTATTGATCATTTCCTGCAATTGCATGGCGCCTAATGGGCCGATCAGGCCTTCAAACTGTAGATACAGGTAGCCTTCAGCGGCCTCTTTACCAAGCAAAATGCTGCCAATCGAAATAACGATCAGCAGCATAGGAGCCATAGAAAAGAGTGTATAGTACGAAAGCGACGCGCTCAGTTTGAGCCCGTTGTCGGCAATAAATTCTTCGGCGGAGATTCGTAAAATCCGCCCCAGAGCACGCACCCTGCGCCAAACGTTTTTAGAAGAAAGGCCCGAAAGCAAAGGTATTTTCATGCAGGAGTGTCTTGCTGGAAGATTACACTGCAAAGATTTGGCTGTTCGACCTGAAAAAAGTTACACAAATGCAGGAAAAAGTTACAAGATTCACACATGAATTAATAATGATGAATGATAAATGATGAACGATGAATGGCCGAACGCGACGTCCGACATCACGCTCGGCCATTCATCGTTCATCATTTATCATTCATCATTATTAATTCATGTGTGAATCTTGTAACTCTTTCCACTAATTGTGTAAGAGTTGTCGGTATAAAGGGTCTGACCTTTGCTTTTTAAAACTGCCCAAAAACCTGGACAAAATATCTAAAATCCCCCAAACCATTCAAACCCGGCTACAATTCATTGCGCATGTTTCAAAACAGGATAAACGTCAATTCAAGGAAATATTTATTTTCAAAGGGGGTCGACCACTATTTTGAAGGCGTATACAAAGGCTATCAATTCACCCTTCGTTTTTTTAAGGAAGCGTTCAAACCTCCTTTTCACTTTCGGGAAGTGATTAATCAGTGTTTCGAGATCGGTTTAAAATCGCTTTTACTGATCACGCTGACAGGTTTTATTGTGGGTATCGTTTTCACCAAACAATCGCGGCCTTCGTTAGAGAATTTTGGCGCCACCTCCTGGTTGCCTTCTTTAATAGGCATCGCCATCGTCAGGGCCCTGGGCGCTTTGGTGACGGCGCTGATCTGTGCCGGCAAGGTAGGTTCGAGTATTGGCGCCGAATTAGGCTCCATGAAAGTAACCGAACAAATTGAGGCCATGGAGGTTTCGGCCATCAATCCATTCAAATACCTGGTTGTTACCCGCGTCATTGCTACCACGATTACCATTCCGGTGCTGGCCTTGTTTTGCAGTTTTGTGGCCTTGCTCGGCTCCTATACGAATGTCCACGCGGAAGAGGCGAGCAGCCTCTTAATGTTTTACAAAAACGCCTTTTCAAATATCTCCTTTCTCGATGTGTTTTCATCCGTATTCAAATCAATAGTTTACGGATTTACCATCGGCATCGTAGGATGTTACAAAGGATTTAACGCCACGCAGGGAACACGCGGCGTTGGCAGAGCCGCCAATGAGGCTGTGGTGCTTTCCATGTTTCTCATCTTTTTTGAAGAAGTCATTATCGTACAGGTATCCAACTGGATCCGCCATTTTTAACACATGGAAAACCTTCAACGTACACACACCATCGATAAAGATGAAACGGTTATTTCTATCAAGGGATTATACAAATCTTTTGACGAACTGGACGTGCTGAAAAACGTTAACCTGGATGTGTTTAAAGGGGAGAATGTGGCAGTACTCGGCAAATCCGGCTCCGGCAAATCTGTTTTAATAAAAATTATCGTCGGATTACTGAGACCCGATAAAGGCGAGGTCATCGTATTGGGTAAAGAGGTTGATAAATTAGCCGGAAAAGAACTGGACGACTTACGCCTGCGCATCGGCTTTTCGTTCCAAAGCAGCGCCCTCTACGACAGTATGAGTGTATACCAGAACCTGGCATTTCCCCTGACCATGAACGTGAAACACCTTACTAAAAAACAAGTGGATGTGGCTGTGGCAGAAGCGCTGGAAGCAGTAGGCCTGGCCAATAAATCCAATGAAATGCCCGCCGACCTTTCCGGTGGGCAACGCAAAAGAATTGGTATAGCCCGCACGCTTATTCTCAAGCCGGAAATCATGTTGTACGACGAACCCACATCGGGTTTGGACCCCACCACCAGTGCAGAAATCAATGCACTTATCAATGAAGTGCAGGAGCGATATAATACCAGCTCCGTTATTATTACACACGACCTCACATGCGCTAAAAACACCTGCAACCGTGTAGCCATGTTGATTGAAGGTGCATTTTTGAAAGTTGGAACCTTTGAAGAAGTGTTCAATACCGAGGATGAACAGATCAATAATTTCTTTTCGTACAATTTTATACAATAACCGATGAGTGAATCACCTAAGAATAATAAGCGCGCTGTCATTGTAGGAGTTTTTGTTTTGCTGGGATTGATATTCCTCATTGCAGGCGTCCTGATGATCGGCGACTTGCATGAAACTTTTAAAAAGAAAATGCAGGTAATTTCCCAGTTTGACGATGTAAACGGCTTGCAGGCAGGTAACAGCATCTGGTTTTCCGGTGTAAAAATAGGCACCGTCAACCGGATAGACCTGCATGGAGAATCGCAGGTGGTGGTAGGTTTGAAGATTGATATTAATGCGCAACAATTTATCCGGAAAGACGCGCTGGTCAAAATAAGCACCGATGGACTGATCGGAAATAAAATCCTGGTGATTTACGGCGGCACCTCAAAATTCGGCGAGGTGCAGGAAGGAGATACCTTGGCTGTCGAAAATACCTTTTCTACGGAGGATATGATGAATACGCTGCAGAAAAACAATGAAAATATTCTGGCGATTACCACCGATTTTATGGCTATTTCGACCGATATTAAATCTGTCAGCAAAAAATTAACGACCAATGAAGGTACAGTCGGTAAATTATTGAACGACGACGACTTATACCGGAACATCAACACCGCAGCGGCTACGCTCAAAAATGCATCTGCCAAAGCACAGGAACTGACAGGTTCGCTGGCTACATTCAGCGCCGGACTGAACAAAGAAGGTACCCTCGCCAATGACTTCGTGACGGATACGATCATCTATAATTCCATAAAAAATTCGGTTTTGCAGTTGCAGGAAATTGCCGACACAGCAGCTTTGTTTGTCGCCAACCTGAAAGAAGCCGGGAGCAACCCCAGGTCTTCTATCGGCGTTTTGCTGCACGATGAAAAAACAGGCGCCCACTTAAAACAAACCCTCAAAAACCTGGAAAGCGGTTCCAAAAAACTGGATGAAGACCTGGAAGCGGTGCAACACAGTTTTTTACTGCGCGGATTCTTCAAGAAAAAAGCAAAAGCGGCGAAGAAGGCTTTGGAGCCTAAGAAGTAAGAGGGTTTGAGGGGTGATGAATGATGAATGATGAATGATAAATGATGAATGATAAATGACCGAGCGTGATGTCCGACATCACGCTCGGTCATTTATCATTTATCATTCATCATCCCTTCCTAATAAATGTGTGAATAATGTAACTATTTTAAAAAGTTATGTAACAGTACCCGGAATACGGCATCATACCTTTGGATTATTATTCATTTAAAACTCTGTAAGATGTCACTCACTACCGTTCTAATCACCTTAATTATTGTCGGCGTTCTCCTCTGGTTGGTAAACACCTATATTCCCATGGATGGCAAGATCAAAAGAATCCTCAACGTAGTCGTTGTGATTGTGCTGGTCCTGTGGTTGCTCCGCGCTTTCGGGCTGTTAGATTCCCTGCAAAACGTCCGTATCTAAAACGGCAGTCTTACCAATTCCATCTTTCCATCAATCATTCGGCTATTGTCTCCTTACAGACGGTTGCCCTGCTGATTATTTTAAATTATTGATTTCATGAAAATTATAAGCGACAACACCACTCCGCCCGGTCAAAATGCAGGCGCTGACAAGAAAGCCAATCTTTCCGGATATCCCTTGTACCCTGCCGATGAAGACATTTATAACCAATCTCAAAAAGAAGACAATATAGATGAGGAGGATATTACTACAGGAAAGGATTTCAGCGAAAACGAAAAAGACGGTTTAAATAATGAAAAAGATTTCGACGACGATTTGTCGGGCGATGATTTGGATGTGCCCGGTTCTGAACTGGATGATGAACAGGAAGCCATCGGAAATGAAGATGAAGAAAATAACTATTATAGTTTAGGTGGAGATAACCACAACGATTTAGAAGAAGACCAGGGAGCATGAAAAATCTAATAAAATCCATCTGTATAATTTATTTAGTGCCCATCATAAAACACTAACCAGTTACATTAACATCATAAAAATGGCAACTCAACACATCCTAAAGTCTGATATAGAAATTGTTGAATTGATAGCGCAAAACAACCCTCAGGGCTGGCAATATCTATACGACAAATATGCCCTGATGATGTATGTGGCCATCCTTTGGGTGGTAGATGAAGGCCCGCCCGCAGAAGAGATTTTAATCATGCTCTTTTTTCAGTTAAAAGCAGATAAATCACTGCTGGAAACAAAAAAATCGCTGTGCCAAAGTCTTCTGTTCCATTCGTGTGTGACTTCATTAAAAATTATGCAAAACCAGGAAATCATAGCGAAAAGAGAAGACGCCTACCAGGAATTATTTGCGATGTCCGCCTGAATAGTTATCCGTTATTAGTTATTGGTTATAAGTGCTGATAATCAAGCATCTATAGTCAACACAAAGTGGTTTTGAACGAGAAGAACGAGTAATTCGGTGATTACCAATGCTTTCTCAACTTTCAACATGCTCAACCACTCAACTTTCAGTATACATTGCTTTTTGCCCCTTGCAATTTTGCCCTTTTACTTATTACAAACTTTTCAACCTCCATGAGAACGATCCTGTTAGCCTTATTCATTACTCTTTTATTCGGGGCATGCACCAGTAGAGGGGAAGCGCCCAACCCCAATACAGGGCCTCCACAACCGGAAGGCACCGGCAGCAGCCATTCCCCTGAACAACAGGGACACACATTTTCCATCAGTACGGAAGCGCATTACCAGGCCAGCCTGAAGTCGATCTCCACCCCGGGAAAGGTCATTAGCCTGAGTTTAACGCCGGAAGGCAGCGCCAAAATGACCACCGATTACCTGGATAAAAACCCGTTAGTGGTAGATACCGGCACCTGGACGACCAACAACAGCAACTTGTTGCTCAGTCTGCGACGTATAGGCGATAAAGACAGTATTTCACTCGAATTTAAGACAGACGGCGAAAAACTTATTTACACCGGCGCCGAATTTGGCGCTGAGGGACTTACCCTGTTTGTGAAGCACGTTGCAGAATCAAACTAATATTTTCGGGGTATTAAAGTGTGAATATTGTAACTTTTTTTTAGAAATGTGTAACAATCGCGGCCATGAAGGAAGGCACCTTTGAGGCAACAAAATTCGTTTCACATAATAAAAAAAGTTTAATGATGAGAAAGTTGCTACTTATTCCAATGACCTTCCTTTTTTTTTTAATCCCACATTTGAATTACGGACAAGTGCCTTCACTGGGCGCTGCGTCTGGTTTTGTATTGTTTACCGGAGCCGGAGCATTTTCAGTTAATGGAAACTCCACCAATGTGACAGGCGATGTCGGCACCAGAGTAGGCGCCTTCACCGGCTTTCCGCCCGGAGTATTAAATGGAACTATCCATGTGGCTGACCCCGAAGCAGTAGCAGCGACTACGGCCGTAAATGGGGCGTATGCCTTTTTAGCCGGCCTTACCTGCGGACAGGTTTTAGGAACGCCCTTTGGAGGCGGACAGATACTTACCCCGAATGTTTACTGTGTAGGGTCAGCGGCAGATTTAAGTGGAGATTTGATCTTAGACGGAGAGTGTGATCCGGATGCTGTTTTTGTTTTCCAGATAAACGGCGCTTTATCGACCACCACTTTTTCCAACGTCATTCTGATCAACGGCGCCTCGATATGCAATGTATATTGGCAGGTAAACGGGGCATTTGAATTAGGCGGGGGTTCCGTTTTCAGGGGCAACCTGATTGGCAACGGAGCCATCGAATTATTAGAAGGCTCATCTCTTTTCGGCAGGGCGCTTACACGCACCGGCGCTATTGCCTTGCACAACAATTTTGTGGATATTAACAATCAAGGTCCCAGCCCCTCAGTCATTACAGCAGGTGGACCAACCACATTTTGCGCAGGCGGAAGTGTTACACTTTCAGGCAATTGTGGCGGAGTTTTCAGCAATGGAGCCACCACGTCGTCCATCACCGTCACCACAAGCGGTTCTTATACCGTTACCAATTCGAATAGTTGCGGCAGCGCAACATCCAACACCATTATTGTTACTGTAAATCCCTTGCCCATCTGTACCATCACAGGGGCCACTTCTATCTGCGCAGGCCAATCCACACAACTGTGCGCGCCTGCCGGTGCGGCTTCTTATATGTGGAGTACGGGCGGAACATCGAATTGTATCACCGTAAGCGCAGCAGGCACCTATTCTGTTACTGCAACCAGTGCAGCCGGGTGTACCAGCGTTTGTAGCGCGACGGTTATCGTTAATGCCGCGCCCGTTTGTACGATCACGGGCAATACCAGCATTTGTGCGGGACAATCAACACAACTTTGTGCGCCTGCCGGAGCGGCTTCCTATTTGTGGAGCAACGGCGGAACGACCAATTGTATCACCGTCAGCACAGCAGGTACTTACACCGTGACCGTAACCAATGCAGCCGGATGCAGCAGCGTTTGTAGCCAGGCGGTTACGGTAAATCCCCTGCCTGTCTGTACGATCACAGGGGCCACTTCCATCTGCGCGGGTCAGTCCACACAACTTTGTGTGCCTGCCGGCGCCGCTTCTTATTTATGGAGCACCGGAGCAACATCCAATTGTATAACGGTGAGCGCAACAGGCGCATATTCCGTTACCGTGACCAGTGCCGCCGGTTGCAGCAGCGTTTGCAGTGTAACGGTAAACGTGAACCCGCTGCCCATCTGCACGATCACGGGTAATGCTTCCATTTGCGCAGGCCAGTCCACACAACTTTGTGCACCAGCCGGCGCCGCTTCCTATTTGTGGAGCAACGGAGCAACAACCAATTGTATCACGGTAAATACAGCGGGAACATACGCAGTAACGGTGACCAATGCGGCCGGATGCAGCAGCGTCTGTAGCCAGGCAGTTATCGTAACTCCACTGCCCATCTGTACCATCACCGGTAATCCTTCTATTTGCGCGGGCCAGTCTACACAACTGTGTGTACCTGCCGGCGCAGCCTCCTATTTGTGGAGCAACGGTGCAACGACCAATTGTATCACCGTGAGCGCAGCAGGAACATATACTGTTACCGTAACGAATTCAGCCGGTTGCAGCAGCATCTGTAGCCAGGCAGTTACTGTCAGCCCCTTGCCCGTTTGTACCATCACAGGTAATCCTTCCATTTGCGCGGGCCAGTCCACACAACTGTGTGTACCTGCCGGCGCTGCTTCCTATTTGTGGAGCAACGGTGCAACGACCAATTGTATCACCGTGAGCGCAGCAGGAACATATACTGTTACTGTAACCAATTCAGCCGGATGCAGCAGCATTTGTAGCCAGGCAGTTGTCTTAGCGCCCCTGCCTATCTGTACCATCACGGGCGGTCTTTCCATCTGCCAGGGCCAGTCCACACAACTGTGTGTGCCTGCCGGCGCCGCTTCCTATTTGTGGAGCAACGGTCAAACAAGCAATTGTATCACCGTGAGCGCAGCAGGTAACTATTCTGTTACGGTGACCAGTGCTGCTGGATGCAGCAGCGTCTGTAACGCGACCGTAAACGTGAACCCCCTCCCCGTCTGTACCATCACGGGTAATCCTTCCATTTGCGCGGGCCAGTCCACACAACTGTGTGTGCCTGCCGGCGCCGCTTCCTATTTGTGGAGCACCGGTGCAACCACCAATTGTATCACCGTAAATACAGCGGGAACATACGCAGTGACCGTCACCAATGCCGATGGATGCAGCAGCGTGTGTAGCCAGGCTGTCACGGTTGTACCGCCACCCGTTTGTACCATCTCCGGAAATCTTTCTATCTGCTCGGGCCAATCAACGCTTCTTTGTGTACCTGCAGGCGCCACTTCCTACTTATGGAATACCGGTGCAACCACGAATTGTATCACCGTCAACACAGCGGGAACGTACGCGGTGACCGTCACCAACATGGGTGGTTGCAGCAGCGTTTGCAGCGTGCTGGTGGTCATGCCTCCTCCACCTGTCTGTACAATCACGGGCGACAATTCTATCTGCCAGGGACAGTCCACACAACTCTGTGTGCCTGCCGGCTCCGCTTCCTATTTATGGAATAACGGAGCAACCACGAATTGTATTACCGTTAGCACGGCAGGTATTTATACGGTTATTGTAACGGATGCAAGCGGATGCAGCAGCGTTTGTAGCACGACCGTCACAGTTAATCCGTTGCCGGTCTGTACCATCACCGGAGACGATTTCGTATGCGCACCCGGACAATTAACCCAGATTTGTGTGCCTCCGGGCGCCGCGTCCTATTTGTGGAGCACCGGCGAAACGACCAATTGTATTATGGTAAGCGCAGGAACCTATTCCGTTACCGTCACAAGTGAAAACGGATGCAGCAGCGTTTGTACCAAAATAATTACGGTCAATCCGACACCGGTTTGTACCATCACCGGCGATGATTTCATCTGTGCGGAAGGGCAATCAACCGAACTTTGTGTAGCGCCCGGCGCAATTGCTTACTTGTGGAGCACCGGAGCCACTACGAATTGTATTACCATCAACACAGCGGGAACGTATTCAGTCACCGTAACCAATGCAGGCGGATGCACCAGCATCTGCAGCAAGACCGTGATTGTTAACCCGTTGACAACCTGCACGATCACCGGCAATAATTTTATCTGCGAAGGGCAATCCACCCAGATTTGTGTGCCTGCCGGCGCCACTGCTTATTTGTGGAGCACCGGGGCCACCACGAATTGTATATCGGTAAATGCCGCAGGCACTTATTCGGTTACGATTACCAGTGCAAACGGATGCAACAGCATCTGTAGCCTGACCGTTTCTATGGTTCCCCTCCCCATTTGTACTATAACCGGCAATGATTTTATCTGCGCACCAGGGCAAACAACCCAGTTGTGCGTACCAGCCGGCGCGGCTTCTTACCTCTGGAGTACGGGCGCTATGACGAATTGTATTACCGTCAATGCAGCGGGCTTATACTCCGTTACCGTTACGAATGCAAGCGGATGCAGCAGCGTGTGTAGCCAGATGGTTGTCATCAACCCGCCGCCGATATGTACCATCACCGGCGATGATTTCCTCTGTGAAGAAGGGCAAATGACCGAACTGTGTGTACCTGCCGGCGCAGCTTCTTATCTGTGGAGCACCGGGGCAACGACGAATTGTATTACCGTCAATGCAGCGGGAACGTATGCTGTTACCGTAACCGATGAAAACGGATGTAGCAGTGTTTGTAGCAAAACAGTGATTGTCAACCCGCTTCCCATTTGCACCATTACCGGCGATAATCTCCTCTGCGAAGGGCAAACAACCCAACTGTGCGTACCTGCGGGCGCCACTTCCTATCTGTGGAGTACCGGCGCTAT
>JALHMA010000209.1:3285-9955 GCA_022844265.1 Saprospiraceae bacterium | reverse complement strand
TGCTCTTCCGATCTTATGCAATGACGATGGCTCCTGGAACTATAGTGGTGTCATTGTGAATACCTCGGGTTTCACAATGGGAGAAGCGCATATCGTCTACACCTCGCCGCCGGGTTTGACCAACCAAACAATTACATTCCCCGGCGGTCTACCGTCCGGTAGTTCATTCGCTTACAACTTGACACTCGCTGCTCCAGCCGTAGCAGGGGATACCGTCTGTTTCACCGTTGCATTGCACGAAATACAGGACTCGCTGCACATCAATTGTTGTAATTTCTATGACTGCATTGTGTTACCGGAATGCCCGGCGCTTTGCATTTGTGATCCCGAGTTCGAAATATTGAGCATACAGGGGATAAACTGTACCATTTTGCCTGCGCCGCCCAGTACCGCAGTCTTCTCCCCGGGTGCAATTCTGGCTAATTGCGACCAGGTCGTTTGGTCTTGGAGCGACACTCCTCAGACGGACACGACCTATGGCAACGCCTCCATCACGCATACCTATCCGGGCCTTGGAACCTTCAAAGTCTGCATGGAAGTGCGTCGAATGGACTTGGTGAACCAGGTAGAATGCAAATACTCTATCTGCAAACAGGTAGAATTTTTGCCTGACCTTCAGATTCCGATCAGGTTAGACATTTATCCGAATCCATCTGGCGGCAGGTTCAACCTGGTAGTAAACCGGCCCTGGAGAGGATCTGTACAATTACGTGTTGTAAATCTAATGGGTCAGCAGGTTAAACATTGGGATGTATTGGATGCTGCCGGGACTAATCAAATCCAGATAGAAATCCCCGAGCTGGATAAAGGTGTTTATCTGCTGGAAATCCGCAGTGCCGGGAAACGTTGGGTGAAAAAAGTGGTTATTCATTAGGGGGGAATGAGGGATGAGTTATAAGTTATGAGTTATGAGTTGTTGGTGTTTCAGGCTGGCATGGGGGAAATGGATGATACTTTCATTCTTTTGCCAGCCTGAAATACCAATAACTCATAACTTATAACTCATAACTCAAAACAACCCCACCACTTTTCCCTCCGCATCTACATCAATCTTCTCCGCTGACGGTACTTTCGGCAATCCCGGCATCGTCATAATATCGCCGCAAACCATCACGATAAATTCGGCGCCGGCTGCCAGCCGCACTTCGCGGATATGCACCACGTGGCCGGACGGGGCGCCCAGCGACTTGGGATCGGTGGAAAAAGAGTACTGCGTTTTGGCGACGCACACGGGGTAATGCCCGTACGTTTCCTGCCATTTTTTGATTTGCTTGCGCACATCGGCATCGGCGCTGATGTCGGCTGCGCCGTAAATCCGGGTAGCGATAGTTTTCATTTTTTCCCACAAGGGCATCTCGTCGTCGTACAAAAAATGAAAGTCCACCGGTTCATTTTTGGTGATGTCGACAACTGCCCGGGCAAGGTCTTCCGAGCCTTTTCCACCTTCGCTCCAGTGCCGGGAAACCACCACCGGCACATCATAAGGCGCCAGTTTTTGCTGTAGCAAGTTGATTTCCGCTTCCGTATCGAAGGTGAAATGGTTAATTGCCACCACGCAGGGCAAGCCGTAGTGCTGCCGTATATTGTGAAGGTGGCGTTCCAGGTTGGTAAAACCGCGCTCCAGCGCTTCCAGGTTTTCGTGGTTGAGTTCTTTCAGGTCGGCGCCGCCGTGGTATTTCAAGGCCCGCAGCGTAGCCACCAGTACGATAGCATCCGGGCGCAATCCGGCTTTCCGGCATTTGATGTCGATAAATTTTTCCGCGCCGAGGTCGGCACCGAAACCGGCTTCCGTGATGACGTAGTCGGCTAATTTGAGCGCATTTTTGGTAGCGATCACGGAATTGCAGCCGTGTGCGATATTGGCAAACGGGCCGCCGTGGATGAAAGCGGGCGTGTGTTCCAGCGTTTGAACCAGGTTGGGTTTGAGCGCGTTTTTCAACAGCACCGTCATTGCGCCGTGGGCGTGCAGGTCGCGGGCACTTACGGGCTTGCGGTCGTTGGTGTAGCCGATCACAATATTGCCCAGCCGTTCTTTCAGGTCGTTGAGCGAGGTGGCTAAACAAAAAATCGCCATCACTTCGGAAGCCACCACAATATCGAAACCCGATTCACGCGGGTAGCCGTTGGACTTGCCGCCCAGGCCAATCACCGTTTCGCGCAAGGCACGGTCGTTCATATCGACCACACGTTTCCAGGTCACCCTGCGCACATCGATGCCCAGCGCGTTTCCCTGGTGGATATGGTTGTCAATGAGTGCCGCTAACAGGTTGTTTGCCAGGGCAATCGCGCTAAAATCGCCGGTAAAATGCAGGTTGATGTCCTCCATCGGAATCACCTGAGCGTAGCCGCCGCCCGCAGCGCCGCCTTTCATGCCAAACACAGGGCCGAGGCTGGGCTCGCGCAGACAGATCAATGTTTTTTGGCCGATGCGGCTGAGCCCGTCGCCCAGACCGACGCTGACGGTTGTTTTGCCCTCCCCCGCAGGCGTTGGGCTGATGGCGGTCACCAGGATCAGTTTGCTGCCGGGCCGTTCGGGAAGCCGGTCGAGGTAGGCCAGGTCGACTTTGGCTTTAAAATGCCCGTAAGGTTCGAGGACTTCATCGGGGATGCCGAGTTTTTCGGCGGCGAGGGAGGTGATTCGTTGGGGGGTTGCAGACTGCGCGATTTCAATATCAGAAAGCATAGGTAGTTATCCGTTATTAGTTATTGGTTATCAGTTGTTGATAATCAAGCATTTGTAAACAATTTAATCTAAACTAATATCGATGAAGTACTTAGATAGATGTTAGGCGGTGAAAGCGGGGCAAGATACGGCAGGATGCGCACGCTCGGCAAAACTGTCGTGAAAAAGTATCTTTACAAAAACATTCACTTACTAACCTGCAAACCCATCCTTTATGAAGCCTTTCCACGCACCGTCGCGTTCCTACTGGCCGGAAATTTTCATCTTCATCCTGTTGTGCTGTTGGAGCGCCTCCCTCTATTTTGGGGTTAAAAGTTATAATTCCTCGGTAGAAGCGGCCGCTATAGACCCCAGTCGCCCGATGCCCTCTTTTCATTGGGGACGCCATCTGCCGGGTTTGTTTTTTCTCCTCTTTTTTGTGAGCATCAGGCTTCGGCAAAGGCGATCTTTCAAGTAGCATGTACCGGCTGCTTTATCTGCCGGATGCGGAAACGGGCAGAGTATGTGCCTTGCTCGAGCGTTTTCCGGCGGCTAAAGCAGCCGGTACGTAAGAAGGGCCGACCCGCCACACAGCGAACCGACCCTTCTTTTATCTTTAACAAGGCCAAGCGCAGGCTTTTTTGCCTTTTGCCCCTTGCCTTTTGCCCTTCAATCCTTCTCCTGTCTCCTTTTGATCTCATCCCGAATCTTCGCAGCCATTTCGTAGTCTTCGGCTTCCAGTACTTCCTGCAATTTTGTTTGCAGGGTATCCATCGACAGTGTTTCGATGGCGTCGCTGTCCATATTGCCGGCTACCTGTGCTGCGCGCAGGCTGCCATCTTCCTGCTCCTCCAGCACTACACCGGCGGCTTCGAGGATAAAATCGTAGGTGAAAATCGGGCACTCGAAACGCACCGCCATGGCAATCGCATCCGAGGTACGGGAGTCAATTTCAAATAACTCGCCTTCACGCACACAGATCAGACGGGCGTAAAAAATGCCATCCAGCAGGTTATTGATGACCACTTCTTTCAACTGAATGTCGAAAGTGTCGAGCGTACTTTTGAATAAATCGTGGGTCAGCGGCCGATTGGGCACCATACGTTCCATGGCCACCGCGATCGCTTGCGCTTCAAAACTGCCAATAACGATCGGCAGACGGCGCTGTCCTTTGCGCTCGCCCAGTACCACAGCGTAATTGTGTGACTGCGTCATGCTATGTGAAAGAGCCACGATGTCGAGTTCTATACGTCTCATTATCAATTAGATAAAGGTTCTTGTCAGGAAAATGGGATGCAAAATGCTCCGGGTTCAATACGGGTATTGCGCCGGACAAATCTATTGCGGGCGCAAAAATAATAATAAAAACACAGGTCGTGGGTATTTGGATGCGGAGTAGGTAAAAAAAACGCAGAGAGGGGCGTTTTTCGAGATGCCCGCCGTAGAGTTAATTGCAACGCGGATGACACGGATAACGCGGATGTTTACGGATTTTTCCGACTTAGAGTTGACTTGTTTTCTCAAAAAAAACGAGAATACACTAAAACAGTCCAATTTTTGTGTCAACTCTAAAGCGGGAAAAATCCGTGAACATCCGCGTTATCCGTGTCATCCGCGTTGCAATTAACTCTACGGCGGGCACCTCGAAAAACTCAGTGCGCCGCTTTAAACTTCTGCAACGACGTATTCAGGCGCGGAACAATATCGAACAAATCACCCACCACACCGTAATCCGCTGCTTTGAAAAACGGTGCTTCGGGGTCTTTGTTGATCACAACAATTACTTTAGAGTTGTTGACGCCGGCCAGGTGCTGGATCGCGCCGCTGATGCCGATGGCGATATAGAGGTTCGGGCGAATCGCGATGCCCGTTTGTCCCACGTGTTCGTGGTGCGGGCGCCAGTGGCTGTCCGCTACCGGGCGCGAGCAGGCCGTGGTCGCCTGGAGTGTAGTGGCCAGGTCTTCCACAATGCCCCAGTTGGCTGGGTCTTTCATGCCCCGGCCTGCGGAAACCACAATTTCGGCTTCCGGCAGCGGCACAATCCCTTCCTGGGTTTTTACTTCTTTTACGCGGATACGACCCTGTGCAGTAGCAGCAACATTTTCTACCGTAACAGCAGCGCCGGTGGCTTCGGGTTTGACGGCGTTGCCCATCAGGGAGAGCACTTTCACTGTGCTGTTGATTTCATATTCCGCAATGGCTTTTCCCGAAAAAACGGTCTTTTTTACGTGTAAAGAAGCACCGTTTACCGTCGGCAGGCTGTTCACGCCGGACACCAGACCCGCATTCAGGCGGATGGACAGGCGACCGGCAATCGATTTGCCGGTGGAACTGTGGCTTAATACCACGACCGTTGCGCCCTGTTGTTGAGCGACCGCCGCAATAGCCGCCGCAACGGCCTGGCTATCAAAATGATCGAAAGCAGCATCTGCGATATGGAGCACCTTGGAAGCGCCGTAAACGCCCAGTTCGCCGGCATTTTTAACCGAACCCAAAGTGAGGGCAACACAGCTCGTACCCAGCAGATCAGCCGTTTTTTTACCGTATGTAACGGCCTCGAAAGCCGATTTTTTTATAACGCCGCGGGGAGATTCCGCAAAAACAAGAACCATATTTTAGTTATTTGTTATTAGTTATCTGTTATTGGTTATCGGTGATGAGTTATCAGTGATGAGTTATGAGTTATGAGTTATTGGTGTTTCAGCCTGGAATGGGGAAATGGAGTATGCATTCTTTCTCATTCCAGCCTGAAACATCAATAACTCATAACTCATCACTCATAACTCATCACTAAATTACCTTGGCTTCCTCGTGCAGCAGTCGCACCAGTTCGTCCATATTTTCCGGGTCGATCAGTTTTACGCCGGCTTTGGCGGGCGGCAACGTGAATTGCACGGCTTTGGCGGATTCTTCATAGTCCACAGGCGCTACTTCTACCAGCGGTTTGGTGCGGGCAGTCATAATACCGCGCATATTGGGGATACGTTGCTCGGCCATACCTTTGGAAGCGCTCACCACGAACGGCAGGTCGACCTCCGACACTTCCACGCCGCCTTCAATATCGCGTTCGAGGGTAGCGGTGTTGCCGTTCAGTTCCAATTTGGAGGCATAAGAAATGTATGGCAGCTCGAGGTATTCGGCCACCATGCCGCCTACTTCGGAGCCGTTGTAGTCGATGGTTTCTTTGCCGAAAAATATAATGTCGAAGTTTTGGCTGCGGGCATATTCGGCTATTTGTTTGGCTACAAAACCGGCGCTTTTCGGGTCTGCATTGATACGAACGGCATCGTCGGCCCCTATTGCCAGCGCTTTGCGGATGGTGGTCTCGTTGGCGGCGGGACCTACGTTCAGGGCCGTCACCGAGCCGCCGAGGGCTTCCCGCAGTTCGCAGGCGCGGACGAGGGCGTACCACTCGTCGTACGGATTCATAATAAATTGAACGCCGGCTGCATCAAACTCCTTACCGTCCGATTTGAAAGAGACTTTCGCGGTGGTGTCGGGCGTTTGGCTGATACAAACTAATAATTTCATTTTGAACAGGTTAAGTAGTTGTCGGTTACCAGTTATTAGTTATCGGGCTTGATACTCAAGCATTTGTATAAAAAACAACTCAAACTGATTTTATGTTGGCACTTACTAAATAATGGTTAAGGCAGCACTTTGCTCCCGGGTATATTCTATTTTTGCGCCGCGAAGATACAAACAAGGTTCAGCACAAAAAAATAATGTTCAGCGAAATTTCGCTATTATTATGTTTTACCACATAGGCACATAGGTTTAAACATAGAACACATACTTTAGAGTACTCTACGGCTATGTGTCCTATGTTTAAACCTATGTGTATATGTGGTAAAAGGTAAAAAACTCCACCCACATGTCCCAACGCCTCCAACACCTCACCCGCCTGCTTGAATCGTCTCCCAATGACGCCTTTATCCTTTTTGCCCTGGCAAAAGAGCACGAAGGCCTTCACAATCAGACAGAAGCATTGGCGTTCTATCTGCGCCT
>JALHMA010000209.1:0-3185 GCA_022844265.1 Saprospiraceae bacterium | reverse complement strand
CTCAAAAAACTGAAAGGCAGGGATTTATCAAAAGTGAAACACCTGAATGCGCAGGCCAAAATTTTTGTAGAAGGAAATGGCCAGTCCATTTCGGCCAATGCCAACCTGATCTGGATCAAGGATAGTGTTATGTGGTTGAACGTCAAGAAGTTTGGCATTGAAGTTGCTCGGGTATTAATTACCCCCGACTCCGTCATCACCCTGAACCGCCTCGAAAAGACCTGCACGCTTCAATCGCTCGCGGCTTTGCAGCGCCAGTACAACCTGCCTGCCGGATTCGGTCTCCTGCAACAAACCCTGCTGGCATCGGCCTGGGTTTCGGAAGGGATGCAACTGGAAGCCGACCTGGCGGAGGGACAGCACAGGTTGCGCGGCAACGATGGTCAGCTGGGCGCCGATTACAGATTACAGGAAGGCAACTTTTTACTGACACAAGAGTCATTCGTGCAGCAAAAAGATGCCCGATTGGTCTCACTGGGTTTTGAAAATTATAAAAAAGTGCCTGAGGCTCAATGGTTTCCGTACCTTCGCCGCATAGAAGCCTTTAGTCCTGAGAGTGGGACGATGCGCCTTGAAATTGAATTTTCAGATGTTGAAATCAATGTTCCGAAAAATTACCGCTTTGAAATTCCCCCTCACTATGAGCGCGGGCAATAACACGACAGGCATCCGAATCCTGCTGTTGCTCCTGTTGTTGCCTGCTGTGATGCTGGCGCAATCCAAAAAGGAACTGGAGGAAAAACGCAAAAAAATTATCCGCGACATTACGACCACCGAGCGGATGATTAAAAAAACTGCGCAAACCCGGGAAGCGACTTATGACAAATACCTGGCCCTGCAAAGCCAGATTGAAAGCCGTGAAAAACTGATTCGCAACATTCAGGACGAAGTAGCCGCCGCTGATGAAAACTTGCTGCGCAATGAAAACGTCATCGTTTCGCTCACGCAGGATATCGAGCAGATGCAGCAGGAATACGGCAAAATGGTGCGCAATGCCTACCGCCGCAAAAGTATTAGCAATCCCCTTTTGTATATTTTATCGGCGGAAAGCCTCAATCAGGCCTTTCGCCGCTGGCTTTTTTTGCGCAAATACGACCGTTTCCGCAAGCAACAGGCAGATGCCATTGCCGCAACCCGAGCCATGCTGGCTGAAAAAATAAAAAGCATCCGGGAAACACGCCTGGAAAAAGAAGAACTCCTGATCTCGCTGCAAGGTCAAAAAGCAACCCTTTCCAACGACCTGGTACAAAAAGACGAAACCCTGAAATTTCTGAGCAAGGACGAGGAAAGGCTGAAACAGGATTTACAGAAAAAACAAACAGCGCACGAACAGCTCAACCGGTCGATTGAAAATGTTATCCAGGAGGAAGTGCGCAAACGCGCGGAAGAATCGAGGCGCGCACAGCCGGTTGCAGCCGCCCCTGCTCCGGCGCCACCGGTAGCGAACAAACCGGCTAACCAGGCGGGTAAGGCGGGAAACACATCTGTGGCCGCAAAAACGAACAGCGCATCAGAACCGGCCCTCAAGCCGGAAGCAGCGGAAGACAACCAGTCTTTTACTTTCCGCCGCAACAAAGGTCGCTTGCCCTGGCCCGTTGAAAGCGGATTTATTTCCAGGGGTTTCGGCAAACAACAACATCCCACGATCAAAACCATCAGTATTACCAATAACGGTATCGATATCCGAACGGAAGAATCAGCCACCGTACGGGCAGTACACGAAGGGATTGTGGCAGGCGTACAATTTATCCCCGGCCATGACTATACGGTTATTATTCAGCACGGCGACTACTACACGGTGTACACCAACCTGGCTGAAACCAACTTAACGAAAGGGGATCAGGTGCGCTCCAAACAGGTCATTGGCAAAGTGAGCAACAACCCTATTACCGGAGCGTCGGAGCTACACTTTGAACTGTGGCACCAGAAAGAGCGGATCAATCCGGTCGGGTGGATCAAGAAATAGTGTTTAGTGTATGGTGTTTAGTGTTTAGGGCGCTTCGAGTTTGACAACTGTGAGTAGTTTAGGCTAATATACCTACAGTTGCCACAGGCGAAGCGCCCCAAACACTAAACACCATACACCAAACACTGAGATCAAGCCAGTTTCTCCACATCCCGGATCAAAATACTATTCCGGTTGAAATAGATGAGGTTGGATTTGCGCAGGTCATTGAGCACCGAAGTGACGGTTTGCCGGCTGGTACCGGTCAGATTGGCAATATCCTGTTGTGTCAGGTGGTGTTTTACGAGGGTTTCGTAACCTACGCGCCGGCCTTCCTTGCCGGCGGTCTCCACCAGAAACTCGATGATGCGTTCGCGGGCGTCTTTGAGCACTAATTTGGCCAGGCGATCTTCCACCCGCTGCAGGCGTTGCGTCAGGTGGTGCATACAGGCAAAAATGAGCCGTTGATTTTGCTGCATCAATTGCTGGAAATCAACCACGCGGATCGCCAGGTACTCCACGTCGTCGTGCAGGGCCTGGGCATAATCGCTTCTTTTGGTTTCGCCGGTGAGGGCCAAATCGCCGAAAAAAGTTTCCGGTTGTAAAATTTCTTTGATGACTTCACGTCCTTCCGCCGAAAAAGTGCCTGTTTTTACCCTGCCTTTCAGCAAAATATAAACGTAGTCGGCGACTTCATCCGGCATAAAAATGAACTGGAATTTGGCAACCCGCCGGAAAGTGGCGATTGTTGCAATTTGTTCCAGTTCATCTACTGCCAGTGATGCCAGAATCGGAAGTTTCCCGAGGACGTTAATTTTGTTGCTCGTTTCCATGGCGGCGTAGTTTTTGATTAAGTAGTTGTGTGTGTGTTTGAAAGTAGTCAGAGTACCCTGAATGGAATCGGTTTGAGATTGGTATTCTTCTGATGATACAAAAGTAACAGACATTATTTCCCAAAAAAGGGACATTATTTGTAGATTGTCGGAAACTTTTTATCTTTAAATAAATAATTAAATAATTGATTTACAGGTTTTTAATAAAACATTTTAACTGAAATTAAGTTATACGGAAGTACCGTTTTTTATTAAAAGCGACCTGCCTCCGGGGGCTTAAGCCCAATGTCGTTGACTTAAGGGTAGTAAAGAGGTGTCATTTGCGACGCAGGAGCAAGTGACATCTCTTCACGGCCGTTTCTCAATATAATTTTCCGCTACGAGATGTCACTTGCTCCTGCGTCGTA
>JALHMA010000208.1:3156-9959 GCA_022844265.1 Saprospiraceae bacterium | reverse complement strand
ACTGTCGACTTCGCACTTACAACGGACTTTTAAGATTCGGCTCTTAAAACCTCCAGCGGCGGCTTGTTCACCACTTCCCGGCTGTTAAACAGCCCGATCAGCACCGTGATAATGGTGATAATACCGAAAGTGGCGATCAGTGGCCACCATTCGGGTTGAAACGGAATTTTGAAAGCAAAACGCGCCAATGCCCAGGCGCCCGCTACCGATAAACCGATACCCGCCAGGCAGGCCAGTGCGCCGAGTAAAAAATATTCCAGGGCATTGATCAGCAGAATCTGGCGGCGGCTCGCGCCCAGGGTGCGCAGCAGCACGCTCTCGCGGATTCGCGCAAATTTGCCCTGATAAATGGAACTGATAAGTACCAGCAGTCCGGTCAGGATGCTGAACAGCGCCATAAAACGAATGACAAAAGATACTTTGCCCAGTATTTCATCCACCGATTTTAGTATTTGTGTCAGGTCGATAGCCGAAATGCCGGGGAAGCGCCGCACCAATTCGCTTTGGAAACGCGCGGATTGTTCGGCGCTGCTCACCCGCGAAATGACCACGTGAAATTGTGGCGCCTGCTCCAGTACGCCCGTAGGGAACAGCACCAGAAAGTTGGTCTGCACCCGGTTGAAATCCACTTTTCGCACGCTGCCCACCTCACATTCGAGCCGGGTGCCCTGCACATTGAACACGATTCGGGTACCTATTTTGGCCTTCATGGCTTTTTGCAGGCCGTCGGAAATGGACACTTTGACGGGTTGGCCGGGCGTGTGGGTTCCCACCCATTCCCCTTCGAGGATTTCTTCCGTATCGATCAGCGTATCGCGAAAAGTGACGCGGTATTCGCGATCCCAGACCCAGCGCGGCATGGCATTGGTAGAGTCGGCTTCATCCTGCGCTTTGGTGCGGTCGTCGATGGTTTCTATGCGGGTGGTGACCACCGAAACCTGCTGCATGAGCGGCATGCCGGTGGCTTGTACCAAAGCCGCCACGCTATCTTTTTCGCCGGACTGAATATCAAAAAGGATCATATTCGGCTGATTGCCGCTGCCGGAGAACTCCACCTGTTTCAACAGCAGGTTTTGAATCAGAAACAAGGTGGACAGCAGCATGGTGCCCAGGCCGATCGTGACCACCAGCAAAACCGTCTGGTTTTCAGGCCTGAATAAATTGGCAATACCCTGCCGGGCGATGTAACTCCATTTTTTTGGGAAAAAGCGGCGCAGGACAACCGTCAGCAATTTGGAAATGCCCCACAAAATCAAAAAAGCGGCGGCAATGCCTCCCATAAAGAAAAAAGTCTCTGTCCAATCGCGCACCAGCCACCAGGTAAAACCAAAGATGGACAACAGAATCAACGAATACACGCCCAAGCGCAGCAAATCGGGCCGCCCCGAGGTTTCGGTATTTTCCTCAAAAGAAGCGCGCAGCGTGCGCAGCGGTGATGTTTTCAGGATGCCGGACAAAGGCAGCAGCGCAAATAAAACGGCCACGGAAAGTCCCAAAACAATTCCTTGAAGGATCGCTCCGGCTGAAAAGTTGGTACTCACCGATTCAATCGGCAGCAAATCGCTGAGCAGCCAGGGCAACATTTTTTGAATTAACGAACCCGCCAGCGCTCCTGCAATAGCGCCCAGCAGTCCGATGCCGGCCACCTGAACCAGGTAAACGTAAAAAGCCTTCCGGCCACTGGCGCCCAGGCAGCGCAGGATGGCGACCGTGGGCAGTTTGTCTTTGATGTAGATGTGTACCGCGCCGGCCACGCCGATGCAGCCCAGCAGCAGAGCGATGAATCCGACGAGATTAAGGAAAGTGCCGAAGTTGCCGAAAGCCGATCCGATGCTTCGTTTGCGGCTTTCCACGGTATCCGAGTTCAGGTTGGCTTTTTCCAGTTCTTTGTCCATGCCTTTCACCAGCGCATCGGGATCGCTACCGGCGGGCATTTTGTAAAAATACTGGTAATCGACCCGGCTGCCGCGCTGCACCAGTCCGGTGCTGTCGAGCCATTCGGAAGTGATAAATACCACAGGTGCAATACTGGACGCGATGCCTGCGCGACCGGGCGAGGACAACAGGTCGCCTTCCACCAGAAACGTCACGTCGCCAATCTGGATGCTGTCGCCCGGCTGAATGCCGTATTGCAGCATCAGGGCATGATCGACCAGCGCTTTTTTGCCTGTGCGGAAGCTACGCCACGAGTCCTCCGGCTGGCTTTTCCATTTTCCGTAAAAAGGGTAATCGCCTTCCAAAGAGCGAATTTGGGAAAGCCGGGTACCGCCATTTTTAGGGAAACGGATCATGCTCAGAAAATTCAGGACTTTGGCTTTTTCTGTACCGGGCGTCTCGAATTTGGCCAAAATAGAATCGGGCGCAGGCTGGTTGGCATCGATCAGCAGATCGGCGCCCAGCAGCGTTTTGGCCTCGCGGTCGATATCGCCCATCAGATTGACGGAAAAAGAACGGACAGCCGTCAGTGCAGCAATGCCCACCGTAATGGCCGAAATGAACAACAGCAGGCGGCTCCGGTTGCGGCGGCTATCGCGCCAGGCCATTTTCAGGATAAAATTCATGTTTAGTTATTAGTTATCCGTTATTAGTTATCAGGGGTGATAAGGCTTGGCTACTCAAAAGGCCAAACCTTATCACCCCTGATAACTAATAACGGATAACTAATAACTAACAAAACAGTTGCTACACAACAGGAAAAAACGGATGAACGTGGATAATTCATGGATTTTCGCTGCTCTGACGAATGTTACTTATACCCATGACAAATCTCTTGCACAACTTTGCAGGGTAAATTGAAAACAACTACTACATTTGCGCTGTTTGGATTTTGTCTAATTTACCTAACCAGATTTATGCAACGCCGTTACCGTACGATCCCCGATCTTAAAATAAACGAAAGCGCCTGCACCATCTCTATTTCGGATGCGGCGCTGGCTTGTAAACTGACTGCCATGGGTGTTTTGCCAGGTACCCGTATCGAAATGGTGCGCACTTCGCCCTTTGGTAATGCTTATTATATCAAAGTGGATGGTGTTCGCATTGCATTGCGGGAAGAAGAGGCTGCCAGTATTCTTTTGGAAATATGATGCAACAGGAGGAGGACAGAACGCCGAGGGTAGCACTGGTTGGCAATCCAAACTCGGGAAAATCGACCGTATTCAACCTGTTGACCGGGCTTCGGCAGCAAACAGGCAATTTTCCGGGTGTTACAGTAGAAATTAAAAAGGGGCGAATGCGCTTCCCGAGTGGTAAGGAAGCCACCCTGATTGATTTTCCTGGTACTTACAGTTTATATCCCACTTCTTCCGACGAGAAATTGGTGGCCGCTGTTATGTGCGATCCACAGAATCCGTTTTTCCCGGATGCGCTCATTTACATCGCTGATGTGACCCACCTGGAGCGGCATCTGTTGCTGCTTACACAGTTATTGGACTTGCACCTGCCTGTCATTCTGGCCCTGAACATGTCGGATACCGCCCTTGAAATGGGCATCAAGGTGAATACGGCCAAACTGATCGAACGACTCGGCATTCCAGTCATTTCCATCAGCGGCCGGAAGGAAGATAATATTCAGAAATTGCTGTCTGAAGTTGAAAAAACACTGAAAAACCCCATCAGGACTGCTGAAAATGTATTTTTTTACAAACTCAGCGATGGAGAAAAACAGATAGCCGATGCTGTACGGCACAACCTGGGCATCGATAATCCGTATCGTGCCCTGTTGCTGGTACACCACCGCGACTGGCTTCCGTTTTTGCAGCCCCAGCAAAGGGAGATACTCGGCACGATTGCGGAAACCAAGGACTTTCAATCCCTGCGGGCGCAGGTGGATGAAACGCTCGATCGTTTTGATCGTTTTGTACCCATCGTCCGCGATGCGATTCAGCAGCCACCTGTTTTCCCAAGCACTGCCACGGACCGTATAGATGCCGTTCTGACGCATCGCTGGTGGGGGCCGTTTATTTTTGTAGCGGTCATGTTGCTGATATTTCAGGCCATCTTCGACTGGAGTGGTTATCCGATGGATGCTATTGAAAACGGGTTCGGCATCCTGAGTGACGGCGTACAATCGACCCTCGGGGAGGGCTGGTTCACAGAACTGCTCACTGATGGTATTCTGGCCGGTCTCAGCGGTATTTTGGTGTTTGTGCCACAAATTGCGTTGCTTTTTCTGCTCATTGCTATTCTGGAAGAGGTTGGGTACATGGCGCGGGTGGTGTTTATGTTCGACAAAACCATGCGGCGTTTTGGCATGAACGGACGCAGTGTCATATCGCTGATCAGCGGCAGCGCCTGTGCGGTGCCTGCCATCATGAGTAGCCGTACGATCGGCAACTGGCAGGAGCGGCTCATCACGGTGATGGTGACGCCCTTTATCAGTTGCAGTGCGCGTATTCCTGTATACCTGGTGTTGATCGGCCTGGCTGTTCCCGCAGTAAAAGTAGCCGGCATACTGAGCGCCCAGACGCTGGTGTTCGGCAGCATGTATGCCCTGGGCGTGGTCGCTGCCCTCTTGTCGGGCTGGGCCATGAAAAAGTGGCTGCGCACCCGCGAGCCGTCTTTTTTAGCCATTGAATTGCCGGAATACCGCATGCCGCACTGGAAAAACGTGTGGCTTTCCGTCTGGGAAAAGGTGGTGGCCTTTGTTTCCGGCGCGGGCAAAATTATCCTGGTCGTTTCGATCGTTTTGTGGGCTTTATCGCGATACGGGCCGGGCGATTCGATTGCCCTGGCGACCGAACAGGCGCATACGGAGGCGATTGCGATGCGCCTCGATTCCAACCAAACCGAAGATTTTGTGCAACAGCGCAGGTTGGAAGCCTCTTTTGCCGGAAAAATGGGCAAATCTTTCGAGCCTTTGATTCGCCCTTTGGGTTATGACTGGAAAATCGGCATTGCCTTACTCACTTCTTTCGCGGCCCGAGAAGTGTTTACGGGTACGTTGGCCGTGTTGTACAATATGGGTTCGGAAGAAGGTGATATCAACAACCGGGATGAAAACGAGGCGAAAGCCACCTTGCGCAGCAAGATGAAAACAGAGACCTTCAGCGATACGGGCAAACCGGTATATTCGCTGGCGACAGCCATGTCGCTACTTGTTTTTTACGCCCTGGCCATGCAATGTTTCAGTACGCTGGCAGTTGTCAGGCGCGAAACAGGTGGCTGGAAATGGGCCGCCCTTCAGTTTTTTGCCATGAGTTTGCTGGCTTACTTCGGGGCCTGGGCCGTGTACGAGATATTTTCCTGAATGGAGTTGATGAAGGTTTATAAGGGTTTATAAAGGTTGATATACAACGGCTCGAAAAAAGTAAAATCGCTTCCTTTTCGAGCCGTTGTATATCAACCTTTATAAACCCTTATAAACCTTTATCAACCCTATTCAGCCCTCATAATTTCGGGAAATCCAGTATGCTGTTGCGGTTGTAGAGCATGAGAACCAAGGCTACTGCAAAGAACAAAAACATGATCAGGTATAACATGCAATAGCCTTTGCCACGGGTATTTTCAATATTGTCCATTTTATCCGGTTGTGTGTTACTAAGAAAAGTGCGGCAAAAATAGAAAGTGCCGGTGAGAATCCGCCATCGGTCTTGTTTTTTTCGCTTTTTCAGAATGGTTTTAATGTGGGCCGGCTATTTTGGATAGTTTATGGGTGCGAGGATTTGCGTATATGCAATGAGTGATTAGCCGCGCCGTTTTCTATCTTTGCCGCAGATTTTTTATAAAAAAACTGATATTCAGAAAATTATGTACCCAGATTTATCTTACCTTTTTCACGATCTGATTGGCACAGCGCCGGATAACTGGCTTTCTATCTTTAAAATGTTCGGCTTTATGCTGGCCATGGCTTTTTTGGCAAGCGCTGTTGTTTTTTATGCCGAACTCAAGCGAAAGGCGAAGGAAGGGTTTTATGAACCCGGTAAAACGACCATCACCGAAGGCGCCCCGGCTACCTGGGGAGAGATTGGCAGTAATGCTTTGGTTGGTCTGCTGCTGGGCGGGAAAGGCGGATATGCATTCCAGCATTTTCTCGATTTCCGGCAAGACCCGGCTTCTATCATTTTATCTGCCAAAATGAACTGGCCCGCAGCGCTGATCGGGGCCGCTTTGCTGGGCGGTCTCACCTGGTGGGAAGCGCAGCGCAATAAGAAAACGGCGCCTGTTACAAAAGAAGTGCAGATATGGCCCCACGACCGCATCAATGAAATGACTGTCGCCGCAGCCGTCGGCGGCGTTCTGGGCGCTAAAATTTTTGATATATTCGACAACTGGAAGTCTTTTATGGCCGACCCGATCGGCACCCTGACTTCGGGTGGCGGACTCGCGTTTTTCGGTGGCCTGGTCATGGGCTTTATTGCCGTAGTAGGCTATATGTACCGCCATCGAATTCCTTTTTGGCCCACAGCCGATGCCGTAGCGCCCGCGCTGACGGCTGGATACGGGATAGGGCGTATTGGATGCCAACTCAGCGGCGATGGCGACTGGGGCATTGTGAATGCTGCCCCTAAACCGGGCTGGATGTCCTTCCTGCCCGACTGGATGTGGGCATACCGCTATCCGCATCACGTACTCAACACGGTTTATACCGACCCTGTGGTCAGCGAACCGATCCCGCATTGCCCGTTCGATTATTGCATGCAACTTTCCGAACCGGTATATCCCACGCCTTTTTATGAAATCCTGATGATGAGTGCCGTCTTCGGGCTGCTGTGGTATTTGCGCAAACGTTTGAAAATCAGCGGGATGTTGTTTTTTGTATACCTCGCACTGATTGCGATCGAGCGATTTGTCATCGAAAAAAT
>JALHMA010000208.1:0-3056 GCA_022844265.1 Saprospiraceae bacterium | reverse complement strand
CCATTTTCCACCGCCTGTGGCTCCACAGCCATTGTTCAGGGCGTTGGCGGATATTTCGTTCGAGCAGCTGCGCATAAGCCTGGCTAATTCCCTTTTCCGGCACGGCATTCGGATCGGAGCATATTTCTTCGAATACGATTTCATAAAATCCACGGCGCAGTCGTTCGGTGCGATAGTAAACAACGGGGTAAACAAATTTTCTGCTCAGCACATCTACACCCGGGAGAAATGCCGTTTGTTGCCCGAAAAAAGAAACCCAGTGTGCGCTTTTACGACTACTGGGCGACTGATCTGCGAGGAGAAGGAATACGGCAGATTCACTGCTGCGTATGCGCATGACGCGATAAACGTCATCCATCCGAACCATTTCCATGCCGGTTTTTGCACGTGCCAGATTGAGAAAATGCTCCATTTTCTTATTGCTCAATGGTTTAAAGGCGCCGATAGTGATACCATGAAATGCAGGAGGCATTGTTAATCCGCTGTATTCCCAGTTACCCAGGTGGGTGCCTGCCAGGATGACCGGTTGGTTGCGGTCGAGGTAACGGTTGAGTAGTTCGGGATTGACCGGTCGGCAGCGAAGCGTCAATGCTCCAACTGACATGCTGAAAGATTTGAGCGTTTCCACCAGTACATCTGACAGACTGCGGTAGGATTCACGGGTAATATCCCGGATTTCGGCTTCCGTTTTTTCGGGAAATGCCCGGTGCAGGTTGTCGGCAATTACATTTTTGCGATAACGGATCACATGACAAAGCAGAAATGCTATGCCATCGGAAAGTATGTACAATGCCCGAAAAGGCAGCCATCGAAACAGCACTATGACGATCCGGAGTGAAAAATAAGCAATTCGTTGCATCGCGCAAAAGTACATTACCAACCGGGAATACAAATCCCATTACTTTTTAGCACTTTTACGGCTTCAATTTATTCGCCTATGCTACTTCTAGCTGCCGATGTGCTGTCTGCCATACTTGTTTCGTCTGGCCTAGCCATCACTTTTATTACACTGGGTTTTATGTGGAAATCGCGCCGCGATGCCCAGCGCCTGGCGGAAAGGGAAAAACTGGGACAGGAACTGGGCTTGTCCTTGTTGCCGAAGGATACACTGGGCCTGAGCAGACAGCTGCAACAATTCGACCTTTTTGTGCGGGAGCGCTCTTCCTGGGGTAGAAATGGCAACGTCAGTAATATCCTGCGCGGTTATGTGGACGATACGGAAGTATACCTGTTTGATTATACCTATGTTGTTTCCACCGGAAAAAGTAGCCACAGGGTCTCACAGACGGTCTTTTTTGCCAATGATAAAAACTGGTATTTGCCTGATTTTTGTTTGAAACCTGAAAACTGGTGGCATAAAGTGTTGAAAATAATCGGCTGGAAGGATGATATTAATTTTTCTGAGAGCCCGGATTTTTCTGAAAAATTCTGGCTGACCAGCGAATTTGATCAATTGATCCGGCAAAAGTTTACGCCTGCTTTACAGAATTTTCTCACAGAGCGCCCGCCCGTACACCTGGAAGGCAGCAACTACTACCTGATCGCCTACAAGCCAGGTAAAATGCTGGAGCCGGACAGTTCCCGCACATTTTTTGAACATTGCTGCGAACTGGTGCGCCTGTTAAAAAAAGAAGGCAAAACGGAATTGCTGGACCTGGCAGAATGGCGGAAGGAGAAAGAAATCGTTGTGCCGGAGGTAAACCGTAAAGAGTGATCTTTTATCACATAGGCACATAGTTTTTACACATAGAAAACATAGCGCAGAGTACTTTAAAAACTATGTGTTCTATGTGTAAAAACTATGTGCCTATGTGGTAAAACCCCTAGTATTCCTTGTTTCGCTCCCAGTAATTCTGGTCTTCCGCCTCTTCCAGCAGCCCGAGGTAATTCAGGTAGCGCAATTCACTCACCTCACCCTCCCGTAGCGCCTGGTGTACGGCGCAACCGGGTTCGTTACGGTGCAGGCAGCCACCGAAACGGCAGTTTTTGGAAAGCGCAAAAAACTCCCGGAAACTATGCGCCAGGTTGGCTTTGTCCTTGTCATTAAAACTGAGGTTTTTAATGCCAGGCGTATCGATCAGTCGCCCTCCGAAGTCCAGTTCAAACATTTCCGCAAAGGTGGTGGTGTGTTGCCCTTTGCCGGAGTAATCGCTGATCTCCCCGGTACGCAATTCCAGGTGTCCCTGAATGGCATTGACCAGGCTGCTTTTGCCTACGCCCGACTGGCCGCTGACGAGGGTGGTCTTGCCTTGCAACAATTGTTTAAAGGTTTCCAAACCAACGTTTTGTACAACGGACGTGAGCAGCACGCCGTAACCGATTTTGGTATAAACAGCCTTCATCTCCTCGAATTTCTCCATGTCTTCGGCATCGTACAGGTCGCTTTTGTTAAAAACAATCGTCACCGGTATTTCATCGCGTTCAGTCATCACCAGAAAACGGTCAATAAAACCGGGTTTCAGGGAAGGCTCCACAACGGTAACAATCAGCACCGCCTGGTCGATATTGGAAGCCATCAAATGCAGGTCGTGCTTGCGGCGCGGCGACTGGCGTACCACGCAGTTGCGGCGGGGCAATATTTTTTTAATCATGCCCTGCCCGCTGTCTTCCGGGTATACCTCTACCTGGTCGCCCACAGCAACAGGGTTGGTCAGCGGAATATCGTCGAGGCGAAATTTACCCACAATACGGCACTGCATCATTTCACCGGAATCGAGCAGTACGTTGTACCAACTGCCGGTGGATTTTACTACGGTTCCTATTTCCATATTATTCAAAACAGCGGCAAGAACGGTTTAAATCGAAACATGGTTCCTTGGTTGTTGAGAATGTTGAGAATGTTGAGGTTGTTGAGGGTTGAGAATGTTGAGGGTGGTAACTTTAAGCCAAAGTTTACCACCCTCAACATTCTCAACCCTCAACAACCTCAACATTCTCAACAACCAACCTTCTCAACCTATCAATACCCCCAACAATTCCTGCGCCGCCCTGGCCACCACCGTTCCGGGGCCGAAAATAGCAGCAGCGCCGGCTTGCCGCAGGTATTCGTAGTCCTG
>JALHMA010000207.1 GCA_022844265.1 Saprospiraceae bacterium | reverse complement strand
CGTAGCGAGAATTACTTGAAAACGACCGTTACGAGATGTCACCTCCTTCCTTCGTCAGGAGATGACACCTCTTCACTACGCTTAAGTCAACGACATTGCCCTAAAGGGGAGTACATCGCAAAAAATGAAAAATTTATACCTTAAAGTGCTGATTTACAGTTATTTGCGATGTGCCCCCCTTTAGGGGTCGGGGGATTGACCAAGATTGAAGCGCCCTAAACACCAAACACCATACACTAAACACCCAAATACTGCTTCCCCTTATCAATCTCTTTCAAAATGCGGTGCGCGAGTTTCAGGGCATTGACACCGTCTTTCAGCGTGACCACCGGGTCAATATTTTGTTGGATGGCTGTGTGAAAAGTTTCCAGTTCCCGCTGAATGGCATTGACGGGCGCCGTTTCCGGCATTTGCAGTTGCAGCCATTTTTTGCCCGTATTGGTTTCAAATTCCATCAGTTGATCCTGCGGGGGCAGGTCGGCCGCGTTTTGTTCAAAAAGGCGAACGATCTGCGCATTTTTCTCTAAAAAATCGAGACTCAGATAGTGATCCGGTTGAAAAAGGCGCATTTTTCGCATTTGTTTCAGCGAAATACGGCTGGCTGTGAGATTGGCTACAGCCCCGTTGGCAAATTCGATGCGGGCATTGGCAATATCCGGCGTATGGCTCAACACGGCCACGCCGCTGGCGCTGACCTTGGTGACAGGCGACTTGACCAGGTGCAAAATCAAATCCAGGTCGTGGATCATCAGGTCGAGGATAACAGACACATCGGTGCCACGCGGCTGAAAAACGGCCAGTCGGTGTCCTTCGATAAACATGGGACTCAGCGTCATGCCCTGTAAAGCCGTGAAGGCCGGATTGAATCGTTCCACATGCCCTACCTGTACCTTGACCTGATGTTTTGCGGCCAGTTGTATCAGTTTGTTGCTTTCCGGGATGGTTTGTGTCACCGGTTTTTCAATAAAAACGTGTTTGCCGGCCCGCATGGCCAATGCTGCAAGTTCGTAGTGGGTAGGGGTGGGAGTGACAATATCCACGGCATCAACCTGTTCCAGGAGTTCTTCGATGGAATGGAAGCGTTTAGCGCCGTATTGCGTCTCTGCCGATGCGGCATTGTTATCATCCGGTTCGTAAAAACCTGCTAATTCCCAGCAGTTGGTGGCTAAGATACATTTCAGGTGGATTTTGCCGAGGTGTCCGGCTCCAAGTAGAGCGATACGCATGGTAATAAGTAGTTATCAGTTATCAGTTATTGGTTATCAGTGTTCATAATCAAGCATTTACAAAGAATTTAGCCAAAACTAATTTCGAACACCTACTTATTATGATTCTGTTATACTGCATGTTGAGAGGTTGAGCGTGTTGACGGTTGAGAAAGCATTCTTACTCATTCAAAATCTCTTTATGTTGCAGATAGGGGAAGTTACTTTTCTTGCAGGAAACGGATGATAGCCTGTGCCGTTCGTGTAGAAGCGCCTCCGTCGCCCAGCAGGCGCCGCAGTTCCGAATAGCCGGCGATGAGTTCGGCCCGTTTTTCGGGGTGTAAAATCTCCGTAAGTGCTGACTTTAAATTAGCCGGATTTAAGTCGTCCTGAATGAGTTCCCGGACCAGTGGTTTGTCCGCGATCAGGTTGACCAATGAAATATATTTTACCTGCACCAATCGACGCGCAATATGGTAAGAAATAGGGTTTCCCGCATAACAAACCACTTGTGGCACCTTAAACAGGGCTGTTTCGAGGGTGGATGTACCCGATTTTACCAACGCCGCATGGGCTTTTTGCAGTAGTTCGTAGGTTTTCCCAATGACCACCTGCACCTGCGGATAGTCTTTCAAAAAGGGTTGGTAAAATGTTTCCGGCAAGGAAGTAGCGCCCGCAATAATAAACTGATAATTGGGAAAATCTTTTGTTACGGCCAGTATTTCCGGCAAAATCCGCTGCACTTCCTGTCGCCTGCTGCCGGGTAAAAGTGCGATAATATTGGATTGTCCGGTAGCGGCCAATGTATGCGCCGTATGTTCCTGCAGGGCGTCGAGCAGCGGGTGTCCGACGAATTCTACCTCGACCTGATATTGTTCAAAAAACGCTTGTTCGAAGGGCAGAATAACCAGCATTTTATCCACATCGCGGCGAATATCATGTACCCTTGATCGGTGCCAAGCCCATATTTGTGGTGAAATGTAGTAAATCACCCGGATGCCCTGTTGTTTCGCCCATTTGGCGATCCGCAAATTGAAACCCGGGTAGTCAATCAACACCAAAGCGTCCGGCTGGAACGCCAGGATGTCTTTTTTGCAAAATGCAATATTGTGCAGGATAGTGCGCAGGTTTTTTATGACCTCAACAAAACCCATAAATGCCAGGTCTCTGTAGTGTTTAACCAAATCTCCCCCGGCTGCCTGCATCAGGTCGCCGCCCCATACACGGCACTGCAGGTCTGGCTGCATCTTGAACAAGGCTTTGAGCAGGTTGGAACCGTGCAGGTCGCCGGATGCTTCCCCGGCAATGAGGTAGAGTTTCATGGGCGCAAAGGACGCACTATTTAAGATAGTTATTGGTTATCAGTTATTAGTTATCAGGGTGGTAATTCTTGGCCTGGTAAATAACTTAAGCCAAGAGTTGCCCCCCTGATAACTAATAACTGATAACCAATAACTAATAACTACCTCAGCACCACAACCGGTTTGCTGATAATCCCGTTACCGGCATTTACCGAGAGGATATAAGTTCCGGTGTTCAGGTGTTGCAAACGAAGCGGCAAGTTGTGTTCGCCGTTCATATTGCCCAGGTTGGCTTCGTACACCACTTTACCCGTTACATCGGTCAGGCGCAACTGCACATCCGTTGGTTTGGCTAATTTCAACGAAACCGTTGCCTGGTCGGACACCGGGTTGGGGTACACCTCTACACTTACACCAGCCAGGGTTGGTTCGTTGGCAGATGTGATGGTGAATGGAATAGCCGTTTGTTCTGCGTTAATGATTTCACCGGTAGTCGTGTTGATCAGCATCGTAATCGCGTGCATGTCGTTAACGGTCTGTGCAACAGGGTGCGTGTACGTGCTGGTGAACGTGTGTATCGATCCGGCCGGGTTGCTTGCCGGAACACTACCGGCAGTTCCGGTAAAAGTGCCGACAATCGTGCGGGCTACGTGGTTGTACACCATTTGAGCGGCAGGTACAGTGGCCGGCAAATTTTCGTAACCACCCATTGGGCCGCTACCGCCGCCTGCGTATGCATTTTGCTGTCTCCAGGCAGATGTTAAGCCGGTCACATCGTTTTCTGTAATAACCATTGCAATTCTGTAATTGCCGTTCATTGCTTCCAGGAAGTGCAGTTGACTTTCCACCGTAATTAAACGGGTTGCAGCATCATAAGCAACATTGTGCTGAACGGATACAGGCGCGGGAGTGCTCAGGCGCTCGATCAGCGCTTTTTCAAAGTCAATCGGATCTAATTCATCTCCAGCGCGGTCGACCGTGCCACTCGGATAGCCGCCGATTAATTGACCAAAGCCAGTGTCGTACACGGTAACTTTCATCGGGTCATCATTGTGTACTGCGATCGGCACTGCACCCACCGGATAGTTTTCACCAAGAAAATCCATCATGACAGCGCCCCTTGGACACCATTGGCACCAGGTTCCGGTGCCTTCTTCCAGGACTACTTTCCGGCCCGGAGCAGGTTCTACACCTTCAACATCGAGCGACACCACCGTGCTGTTGTCGGAAACGTCATTGTCTTCGCCACCGTTGATATTGTCAACATAGACTTCATAATCGCCTGTATTTGCACCCAGAGAGATGGGAACGTCCAATACAAAGTCATAAGCATCCCCAATTTCTAGGCTTAAACCCTCAAAAGACTGGCTGACGGTTTGCGCGCCATTTGACCAGTTGGCTGTGAAGGAAGTGATCGGAACAAATCCATTGTTTTTCATGCTGCTGGCAATGGAAAAGTTCTGGCCTGCCCAGAATTTAGTGTAATCATCAAATAATGCCGGGATGGCATCCACATATCTGCCGATGGATGTGCCGCCTATCGCTGCTCTCAATACATTATCCGGTTCGGTAATGCGAATATTGTCCAAAGCGGCGCCATACAACCAGCCACCACCATCATAATATTTAAAAGACAACTTGAGGTTGGCATTTCCTGCATAGGTAGACAGATCAATTACTTCCAGGCGCCAGTCAGGATTGCCCGTGAACGTCTTGATTGCAGTCCATGTGACACCATTGTCAGTAGATGCTTGCAGCGTTAGCGATTCTTGTGCTGCGCCTATGGCAAGATTCCAGTAGTACAGGTCAAATAAGAGGAAAGAAGATGTGATGCCTGTCAGATTAATGGGCGCCAGAATCAGCAGATCATTGCTCTTGTTACAGTCGCATGCATCATCATTGGTAGCGATCACTTTACCATCGTTCGGATCAATGGGAAAATACTGGGAACTGAGCGCTGCCGGGTCATCTACAAGCCATCCGCCATCCGTGGAAAGCGTTGTTTGGCTCCAACCCGCAGGAAGGCCTGTAGCAGCGTTAAAATTTTCCTCAAAAATGGGCGTCTGCGCAAAAGCAGAACTGAAAAGAAGGCTAAGGAAGGATGAAAAAAGTACACTTTTTGACATAAGGCTGGTATTTTTTTATTGTTTTGTAAAAGTTTGGCAAACCTATTCAAATGTTGGCGATTACAAGGAGTTATCAAAAAAAATGTCTGCACTTGACAAATGTTAAGGGTAATAAAACTGAAAAAAATCCGATGTTGGGAACTTCCTGTGGCTGGTTTTGTTTCGGGGCTGTAACTTTACATCAACTATTCTGTAGCGCGGAGCTTGCCTGGGTTAAAAAACAATGGATTATGCTGTTTGAACCGAAAGACGTATTTCGAAAATTAGAGTTTGATAAAGTGCTCGATCTGCTGGAGAAAGAAGCGCTTACCCCCATGGCAGGCGAGGTGCTGCGCCACATCAGTCCGCTTACCGATTTTAAAACCATTGACATCGGGCTGCGCGAAGTGCGGGAATTCAAATTGGCACTGGAAAAAAACGACCGCTTCCCGATCGAAGCGTTCCCGGATATTACGCCCGACCTGAAATTGCTCGATATTGACGGATATACACTTCAGGCCGAATCCTTTCAGGGCATCCTGCGGATTCTGTTCGTTATGCGCGATATTTTTAAATACTTCGCCGGCGGCGCAAAAAAAGAAATTTACCCTAAATTATACGACCTGACCCGGGCGCTTTCCTACGACGAAGGCCTCGCCAAGGCTATCGCGTCCGTTTTTGATGATAAAGGCGAAATTCGCCCCGATGCATCGCCGGAACTGATGCGTATTCGCCGCGATATGCAGCAAAAAGTACGCGAACTGGACGGGCGTTTCAGGCAAATCATCCAGGAATACCGCGCCAAAGGTATGCTTTCCGATACCCCGGAAAGTTTCCGCAACCACCGCCGGGTGCTTTCTGTCCCTTCCGAACACAAGCGCAAAATCAGGGGGATTATCCACGACGAATCGGAAACAGGGCGCACAGCCTTTATCGAACCGGAAGCGGTCATTGAAATCAACAACGACTTGTTCGACCTCGAACAGGACGAGCGCCGCGAAATATTCCGGATTCTGCGCGATTTGAGCCAGACCATCCGCCCGTACAGCCATGTGATTCGGCAGTACCTGGATGTGCTGGTGCGTTTCGATGTGATTCAGGCAAAAGCCCGGCTGGCTATTTCCATGCGCGCCGGTATGCCCATTTTGAAAGAAAAACCGGTCATCGGGATCAAAAAAGGCTACCATCCGCTGCTATACCTGAAAAACAAGTCCCAGGGGCGCAAAACAATCCCTTTTGAACTCCGCCTGAATGCCGAAGACCATATCCTCATTCTTTCCGGCCCCAATGCCGGCGGAAAATCGGTGGCTATGAAATCGGTGGGCCTGCTCCAGATGATGGTGCAAAGCGGCTTGCTGGTTCCCGTGCACGAACTCAGTGAATTCGGGATTTTTCTCCAGATATTTGCCGACATCGGCGATCAGCAAAGCCTCGATGACGACCTGAGTACGTATTCTTCCAGGCTGCAAAATGCCCGCGCATTTTTGGAAAAAGCCACCCCGCAGACCCTGGTTTTGATCGACGAGATGGGCAGCGGTACCGATCCCAAGCCCGGCGGCGCTATTGCGGAGGCTATTTTGCGGCAATTGCACCGCAAAGGGGTATACGCTGTTATCACGACGCACTATTCCAATTTAAAAGTGTTTGCCTTCCGTAATCCGGGTATCCTGAACGGAAACATGCACTTCGACAAGGATACGCTTTCGCCCACCTACGAACTCAAAGTGGGCCGGCCGGGCAGTAGTTATGCGTTTGAAATTGCGGAGAAAAGTGGTTTGTCCAAAGACCTGATCGGTTATGCCCGCAACAAAACCGGCCCGGAAACGGCTGTCGACGATATTCTGATTGAACTGCAACGGGAAAAACAGGAACTGGAAGAAAAACTGCGCCTCGTCTCCGAAAAAGAGCAGTCGCTGGAACGCCTGATCAAATCGTACGACTCCCTGCAACACGACCTCGACGTGAAGCGGAAACGCCTGAAACTCGACCAAAAAGAACACGAACTGCGCCAAAGCAGTGAAGCCAGCCGGGAAGTGGATCGCCTGGTCCGGCAACTGAAAGATGAGCGAAACCTGGAAAAAGCCCAGCAGGTCAGCGCCCAGTTAAGGCAGGAAAGGGCAGAAAGGGTGCGCCAGGTGAACGATGTCAATGCAGAAGTCATCAAACTGGAAGAACAAAACCTGCCCTCTGCCTCCAGCCGCCCATTGGCGGAAGGCGATTTCGTGCGGCTCCGGGCAGGCGGCGCGACCGGGCGTATAGAAACCATCAAAGGGCAGAAAGCAACCATCCACATGGGCGGCATGAAAGTACATGCGCCGCTCCGCGATCTGCTGCCGGTAGCCGAACCGATCAAACAGGTTTCTTCCATGGGCAACAACGACCTGCAACAGGCAGCCATGTTCGACGCCAAAATAGACCTGCGGGGCATGAGCAAAGACGAAGCCATGCGTGTGCTGGAAAAATTTGTGGACAATGCATTGTTGTCCAATGCAGCAAGCCTGCGTATTTTACACGGAAAAGGGGACGGTATTCTGCGCAAGGTCGTTCGTCAAAAACTCCGCGAATACGGCAGCAATATCGGTAATGTGTACCATCCCGAACAGGAAAATGGCGGCGACGGCGTGACTATTGTTGATTTGGTGTAAGGGCAAACATGAGTCATCCCTAATTATGCAAGGATTCTATTGGCCAAAGCGGTCTACGGGCGGATGAAATCCGCCCGTAGACCCGTACATTTGTTCTTCGATTTTGCAGGGGAATAAAATTAGGGATGACTCATGTTTGCCTTTTGCTATTTGCCTTCCTTATGCCCCATGCCATCAGTCCGATAAAAAACAGCAGCCCTCCAGAAAGTATCAGGTAGTTTATCCGGTCCCTGAACACCGCCAGAAATACGATAGCGACTAAAAATACAGTCGGCACTTCATTCAGGGCGCGGTAATGAATGTGTGTAAACGCGGAGGCGCCGGCTTCCAGGCGTTTGATATGCCCTTTCAAATAATGCGTATAACCCGTGAGCAGAAGCAGGAAAAAGAGTTTGAGTTGCATCCAGCCCTGGCTGAGCCAGACCGGCTGTATACAAAGCATCATTACGCCGAACGACCAGGTAATCACCACCGCAGGTCGCAGAATGATCTTGTATGATTTCCATTCCATGACCACATACTGAGCCGTCAGAATACCGCGCTCCGGCTCCGGTCTTTCGAAAGCCATGGCATGATTTACCATGATCCGTACGAGGTAAAACATGCCTGCCATCCAGGAGACCATCCCGATCAGGTGAAGTGATTTGGCAACGCTGTACCAATTGGCTATTTCCATAGTTTGCAGCCGGATGTATTCGGAAAATCCGGCTGCGCAAAAGTAGGGGTTTTACGCTTATGCGCCCGTAGAGTAGATGGCACACGGATTTAAGGGATTAGACACGGATTTTTCCCCCGTAGAGTTAATGGCAACGCGGATCACGCGGATGAAGCGGATTAACGCGGATTTTACCGCTTTAGAGTTGACCTGCTTTTTTCAAAAAGTGAACGTTATTTGATCTGTGTCAACTCTAAAGCAGGAAAATCCGCATCAATCCGCCTCATCCGCGTGATCCGCGTTGCCATTAACTCTACGGGCGCGCAAGCGCCGGATATCTACTTAATAATCGCAATATTCACCCCCAAAATCAGGCGCGACGGCGTGTTGGCAAATTGATATTTGTCGCCGAAAAAAGTAATGTGGTTGCCCTGGTTGCTGAAATTGCCTTCGTAGCGCAGGTCGAAAGAGAATCGTCCGGCGCCTACGTTCAGACCGGTTTGCCAGCCCCAGGTCATTTGTTTAAACCGGGCTTTATAACCATCGAAATCGGTTAATTCGGAAGTGCTGTTGAGGAAGTAGTGTCCCACAGGGCCGCCTTGTAAGCGCACAGGCCCCAGTTTAAAACCGACCAATACCGGAATATCCAGGTACTGGTATTTTTCATTTTTGATAACCTCGCCCACCGAACTTTCTCCGATTTTGTAATCGACCCTGTTGGAATTGAACAGGATTTCGGGCTGTATGAATATAGCCCTCCCGAAACGGAAATAGGCGCCGAACTGGGTGCCAAAATTAGATTTGTTGATTCCGAAGTTCAGCGAAGTATCGCCGGTACCCAGAATAATATCCTGCGGTTTGTTTACCTGCGTATTGAGGCCGCCTTTCAGACCGAAAGAAAAAAACTGGGCCTGTGCTACATGACCGAACAGCAGAAGGAAACTTGCCAAAAATAAGTTTTTCATACAAAGGATGTGTGTGATGAAGTGATTTTTCAGGTTAAACGATATCCATTTGAAAGTTGGTGCGAAAGGGTTGCCTTTCCACCCATTTTTAACCCGATGATAACACAACTGTGAATATTTACAAAAACGAACATTCCGTTGAAAGTTTTGGAGGCTTTACTGCCAATAAAAATTTCTTGTGTCAAAGTATTTGTTTAAAAAGTAAAAGAAAGTACATTTGTCGGGTCTTTATTGATTTACTGTTTATACTTAATCATTTAGCAAACAGTGAATTGCAGCAAAAACAAATAGTTTTATGAAAAAACAACCCGGACATCGCACCTATAATATCTCTGAGGCAGACTTATATGTGGCCTGTATGGAAGCCATTCGGGCAGCCCACCGCGACCTGGAATTTTTCAACCAGTACGGATACGGATTGGAGCGGCTCAAAGGATTTAAGTCGCTTTGCGACCAGTTTCAAGCCCTGCCAGGCGATGATGAACTGGTCGGGGAGCAAATGATTAGCACCGAAAAAAAGGATTTTGCAGCCGAAAAACTCAAAACGGCCATCCGTTCCCTGATGACGCGCGTTGCCATGAAGTACCACGACCGCAGCGGACGTTACCGCAAGTTCGGCACCGCAAAACTCGGCGACATGTCTGCCCCGCAATTGCTTTTCTGCGGCCGCCGCGTAGCGCGCGTTGCCCGCCAACAGATTGATTTTCTGGCAGATGTGGGCGTTACTGAAAATATTATCCAACGCGTGCTGGATGCCTGTAGCGCCTTTGAAACAGCCCTGAATATCCAGCAGGACAAACTCCATGACCGCGATATCGGCGTAGAGCGGCGTATGGATTCGGGCAATAAACTGTACAGCGAATTGGTGGTGCTGGCCGACATCGGCAAGGATATCTGGGCCGAACGCGACCCGGTCAAGTACGAACAATATTGCCTGTATGAAAGCAATGCCGAGCAGAAAAGAGAACGGAAAGCGAATTTACAAGAGAGTGAGAGGGTGAGAGGAGTGAGAGAAGTGAGAGAAGTGAGAGAGTGAGAGAGTGAGAGACATCCCGTTTGGCCACTCTGATGGCTTTGTTTTTTGTTTTTCAGGCCTGTAAATGTGCGAAGTCCGAAGTCATCAGTCCGAAGT
>JALHMA010000206.1 GCA_022844265.1 Saprospiraceae bacterium | reverse complement strand
TTTTTTCATCATTCATCATTCATCATTCATCATTCATCATTCATCATTCATCATTCATCATTCATCATTCATCATTCATCATTCATCATTCATCATTCATCATTCATCATTCATCATTATTAACCTTTGGTTTTCAACAGTCTCACTTTCCTGATCTTCATCCTCCTGTTTTTTCCGCTCTATTTCGGAACGAAGGGCCGCTGGCGTACCTGGGTTTGTCTGCTGGCGAGTTATCTTTTTTACGGGTGGTGGGACTGGCGTTTTTTGTCGCTGATCGTTTTTTCGACGGTGCTGGACTGGTGGTTCGGGCTTTGGATCAGTTACAACGACGCGCCGGAAGAAACCCGCAACCGCTGTGAAAAAGGCAGCCCGGTGTTGCGTTTCTTTGGCAAAATAACCGCCTGGGCGCAGTCCTTCAGGCTGAAACGGACGACCATTCTGGCTTTCAGCATGTTGATGAACCTGGGAGTGCTGGGATTTTTTAAATACTTCGGCTTTTTTGCGGACAACCTGGCTGAACTGATCCGTTCGCTGGGAATGACGCCCTCGTGGACAACCCTGCATATTATCCTGCCAGTAGGCATCTCGTTTTATACTTTCCAGTCGATGTCGTACACCATCGACGTGTACCGGCGCGAAATACCCTGGGAACCTTCGCTGCTGAAATTCGCCACTTTTATCGCTTTGTTTCCACAATTGGTGGCTGGTCCCATCGTGCGGGCTGCCGACTTTTTGTACCAGATGAGCGAAGACAAAAAGTTTGACTGGAACCGCTGGAATAGCGGTATGGGGCGGGTGCTGTGGGGATTTTTTAAAAAAATTGCCATTGCAGATAGTCTGGCGCCGTTCGTGGATCAATGTTTTGCTGCACCGGAAACCTTCGGTTCGCTGCACCTCCTGATCGGGGTGGTGTTCTATTCTTTCCAGATTTACTGCGACTTTTCGGGCTATTCTGATATTGCCATCGGCCTGGCCCGGATGATGGGTTATACTTTTCCCGAGAATTTCAGGACGCCGTATTTTTCCAAAAGTTTTTCGGAATTCTGGACGCGCTGGCATATTTCGTTGTCTACCTGGCTGCGCGATTACCTGTATATTCCCCTGGGCGGCAACCGGCAGGGTAAATGGGGAACGTATAAAAACAACATGCTCACCATGCTTTTAGGCGGCTTGTGGCACGGGGCCAACTGGGCTTTTGTTTTCTGGGGCTTCCTGCATGGATTGTACCTGATCGCTCAGCGCATCGTGTCGCCCGTTTGGCGGCGTTTTGTGCGCGGCGTCAGAATGCCACAGTTGGCTGCCGACGGAATCGCCATCCTGACGGTGTATGCCCTGACCCTGCTGGCCTGGATTTATTTCCGCAGCGGCAGCGTCGGACTGGCCGGCGGCGATAGTTTCGGGACGGCCAATGCCATGATCTTGGGCATCGCCAGCCTGGAAGGTTTTCATTTCGGAGCGGTTATCAACAAATTTCAGGTGGTGAAAGGGATGTTGGTGATTGCTGTTTTATTATTGGTGGAAATTTCAAACCTGCACATCCGCTGGAATGTGCGGCAGGTGGAACAACCCGCATTGCGCATGGCGCTTTTTTGCACAATCCTTTGGCTGATAGCGTTTTTCGGGAGTTTTGGGGCGAATGCGTTTATTTATTTCCAATTTTAAAGTGTTGATGAAGGTTGATAAAGGTTTATGAAGGTTGATAATACAGCCGCTCAAAAATGAAGCAACTTTACCTTTTCCGAGCAGTTGTATTATCAACCCTCATCAACCTTTATCAACCCTCATCAACACTGATAACTAATAACTACTAATGTTGAAAAGAACAGGCTGGTATGCAGCATTTCTGATCGTTCTCCTGCTTGGAGACCGGGCAGCGGGCTATGTATTGCAGCAGCAAGTGGTGCAAAGCCAATTTCGTTATTCCCGGATGTACCATGGCACAGCCGGGGCGGACGTATTATTGCTGGGAAATTCACGCGGACTCACGTTTTATCAGCCTTATATCGAAGAAAAAACAGGCCTGAAAACCTTCAACCTCAGTTACAACGGCCTGCCGATGGATGTGGCCAAGGTACTGGTACAGGATTACCTCGAGCGTTACCCCGCACCAAAACAGATGCTGATCGACATCACTGGTTGCGACCGCACCAACGACGAACTCATGGCGGGTTTTCTGACATATTCCGGCCAGTCTTACAGACTTGACACCTTGATTCACAACAAGTTGGAAAAAGTATGGTGGGGTGGAAAGGTATCAGCCTTGTTCCGGTACAACAATGAAATTTTTCAACGCGCCCTGTCACACCGCAATCAAACAGATGCAGGCTGGCTGCTTGACCGCGTCATATCGCCCAAACTGGCTGCCGAGGTTTCGGAAAACAAATACCCGCTCGAAATTCACCCGTATTTGCTGCAACAACTGCACGAAATATGCGCTGAGGCGCAAACCAGGGGCATAGACGTTCGCCTGGTGATAAGTCCCTATTTCCCTCAATTCGCCCAAAATGTTGCCAACCTCGATGCGCTGAAAAAGGCTGCGGAACAGGCTACGGGTTTGACTGTGACCGATTACAGCCGTGCGCTTTCAGACCCCTCGGCTTTTGGAGATTTTATGCACCCCAACATAAAAGGCAGTAAATCTTTTGTTGATTTGATGAGAAATGATGGGGTGTTGCCTTGAGTAATATTAGCGGCCTTGACATGTGCGGGGTCTTACGACCCCGCACATGTCAAGGCGTGCTACCACGTTTTTAGCTGCTTAACACTGTATTAATCAACAGTTCAAGAAATAGGCCTTATTTTTGTCGCCATTTTTGTGCAAAAAAAGAAATATGCCGAACATCTCTGATCGCGGTTTATCCGCACACAGTTCTCCGATACGCAAACTTGCCGCCTCCGCTGAACGCGCCAAAAAAGCCGGAAAAAAAGTTTACCACCTGAATATCGGTCAGCCGGATATCCTGACGCCCAAGGTTGCTCTCGATGCCGTACGCAATGCCTCGATCGATATTCTCGCTTACAGCCCTTCCAACGGAAATGCTTCTTACCGCGAAAAAATGCCGGCTTACTACCGGAAATTCGATATTGACATCCAACCGGATGAAATCATGGTCACCTCAGGCGCATCCGAGGGCGTATGGTTTACCCTGCTGGCCTGCCTGAATCCGGGAGAAGCGGTGTTGTCGCCCGAGCCGCTGTACGCCAATTACCTGGGTTTTGCAGGTATGGCCGATGTGCGGGTAAAACCCATCACAACCCGGATTGAAACGGGTTTTGCATTGCCTGACATCAGCGCTTTTCACGCCGCCATTACGCCCGATGTAAAAGCCATTATGCTCTGCAATCCCAACAACCCAACGGGAGCGTTGTATTCGGAGGCCACCCTGCGCGCCCTGGCGGAAATTGTGCTCGAACACGATCTGTTCCTGATTGTTGATGAGGTGTACCGCGAGTTTTGTTACAGCGACGACGCCCATTTCTTTTCGGCGCTCAACCTGCCGGGTCTGGAAGAACATGTGGTTGTATTAGATTCTGTATCAAAACGTTACAGTGCATGTGGCGCCCGGATCGGGGCCATTATTACCCGCAACACTGCCCTGCGGAATGCCATCCAGAAATATGCGGAAACTCGCTTGAGTCCACCTTCTTTCGGACAGATTTTTGCAGAAGCCACCCTGCAGACGGAGGATGTTTATTTTGAAACAGTCACAAAGGAATACCGCAATCGCCGCGATTTGTTGTACCGCCGCCTCCATGCGATGCCAGGCGTAAAATGTTATTTGCCGGAAGGCGCATTCTATGTTTTTGCCGAACTGCCTATCGACGACGCCGATCATTTCTGTCGCTGGCTGCTGGAAGATTTTGCCTATAACAATCAGACGATCATGCTCGCGCCGGGAGCTGGATTTTACGCCACACCGGGCATGGGGCAGCGCGAGGTGCGCTTTGCATACGTACTCAATACGACGGATTTGAATGCCGCAATGGACTGCCTGGAACATGCGCTGCTGGAATATGCCCGGCAGATGGAATCGAATACTAATGCAGGGGTTGCTTCGCTGGCGCATTAAAGGTTGATGAGGAATGAGGGATGAGGAATGCCGAGCGTGATGCCGGACATCACGCTCGGCATTCCTCATCCCTCATTCCTCATCCCTCTATAAGCTGATACACCCCCGGCAGATTCCGCCCAAGCCCGTCATAATCGAGGCCGTAACCGACAACAAACTTGTCTTCAATATCAAAACCGATGTGTTCGACCGGAACCGGGAACTCGACAGCATGGGGTTTGCGCAAAAAAGCAACCGTTGTAATAGAGGCCGGTTCCTGTTCCTGCAAGTGATTCAGGAAAAAATGCAGGGTTCGTCCGGTATCTACAATATCTTCCACTACGACTAAATGGCGGCCATGTAAATCTTTTTCGAGACCCATCACCGTCTGCACGTCGCCGGAAGATCGGGTGCCTTTATAGGACGATAATTTGACAAAACCGACTTCGCAGTCGTCGTCAAAAACGCGAATCAGATCGGATGCAAACACAAATGCACCGCTTAAAATACTGATAAACAATGGATTGAGGCCTGCGTGGCTTTCTGTAAGCGCCGCTCCGAGGGCCCGCACACGTTCCTGCACCATGGTTTCTGAAAACAGTAATTGAAAAGAAAGGTCGCGGATGTGCACCTGATTGTCTGGGCTGGCTGTCATGGACATAGGATATGTTGATTTGTGCCAACAAAAGTAGAGCAGTAGTGTTACTTTCCCTGCTGCTTTTATCATTTTGACGGAAAGAAATCTACATTTCAGACAAAATGACATTGCGTCGGTAGATTACACGCCGCGTATCCCAACTTTTTGCGCAATTTTGCGGCCTTTATTTTCTCATTGTTGTTGTCGGGCGCTGACGCCAGACTTCGATTTTATTTTTAATCGCCCGACTTTTGTTCATCATGCCGGAATAAACTGACCGGCAGGTTCTTCAAAAAATCTTGCGAATCCTGGTTAAATATGCTCGATTTATCATTTCAATACCCGGCCTGGTTTCTTTTGTTATGCGTTTTGTTGGGACTGGGTTATGCTTTGCTGTTGTATTACCGCGACACCACGTTCCGGGAACAGGCGCCCAACCTGCACCGCTGGCTGGGGCTGCTGCGTTTCCTGACCGTGACGATTTTGAGCGCGCTGTTGTTGTCGCCTTTGCTGAAAAGCCTGCTCACCGAAACCAAAAAACCGGTTATCGTGCTGGCGCAGGATCAGTCGGAGAGCGCTGCCGCCGATTTGCAGGGCGCCGCTTTGGAAACCTATAAACAAAACTGGCAGGCGCTACGGGAAGGACTCAACGAAAACTATGAGGTACATGAATTGTCTTTCGGCGACCAGGTGCGGGAAGGTGTGGATTTTAATTTTACCGATAAAGTAACCAATCTCTCGGAACTCCTGAAAGGCGTGTATGATCTGTACGGCGGACAAAACCTCGGCGCTGTGGTCGTCGCCTCGGACGGTATTTACAACGAAGGCAGCAACCCTGCATACGTGGATGTGGCAATTGCTGCACCGGTTTATACCGTGGCGCTGGGCGACACCACACCTAAAAAGGACTTGCTGGTAAAACGGGTGTTTCACAACAAAATCGCCTACTTAGGTGATAAATTCACCATACAGATCGACGTGGCGGCGACCAATTGCGCCGGCCAGCAGACGGTGCTGAATGTTGGACAAGTAGTGGACAACCAGGTGCGCAACCTGCAAAGTATTCCCGTCAACATCGCGGGGAACGATTTTTTTGTCACCAAAGAAGTCCAGATCGAAGCCGACAAACCGGGCGTGGCGCAATACCTCATTACGGTGGCCGGGCTGCCCGGAGAGGCTTCTACCGTCAATAACCGGAAAGAGATTTTTGTGGACGTGCTGGATGCCCGGCAGAAAATCCTCCTGCTTGCCAATAGCCCCCACCCCGACCTGACGGCGATCAAAACGACACTCGAAATCAATAAAAACTACCAGGTGAGTATCGCCTACATCAACGACCCGGGGCTCGATGTAACCAAGGCCGATTTTATCATCCTGCACAACCTGCCGTCTGTATCCAATGATATTTCAGGCTTGCTAAATACACTGAATGATAAAAAAATACCGCGCCTCTTCATCGCAGGGTTGCAAACGGGTTATACGGCGCTGGGCAAGGCACAGGGCCTTGTGAATATGCAGAGCGATGGCCGCCAAAGCGACGATGTGCAGGGCAAGGTATCGCCCCGGTTTGCCGCCTTCAGCCTGAACCAACGCATCGTGGATGAACTGCCGAAGTTCAATCCGGCCACCTCCGCTTTCGGCAATTTCAGCGCAACCCCGCAGGCCCAGGTATTGCTTTACAAACGTATCGGAAAAGTGGATACGGATCAGCCCTTGCTCGTTGTAGGGGAAGTCAATGGCATCAAAACGGGGCTTTTCCTCGCCGAAGGGCTTTGGCGCTGGCGTTTGTTCGATTATTTGCAACACCAGAACCACGAAATTTTTGACGAACTGCTCGGAAAAACAGTGCAATACCTGTCTTTGAAAGAAGACAAACGCAAGTTCCGCGTCAATTTGGATAAAACGATCCTCAACGAAAACGAGGCGGTTACTTTTGGCGCCGAACTGTACAACGACAATTACGAACTCACCAACGACCCCGATGTGGCCATGAGTATCCGCGACCGCGACGGGAAAGAGTACACCTACACCTTCAATAAAACAGGTAAAGCGTATACCCTGAACGCGGGCATTTTACCAGTGGGAACGTATACCTACAAGGCTACGACCAATTTCAATGGTCAGAGCCTGAGTTACGAGGGGCGTTTTAATGTGCAGCCTATTCAACTGGAGTTGTTTGAAACAACCGCGAACCACTCGGTGCTGCGGCAATTGAGCGCAAAATTTGGCGGAGAAACGGTTTTCCCGGCGCAATTGGCCAGCATTGTGGAAAAAATAAAAAACAACCAGACCGTGAAACCGGTTATTTACCAGACAACCAAAACAAATCCGCTCATTAACCTGAAATGGATTTTTGCCCTGCTGGCGACGATGTTGGCGGCAGAATGGTTTTTGAGAAGGTATTTTGGATCGTATTGATCTGGTGTTTGGTGTATAGTGTTTGGTGTTTAGGGCACTCCACTCTTGGCTTTATCATTTTACTTAAGCCAAGAGCGGAGTGCCCCAAACACGAAACACCATACACCAAACACACTCAATTCAGTTCCCTTTTCAAAAACTCCCCCGTCCAGCTCTCCTTCACGTTGGAAACATATTCCGGGGTGCCGGCGCAGATAATATTGCCGCCGCGCATACCACCTTCCGGCCCGACATCAATGATATAATCGGCCATTTTAATGACATCGAGGTTGTGTTCGATCACGATCACCGTATTTCCTTTTTCTACCAGGCGGTTCAACACCGCCAGCAATTGCCGGATATCTTCAAAATGCAGTCCGGTAGTGGGTTCATCCAGGATGTAAATCGTGCGTCCGGTATCTTTTTTGGACAATTCTTCCGCGAGTTTCACGCGTTGGGCTTCGCCGCCGGAGAGGGTGGTAGCCTGCTGACCCAGCGTGATATAGCCCAGCCCGACTTCCTGTAAAGTCTTGATTTTCCGAAAGATAGAAGGGATCGGCGCGAAAAACTCCGCCGCTTCATTGATCGTCATATCCAGCACATCGGAGATGGATTTGCCTTTGTACAGGATTTCCAGCGTTTCGCGGTTGTAGCGGCGGCCCTGGCAGCGTTCGCAATGCACCTGCACATCGGGCAGGAAATTCATTTCGATGGTGCGCAGTCCGGCGCCTTCGCAGACCTCGCAGCGGCCTCCTTTCACATTAAAGGAAAAACGGCCCGAGTTATAGCCCCTGATTTTGGCTTCCGGCATATCCGCAAACAGTTTGCGCATATCGCCGAATACGTTGGTGTAGGTGGCCGGATTGGAACGCGGCGTGCGGCCGATCGCGCTTTGGTCAATTTCAATCACCTTATCCAGGTGTTCCAGTCCCCGGATTTCCCCGTACGGCAAGGGGCGTTTCAGGCTGTTGTAAAAATGGCTTTGCAGGATGGGGTACAAGGTCTCATTGATGAGTGAAGATTTCCCCGAGCCGCTCACCCCCGTCACACAAATAAACGTGCCCAGCGGCAGGCGCAGCGTCACGTTTTTCAGGTTGTGGCCGGTGCAATCTGTCAGTTCGAGCCATTTGTCATTGCCGCTGCGGCGTTGATCGGGCACGTCGAGTTGGGTGCGGCCGGCGAGGTAATCGGAGGTTTTGGTCGGGTTTTTCAGGAAGTCTTCGGGCGTACCGAAGTCGACAATTTGACCGCCGTGTTTGCCTGCGCCGGGGCCGAGATCGATCAGGTAATCCGACTGGAGCATAATATCGCGGTCGTGCTCCACCACGAGCACCGTGTTACCGATGTCGCGCAGGTTTTTGAGCGCCTGGATGAGCCGGACATTGTCGCGCTGGTGCAAACCGATGCTGGGTTCGTCGAGGATGTAAGTAATGCCGGTGAGTTGGGAGCCGATCTGGGTAGCGAGGCGGATGCGCTGGCTTTCGCCGCCGGATAGCGTGCGCGCCGGGCGATTGAGCGCCAGGTAATCGAGGCCGACCTGCAGCAGGAATTTAAGGCGAAAACGGATTTCTTTCAATACGTCTTTAGCGATGGCCTGCTGGCGTTCGCTCATCAGTTGCTCTACATTTCCCAATGCGGCATGAAGTTCCGTCAGGTCCATGTCGGCCAGTTCGGCAATGTTGCGCTCCCCGATTTTAAACCACAGGCTTTCTTTGCGCAATCGTGTTCCCTGGCATTCCGGACAGGGCGCTACGGTCATAAAATCTTCGGCCCACTGGCGGATTTTTTCGCTGGTGGTATCTCCGTACCAGCGTTTAAGCATATTGAGGAGGCCGTCATAAGCAAGGTTGTAACTCCACTCGTCGCCGCCCCAGGTCATATCTATTTTCAGGTCTTCGTCCCCGCCGTAGAGCAGCGTTTGCATGGCGGCTTCGGGAATGTCTTTGATGGGCGTGCTAAATGAAAACTTGTGCTTTTTGGCCAGTTCGCGCAATTGTTTGAACATCATGTTCTCGCGTACCTCGCCCAGCGGAACAATACCTATCTCATTGATAGTCTTTGTATTATCTGGAATAACCCGCGCCATATCCACCTCGTGTACTTCCCCGAGTCCCTTGCAATGCGGGCACATGCCGTAAGGAGAGTTGAAGGAAAAAGTATTGGGCGATGGTTCTTCATACGACAGTCCGCTGTCTTCGCACATCAGGTTTTTGGAATAATTGGCCAGGTTACCATTATCCAGATCGAGAATTTGCACGATGCCGTCGCCGATGCGCATACCCATCCGAACGCTTTCCGCCAGTCGTTCGCCCCGGTCATCGCCCACTTTCAGCCGGTCTACCACGGTCTCGATGTCGTGGATTTTGTAGCGGTCCACCTGCATTCCCGGTGTGATATCCACGATTTCGCCGTCGATGCGCACTTTGGCATATCCTTGTTTGCGGATTTGTTCAAAAAGTTCGCGGTAGTGGCCTTTGCGGGAGCGGACGATGGGCGCCAGCAGGGCGATTTTGCAGTCGGCAAAACGCTCCTGAATACTCTGTATAATCTGCTCCTCGGTGTATTTCACCATTTTTTTCCCGGTCACGTAGGAGTATGCTTCGCCGGCGCGGGCAAAAAGCAGGCGCAGAAAGTCGTATACTTCGGTAACCGTTCCTACGGTGGACCGGGGATTTCGGCCGGTGGTTTTTTGTTCGATGGAAATCACCGGGCTGAGGCCTGTGATCTGTTCCACATCTGGCCGTTCCATTTCGCCGATAAACTGGCGGGCGTAGCTGCTGAGGGTTTCCATAAAACGCCGCTGCCCCTCCGCATAAATGGTATCGAAAGCCAGGGAACTTTTGCCCGAACCGCTCACGCCTGTTATCACGACCAATTGATTGCGCGGAATCCGCACATCCACATTTTTCAGGTTGTGCACCCGCGCACCGATCACCTCGATATAGCCGTTGTGCTGAGCGGCAGGTACCGGCTGATTCATGAGCATATCTGTGGGCTGATGCGCGCCCTGGGTCGATGTTATTGTTTTTGCCTTTGCCATATTTGACCTGAGAACAATCAGAATGGGGTTGAGTTTTGGGAAACCACAAAAGTACT
>JALHMA010000205.1 GCA_022844265.1 Saprospiraceae bacterium | reverse complement strand
GATAACCAATAACAAATAACGGATAACTACTTATTTGTCTCAAACTATAAATTGTCCTTCCAGAATTTTTCCATACTCCTGCGCATGTGCAGGGTGGTGTTTTCCCCCTGCCAAATTCCATGATCCCTCATGGGATACGACAACATAGTAAACAGTTTGTTGTTTTTTATGAGCTCATTAACCAACATTTCAAAATTCTGATAGTGTACGTTATCATCGCCAGTGCCATGAATGATCATGAGGTTTCCCTGAAGTTTATGGGCATGTGTTAAGGGTGAGCCCTCACGATATCCTTCAGCATTATCATTGGGTAAACCCATGTACCGTTCCTGGTAAATATTATCATACAGGGTTTGTTGGGAAACAAAAGCCACCGCAATACTGGATTTATAAATATCCGAATGGCGGAACATACAATGCAAGCTCATTTGTCCGCCACCACTCCAACCCCAAATGCCAATGCGCTTTTCATCAATGAAAGAATAGGTAGCCACAATTTTTTTAGCTGCCTTCGCCTGGTCATCTGCAGCCAATAAACCGATCTGCCGGTAAATGCTTTTTCTGAAATCGCGTCCACGAGGTACCCGGGTGCCACGGTTGTCGATACTCACTACAATATAATCCAATTGGTTACTGAGGTAATGATGCCAGAGGTTATCCCCCGTGCCCCAGTTGTCCTGTACAGTCGAGCCTGCTGGTTCTCCATACACATGAACCAAAAGCGGGTATTTTTTCTGCGGATCAAAATTGATGGGCTTGATCATCCAGGCATCCAATACCAAATCCCCGATATCTACTTTGAAAAATTCTTTGTTACGTAAACCCAGCTCATTCATTTTGGCTTTTAAAGCGGCATTATCTTCCAGTATTTTTATTTCTTTGTGTGTATTCAGATTGATCAATGAAATCCTTCTGGGTGTTGTAGCATTTTCAAAACTATGAATGGCATATTTTGCATCGCTGGATATTTGATAACTGTGTTGGCCAGCCATATCTGCAGGCGAAACTCTTTCCGCTTTCCCGCTTCCATCCAGCCTGCTGCGATAGAGGTACCGCTGTGTAAAATTATCTGGCGAAGCAATATAATATACAAAGCCGCCAACAGGATCGATGCAATTTATATTCACCATATCAAAATTCCCGTTGGTAATAAGTTTCATATCTTTTCCATCTCGGGAGACTTTATACAAGTGCATCCAACCGTCTTTTTCGCTCGTCCAGGTAAATGATTTTGTACCATCAAGCCAAACAATATTATCATATATATCCAGAAAAGCATCATCTTTATCGGTTAGCATATTTTTTATCGCCATGGTTTTTGTATTACCTACCCAAACGGTGTTGGTATTTTGTAAGCGGTTCAGTTGCTGTATCATTACTTCATCTGATCCGGGTATATATTCCATCCTGGCCAAATAATTGTTGCGTGGATCTCCGGGAACTGCAAACCATTTAGTTTTTCCACCTTTGGCAGAAATAACACCCACTTTAACGGCAGAATTAGCCGTACCTACTTTTGGATAAGGCAAAGGAATTGGTTTTGAATAAATGGAATCAACATTGTTGATCATGTAAAAAGTGCCTACTCCCTTTGTATCCGATTGCCAGTAAGCAATATTTTTACCATCGGGGCTCCAGCGAAAACCATCCTGGCAACCAAGCTCTTCTTCATATACCCAGTCGAATGTGCCGTTGATAATATTGTCGCCCCCATCTTTTGTCAGTTTAGTAATTACACCGGTTGCAATATCTTCTGCATAAATATTCAATTTACTAACATACGCCACCCTGCTGCCATCAGGCGAAAATTTTGCAAACATGAGTGTGGCTTCACCAAGTCCCTTGCCCAGTTGTGATAGTTTGCCATTGGCAAGATTCAATACCCAGTAATCGCCTCTTGTATTTTCACGCCACACTTTACGAGTATTGGTAAAAACCAACAGTTTGCTATTATCATCGCTCCAGGTATAATTGTCAATAGACAATGGTGTGGTAGAACCTGCGGGAATTAACTGATTAGCATTCACCAATATTTTTCTTGTATCACTTTCGGCATCATAAACAACAATATCATCGCTATTTAATGCTGTATTGCCTTCAAGTTTTGAGTAACCTTTGTTATCTTTCATCCACCTGATTTGCCCAACTCCTTTCATCCGGTAAGCATGGTTAGTATAAATATCTTCCAGGGTTAATTTCTTGCTTTGAGCAAAAGTGCTAATGTTAAATAGCAAGGCGACTATGCATAAAAGCCCGATTGAAAATTTAAAATTCATGATTCGTTTTTTTAAAAGTTTATACTGGTTATTATGCCTCATCAGATATCCCCCGCCCACTACCCCACTCAACCCCGGCGCCGCGGCAGTGTCTTTTCCGACCTGCCGCATAGGTACAATAGAATGTTGCGTACTGTTAAATGTTATCTTTTAGGGGCTGAACTTTAGTAGATTACCTGTATTTGGAAGCACGAAAAATATCCTGTTGTACGTTTTCGACAGGTCGAAAAGGACACTGCTGCTGCGTAGGGCGAGGGTGGGTGAACTATCTGCCACCACAAAACTTGATATGTAGCACAAAGGTTCATTTAACCACTGAACCGCCAATTTCTTGTAGGTGCTGTTACCTGCTTTGTTATTATCAGCTTTGTATTTTAGCCCAGCGAATACTAATAAAAACAGTCTGTACCTATCATCAAAAGCAATTCCCGAAGAGGCTCTTATTTCTTTATTACTTTATAGGTTTTAATTCCTGTTTCAGAAGCTAGTAAAACTAAATATATTCCACTTTGAAAATTAAAAAAATTAATATTTGTATTTTCGTCATTCAAGACACAAGAATATAGTTTTTGCCCTAAAATTGAATATATTTCAGCTGTTGCGTTTGTGTTTTCTGAACTTATGATGGTTAATTCGTCCGTAACAGGATTTGGGAACAATTTAATTTTAGGGGAAATTATAATGGCAGCAGTGCTCGACACGTTTTCCTGATATACTCTTACATAATCTATTTCCATAGTTGATTGAATAAAGTTTTGTGTTACACTAGGTTCAATTGCAATATTTAGTAGTAGGTATTGTTCAGCATCAAACGGCCAGGTGTATTGGTTTTTTATTGTTGGATTATAGCTTAAATGGTTGATTCCATTGACACTAAATGTTATACTTTGTTCATTCCATTCAACAGCATAAATATTAAATTCATTTGACACATCTGGTTTATATTGTGCATTAGAAATGTATTCTCCAATAGATAAATTTCCATTTATTGGATGATGCACCGCACTGGAAATTACATTTTGATTGGTTCCCCAATGTTCCATAATATCTATTTCTCCACAGGCAGGCCAATTGATAGTTCCATATGTTCCAGTCCAAAAACCTCCAGGTTCTATAATATTTCTCCCAAGCATCCATATTGCTGGCCATGTTCCATCTCCCGTTGGTAATTTAGCACGAACTTCGACTCGTCCATATTTAAAAGCAAATTTAGAATTTAATCTAGCTGATGTAAATTGTTTTGTTTGTCCTTGATTTGTGAATAATTCTCTTTTTGCTACAATATTTAGAAATCCATTAGAACGATATGAATTAATTGCACTGTTTGTATAGTGTTGTAATTCGTTATTGTACCAACTAATTCCATTTGGTAGTTGAGTTTGATGAAACCAATTTAAACTATTAACAGCTCCATTTCCATCAAATTCATCACTCCAAACCAAATTGTTACATGTAGAAATTGTTCCAGAATATAAAAAATCATCAATGTAAGCTAGCACATTTGAGGTATTATTTTCTCCATTTAATTGAATTAAAACCCGGCTAAAATCCCATCTGTTTAGAGGATTTAGTGAGTTGGGATTGAAATTTATAAAAGCATCTGTAGCAAAATTAAATGTTATTGTTTGCCACTGGTTCAGAAGTATGGGCTTAATAATTTCACATTGAGTTGACCAAGGTTCAGATATAGAACCATTTTGAAGTTTTAATGAAATTTGATTATTTTGGTTTCCTGTAATTCCATTTGAAGGCACATATACTTTTAAAGAAAATACACTACTTGTCAATAAATTAAAATTAAAACCAGCATCAAATCCTACATTAGCATACAGTCCACCAACATCTAAATATTTTAAAACTTTTGCAGAGGTGTTACTTCCAATCGGATAAGGGTTGTTGAAATTAGTATCTATAATACAATTATCACCAAACCAAGAAGGAATACTGCTGGTTCCTTCAAAATTGTCTTGTGAAATCTGGGTTTGAGAAAATAATGTGACACAAAAAAATAAAAATAAAAGTGAAATAATTGTGCGCATGTTATCTTTTTTTAATTTATTGTATTCCATGTTTCTTAATTTTTAGTCAACCTATGGCTTTGTTGCATGAATCCCCCCAAGCCAAGAGTAATGTGTTGAAAAAAGTAAGCCGGCAAGTGTAAATTTGAGTTGCGAAACTTAACCTTACCCAACCGGCTCATGACAAAAGTAGACGCTTTATCGAGCTCAAACAAGCCCAAAGAGCGATATAAAATAACGAATTGGCGGGAGTACAACGCTGGGCTAAAGCGCCGGGGCAGTCTGACGCTGTGGATTGACGAATCAATATCTGGGAACTGGTACCATGAGGGGCCGGTCAAGCGAGGCGGTCAGATGATCTTTCCAGCCCTTTCCATTCGCCATCCACAATGGCGCAGCCGAATTTAAACAAATACTGGTCCATGCCATGATCATCCACGGCCCCGCTTTCAAAGTCGGTTCCATAACTGGCGCCACTAAATTGTTGGGGTGAGGTATTCAAAAAGAGCGTAGAGGCTCTTATGGATGTTTGCACTGCTGCAATGGTTTGTTGAATTTCTGCCTGCCGTTGTGTATCCAGGTCTTCAAAGCGCAGTTCTGTTATATTTTCATCCTGTAGGGTGGCCGTGGTACTGATCAAATGCCCTTCATCAAACAGGCGAGCAGGGCCGCCAAGATAATGAAAGCCAAATAGCCGTGGAGGTAATTGCGTCACTATATCCAGATGGTTAATATGCAAAAACGTTTTGACCTCCAATAACGCATTATAAGCCTCCTTGAACTCCTGGTTGCCGGCCCGGGGTGAGCCAAATACATAAACACCGGCCACCGGGTAGGCGCTCAGAGCCAGACGATGGGCCGCTAACTGGGCCAGCGCCGCCCCCAGACTGTGCCCGCAAATAAATAATTTTTTGTCGGCGCCAAGCGCATCCACTGCGGCCTGCACCTGGGCCCATACGCTGTCCAGGGATTGCTGAAAGCCCCGGTGGACGCGCCCTCGTCCGCCAAAGGCGTCGGATTTAAAAAAATTCACATCCGCCAACGCATCTTTTCCACTGCTGGTCCCCCGGAAGCAGACGATCAAGTGCTTGTCTTTTCCGGCTACAAACGCCTGAGTATCCGTGTTTAAATTTTCTATCCAGCGAAAGGCGTCGTAGCCCCATTGCCGGAGGTGTTTTTCCACGTAAGCGGGTTCAAAATAAGCCAGGTGCGAAAAATCGGCCAGGGTCATGGCATTTTCCAGGCGGTAATTTTCCCCTTCTTCATCAAAGCCGAAGGCAACCGATGGAATTACATCGTTGCGGCCATACCGCGCGCGGTTGATCTCCGGGCCGATCCGCCGGAGCGACCAGGCCGCACTCGACCCTGGCAAGGCGCCCCATCCCGCGCATAGCACCTCTTTGCCATTCACATGCAGGATGGCGTCCTCATTTTGCCCCTTACTGACCTCTACGCAAAGTGTTTGGGCATACCGGGTCGCGGCGTCGAACACATCGAAGGAATCCTCTTCCTCCAATTCCGGAATGGGGCCATCGGTATTAATGATATAATGCAGAAACAAATGATCCATCGCCGCTTCCATATCCTGGCCTACCGACGCCTGCACGAGCCTTCTGCGAAATATCAACAGTGATTCCGCCAGTTTCGGGTTATGCGCATGTATTTCCATCAACAGCCGGTTCTGGTCGGGAAGAAAGGCGAACGCCCAGGCAATATTGGTGATATCCTGCTGGAATAACGGCAGGCTTTGTTTAAGTCTGGATAGGGATTGCTGAATATTTTCTTGCGTGGGAACGGGCATATTAACGTTGTCAAGTAGAGTAATTGCAGGAAAGCACAAGGTAGAAAGAATCATGCACTGAATTTAGATATGCATCCTGCTATCCGTAAAACATTCACTGCCGCAGGTCCAGCAACATGGCTGCCGACATACCGGCAAATGATTTCCACTTGTTGCGGCTTCCGTATTTGTAAAAATGCTTGCTGCCGGCCACCGGCATGGCAATGGGCAGGGTCAGCATGGTGCCGCCTTTACTGCCATAAATCCATTCCACACCGACTGCCAGGTGTTCACCTGCATACACCTCGTAAGGCCGTAAATCTACCGTTACCCAGCCGGTTTTTTTGCCTGTCAGTGGAACGATGACCTGGTCTTGCAAGAGATTTTCGCCGGGTTCCCCTTTTTGCAAATCGTACACATTGATCCGAAAACGCACGGTATCGAAGTTGTTGGCTGCAATGTAGAATCTAAAACTTTCCAAACGGGAGGGTTTCTGGATTTTGAAACGCCGGCCGATTTCAGAACCCAGGTTCTGATTGATTTTGCCTTCGAGGGCAAAATTCACAATCATCCTGTACTTCGCCTTTTCTTTCCCCAGGGTTTTTAATTGGGTATTATCCGGCCACACTACTACCTCCTGGAGCTGCAAAGTGGTTGGCTCGAGCCGCACTTCAAGTGGCTTTGCAGCATCGGTCCAGGCCGTCAGCGGGAGCGATTTTTTCTCAAATCCCAGCATCGAGAATTGTACGGAATCCTTGCCCGTCAGGCTGGTTTTTTCCGGGATTTCCAGATTGAAACGGCCATCCTCGGCAGCTACGGTGCCAATCGAAGTACCTGGAATACCTATGCTGACGTATGCCAGGTCTTCGCCGGTTGGGCCTTCCGCTACGCGGCCGGAAATAGTTTTTTGGGCAAAAAAGGGAAGGGTGCAGCACAGCAGCGCGCTGCTCAAAACGAGATTTTTCATGATAATGCGTGATTTTTTAAAAAAAGTTAACTGGCAAAAACAAAGCGCATTCCCACCATACACGCCGCCATGATGCAGCAGAAGACGGTCAGACTGACGCGCCATTTTTCGGGCACAAATCGTAAAAAATGGACAATACAAAGCGCCAGTCCAATGCCCAGCAAGCCCAGTGGCAGACGCAGGGCCGGACAATAATCCTGAACTGCAATCATATCGCCCAGGGGCCTGATGTTGCTCAGGGTGAGGTAACTGGCGGCTTCGGTAAGATTGGCCGACACAAAAACACTGAACACCCAGGCTATCCAGCTTCCGGCCGACAAGCGCCGCAACACCCAAAAACCGCCTGCTGCAAGTACAATATTGGCCAGGATGCCCGCCATAGAAGCCAAAAACAATTGAAAAAGGCTCAAGTTGGCCACACACATGGCATTTAAAGGTCCAGGGCCGGCGGCGCCAAAATGCAAAGGCACATACAAGTTGAACAATTCCGGTTTGCAGCCGAAATACCGGTACACCAGGGCATGACCGAGTTCGTGCAGCCAAATGGTGGTGTAGGTGGCGGCGTAGGCTAGTACGGGAAAGGCAATTTTTAGAAACCGTTTCATAGCGCAGTAGTGTTGTTGAAAAACCAACGGTTGCGGGCAATGACGAGCGGCCGGCCATGGCGGCGTTTCATGCGGAGGGTCCAGATAATGCTGAACGCTATGGTGGCTGCCCGGAAAAGATTGGCCGCCAAACCACCGGCGGCGTTGGGGCCTGCCTCAAAAGCGGTCCACCACAGGTTCATAAAAAAGTGCATGGCCATGGGCATCCAAAGGTTGTTGTCCCATTCTATGTAAAGCCAGGCGAACCACAGTCCGCCAAGTGCGGTCACAGCGAAAATACCCATGGCGCTACCCCAGTCGCCGGCCTGGTATAGATGTGCAGAGCCGAAAACAAGCGCATTCAACAATCCGGCCGCCAGAAAACTCCAGCCGGCAAAGCGGAAAAGCTGGCCGAACACAAAACCCCGGTAAAACAGCTCTTCCGACAAAGCCGCCCACACACAACCTAAAAGAAAGCCGTTTAAGGTCAATGAAAGTTTGAAATCGGCCAAAAAAGCGTAGCCGAAAAGCATGGGCAAACAAAATACGAAGGCTATTTTAAAGGCTTCGAACGCGTTGGCACGCAGGCCCCAAGCGGCCGTAACCGCCGCCGACCGCCTTCCATGCAGCCACCAGATCAATGCACCGGTTAGCAATAAAGGGAGGATTTGGCGGGTCAGCACCATCTCCGGATAGGAAGTGGGCTTGGGTAGTTGGCGGATGCCGAAATGAAGCGCTAAAAACGCCAGCGGTACAAGTATGGAGAATACAGTTTTGTTGCGCATGACTTTTGCAAATGTTTGATAAACAGTGATTCGTGATCAACTGCGGCAAAAGTGCTGCGACAGAAATGCTGCTGCAAATGAAAGGGCTAAAGTATCGGATTGTGGGGCGAGTGGTATTGCGCCGGGGCGAAATGCACGATTTTGGGGCGAAATTCAGCGGGGTTTCGCAGCCAACCTGATGCGGATATCGGCAACAGCCGAGCGGGAAACGGGAATTTCTCCGGCATCCGGCGCCTGTTCAAACACCAAAAAGTAGGTGGGTGATTTGCCTTCGAGCCGGATGGTGTGATCAAAGTTGACCACAAACGAGCGGTGTACCTGCCGAAATTCGCCTGCTTTTTCCAGTTGCAAAAAAATATTGCTCAAAGCGCCCCGGAGCATGAGTCGCTGCGTTTGTCCGTTTTTCAGCAGGAATATTTCAACGTAGTTGTCGGCGGCGCGCAGAAAGAGCATCTCCGCCCGAACAAGGGTAAGTTTTTCATGTTTGTTTTCACCCTGCAGCAGCACCAATTCCTCGCCTGCTGGTGGAGCCGGCATCTGGGCCATTTTTTCGGTAAATTCGCGGGTCAGGAGTCGGTTTTTCAGGTCGAAAAATCGCCAGGCCAGGAAAAACCCCATCGGAAGGATCGCTGTAGCAACGGCATAAGAAACGAAACTCAAAAAACCGATGAGCGAAAACCGCCCGCCGATGGCCAGTCGCTGGTAAACATAACTCAGCGCTACCGAAATAAGCAAAAATATGCCCGAGAATATCAACTCGCGACGAAAGGTCCAACGCCCCAGCGCAAAAAAATCGGTCCAGAAAAGCGAGGCAGATTCGCGCAGCACAAAAGCCGTGAGGGGTACCAGCAAACCGTAGCCCGCCAAAATCAGGTATTTCAGCTCGTGTTCAAAAATATAGGTGCCGAAGGGCTGGAAAACGGCCAGCACGGCAAATATACCCGCACCGATGTATACTGCCTGGCGGTACAGCGTGCCACGGGAGGGAGGATCTAACGCGGCATTGAGCAGATTGACTTTAGAAACCACGGCGTAAATTTACGGCGTTATATGCAGATGGGGGAAATTATGGGGTGCTACTATTTTAACACTGCGAAACATTTACAAACACTTTTTTCGCATCGGCAGGTGTTCCTTTCGCGCCGGCAGATATTCCCCGCTTACTACCCCACTCAAGCCCAGCGCCGCAGCAGCGTCAGGGCTTAGTAAAGTTGGGAAAACAGGAACACCTGCCGAGGCGAAAAGACACTGCCGCGGCGCTGGGCGCGGGTGAGTTGGGAATATAAGAACACCTGCAGCGTCCCAAAAAGCAATCCTTGGAGGGTTAAATGATCGAGATCATTTCGTATTCTTGCCAAATAATCCTGGTCACCATGCGCTTCGACTTTCAATACAGATTCATTGATGTTTATTTTACAACACTGTCCACCGTGAAAAGGTGATCGGTCTTTCCCAAAAAAATACTTGTATGAATACTGAAATGGATGACCATTTTATGAAACATTGTGCGGCACTGGCAGCCATTGCAGCCGAACGGGGGGAGTCGCCCGTTGGTGCTGTTGTGGTGCTGGGTGGCGAAGTAATCGGAGCGGGCATCGAGGCAGGAAAATCCAGGCAGGACGTCACCTTCCATGCCGAAGTGGAGGCGGTTCGGGAAGCGGTGAAAACACATGGGAAGGACCTCTCGGCGGCTACGCTTTATACCACCCACGAACCCTGTATTTTGTGCAGCTACGTCATCCGTCACCACCGAATCGGGCGGGTGGTTATTCAGGAGGCCGTGGCTTATAT
>JALHMA010000204.1 GCA_022844265.1 Saprospiraceae bacterium | reverse complement strand
CAGACCGGAGAGATCCAACACCCACCACCGCGAAAAGACAGGAGAGAAACCGGCTCATCCGCGCCCGCAACACAGGCGGCCACAGCGGGATAACCACAAACCGAAGCCGAAGGAATAAGTACCAAGCAAAAAGGCAAAATAGCAAGGGGCAAAAAGCAATGTGACGCATTGTTTTTTGCCCTTTTGTTTACAAGTTGTAACCGTTGAAGAGGTGTCATTTGCGAGGTACGAGCAAGTGACACCTCGAAATAAAGTGCTTCCGCACTGAGATAACACCTGCTCGTACCTCGCAGATGTCACCTCAGTGATAAGTAAAGTGACAAAAAATCCGATTAAAGCATCAAATGGGTGGTCTTATCCTTCCAATCCCGGGTTTAATCGAAATTTAGTCACTAAAAGCCGTTCAAAGTTGTCATATTCACCGCTGGAAATGATCACAATCCACGACCTTATGCAACTTACCATCCGCAACCTCTCCAAAACCTATTCCAACGGCGTCCAGGCATTACAGGATGTGTCGCTCGATATTCCTACCGGGATGTACGGCCTGCTCGGCCCCAACGGCGCGGGCAAAAGCACCCTGATGCGCACCCTCGCCACCTTGCAGGAAGCCGACTCAGGCACTGCCACACTCGGCGACATCAATGTGTTGCAGGATAAAGACGCCGTACGCCGGGTGCTTGGTTATTTGCCCCAGGAATTCGGCATTTATCCGCGTATTTCAGCCGTCGATATGCTCGACCACCTGGCCACCCTGAAAGGTATCGCCGGTAGTCAGCGCAAAGAAGTGGTCTCTGCCCTGCTCCAGCGCGTCAACCTCTGGGAGCACCGCAAAAAAGCAGTTTCCTCCTATTCCGGCGGCATGCGCCAGCGTTTCGGCATTGCCCAGGCGCTTATCGGCGATCCCAAACTCATCATCGTCGACGAACCTACCGCAGGCCTCGACCCCGGCGAACGCAACCGATTCTACAACCTGCTTTCCGAAATCGGTGAAAATGTGATTGTTATCCTTTCCACCCACATTGTGGATGACGTGAAAGAACTCTGTTCCAACATGGCCATTATCAATGGCGGACGGGTGCTCTTCGCCGGCGCTCCCGAAGCGGCGCTGCTGGAAATGGAAGGAAAAATCTGGGAAAAATCCATCGCCAAATCAGAAGTGGACGAGTACCACAGCCAATACAAGGTCATCAGCAGCAAACTGGTAGCCGGAAAACCCATTATCCACATTTTGAGCGACGAAAACCCCGGCAACGGCTTCCGGGCCGCAGCGGCCGGGCTGGAAGATGTGTTTTTTTCGAAGATTATGGCGGCGTAGGTTTTTTTGGGGGAATTACTCAATACGTTGAGTAAAATTACTCAACGTATTGAGTAATTGGTTTTTTCAAAAATCCTTATACTCTTCTTCAAAAGCCCAGGTCCAGGCATCCCAAACACCAAACACTAAACACCACACACAACAATGTTTACGACCTTTTTCAAATTTGAAATCAAGTCCTGGCTGCGTTCGCCCATGCCCTGGATTTTCCTGTTCGTATTTGCCTTGCTCTGTTTTTCGGCAACGGTGTCCGACGACGTGAGTATCGGCGGTTCGTATGGCAATGTGTGGAAAAATGCACCTTTTGTAGCGCAGAACTGGTACGCCGTGTTTTCCATTATTTCGCTGTTGCTCGTGGTGGCCTTTCTCAACGGCGCCGCCATCCGCGATTTTGAGAACAACACCGATCAGATCATTTTCTCTTCGCCGGTCAGCAAGGCCGGTTATTACTTCGGGCACTTTTTCGGCGCCTTGCTGATTGCCCTGATCCCCATGCTCGGCGTATCATTGGGTATGTGGCTGGGCGCTGCGGTCGGTCCCGCTTTTGGCTGGATAGATGCGGAACGTTTCGGCCCTTTCGAGGTGGCGGGACATATCAACGCTTACCTGACCATCGTGATTCCGAATATGGTTTTTGCAGGCGGCATTCTGTACACTGTGGCAGCGCTGACACGCAGTACGATGTACGCTTTCGTGGCAGGTGTGGTGCTGCTGGTGGGTTATATCATTGCGGGCAATCTGATGCAGGACATTCAAAATGAACAGGTGGCAAGCCTGCTCGACCCTTTCGGCATGCGGCCTTTCAGCATCGTTACCAAATACTGGACAGTGGATGACAAGAACCATCTTTCAGTGAGCATTTTTGAACCCATGCTGTTGATCAACCGCCTGCTCTGGATGGCGGTCGGCTTGGCCGTGCTGGTGGCGGGATATTTCAAATTTGATTTTTCGGAAAGGAAGAAGTCCGGTAAAAAGGCGAAGGCAGCCGAGCTTATTGACGGGGTGACTTCAAGTCACCCCGTCAATAAGCCTGGCATCCCAAGTGACGGGGTGACTTCAAGTCACCCCGTCACTGCGCGCGGCGTTTCAAGTGAGGGGGTGACTTCAAGTCACCCCCTCACTTCACTCGGCGGTCCAAGTGAGGCGGTGACTCAAAGTCACCGCCTCACTCCCCGCACAGGCCTCTCCACCACCCTCTCCCAATTGTGGAGCCAACTGCGCGTCGACTTCAAAAGTGTGATCAAAAGCACGGCGTTTCTCATTCTTGCCCTGCTCGGCCTGCTAAATTGTATCCCCAATTTTCAATACGCCACAGAAGGTTACGGCACCAGCAACCTGCCTATCACCTACACGATGGTGGATATGATCCGCGGCTCGTTTTACCTGTTTATTATTGCCATTCTGACCTATTTTTCCGGTGCGCTGGTCTGGAAAGAACGCACCGCAAAAGTCAACGAAATTTACGACGCTCTGCCTACCCGAACCTGGACGGGCTATGTCGCCAAATACAGCACCGTCCTGTCCGTTGCATTCCTGCTCAATGCAGTAGCCATCCTGGCCGCCGTTGCTTCGCAGACCCTGCACGGCTTCGACCGGTATGAAATCGGGGTGTATGTCCGCGAATTGCTGGTACTCGATATGCTGGGTTTTGCATTCCTGATCGCGTTGTTCATGTTTATCCACGCCATTTCGCCAAACATGTACCTCGGCTTTTTTATCTGCGTCGTCGTCGTGATGGTCAACGGATTTGTCTGGGGCCTGATGGATATCGACAGCAACATGGTCAAACTCGGCGGCACCCCTTCTTACACCGTCAGCGACCTGTACGGTTACAAGCCTTATGCGCCGGGACTGTCCTGGTTTCACACCTATTGGATGTTGTTTGCGGGCCTGCTGGGTGTAGCGGCAGTTTGTCTGTGGCCGCGCGGCAAGGAGTCCGGCTTCTTCAAACGCCTTGATCTGGCCGCTCAGGAATGGAAAAACTACCGCTGGGCAGGTATCGGCATCTTTCTGATCTGGTTGTGCACCGCCGGTTTTACGTTTTACAATACACGGATGCTCAATCCCACCATCAGCGGTGACGAACAGGAACGCCGCCAGATACGGTATGAAAAGGAGTATAAACGTTTCCAGGGGTTCCCGCAGCCCCGCATTTACGATACCAAATACGACATCCGCATCTTCCCCGAAACCCGCAGTTACGAGGCTGATGGTCAGCTCTGGGTGCGCAACCTGCACGATCGGCCGCTCGATTCGCTGCTGGTTCAAGTTCCGAATCAGGGCAAGTTTACCTTTGAAAACGAGCGCCTCAGCCTGCTGCTGAACGACTCCGCGCTGTACCTGCGTTTTTACAAAATCAGTCCGGCACTGGCGCCCGGCGATTCTATGTTGCTGAAATTCAACACCGTATATCGCTCCAAAGGTTTTGAAAACGAACTGTCCAACACCAGTATCACGCAAAACGGCACTTTTTTCAACAATACCGACATTTCCCCTTCCTTCGGCTACCAGGAGGGCGGCGAACTATCTGACAAAAACGAACGCCGGAAAAAGGGCCTGCCCGAAAAAAGCCGGATGCCCGCGCTCGACACCGCCAACCTCGCCGCCCGCAGCAACCAGTACCTGAGCATCGACGCCGACTGGGTCAACGTGGAGACGACGATCAGCACCTCCGCCGATCAGATTGCCATTGCGCCCGGCTCGCTGGTCAGTGAAAAAAACGAAGGTGACCGCCGCATTTTCCACTACAAACTCGACCACAAGGCCTGGAACTTTTATTCCTTCCTGTCTGCCCGTTATGTAGTGGCGCGCGAACAAAAAGACGGCATCGACTACGAAGTATATTACCACGCCGACCATGCCCGCAACGTGCCGCGCATGTTGAAAGCGATGCAAAAAAGTGTTGAATACTATACGGCCAATTTCGGCCCGTATTACCACAAACAATGCCGTATCATCGAGTTTCCACGGTATGCGGAGTTTGCACAGGCATTTCCCGGCACCATGCCCTATTCGGAAGGCATCGGATTTATCGAGGATTTTCAACCCGAAAAAGACGATATCGACATGGTGTTTTATGTGGTGGCGCACGAAATGGGGCACCAGTGGTGGGCGCACCAGGAATGCGGCGCCAGTATGCAGGGCGCTGAAATGACCACCGAAACTTTCGCGCAATACAGCGCCCTGATGGTGATGGAACACGAATACGGCCGCGACATCATGCGTAAGTTCCTGGGTTACGAAACCGACCGATACCTGCGCGCTCGGGGCCGGGAAACCCAGAAAGAAATGCCGCTTGCCAAATGCGAACGGCAGGGCTACATCCACTACAACAAAGGCTCCGCTGTGATGTACTACCTGAAAGAAATGATCGGCGAAGCGCAGGTGAATGCCGGGTTAAAAGCATTTCTGGAAAAATTCAGGTACAAAGACGCGCCCTACCCCACCAGCATAGACGCCGTACAGGCTTTTGCAGCACAAACGCCCGACTCCCTGCAATACATCATTCAGGACTTGTTCTGGGATATTACCTTGTTTGAAAACAGGGCCAAAGAAGTGAGCGCCAAAGACCTCGGCAACAACAAATGGGAAGTGACCATCCAGGTTGAAAGCCGCAAACTGAAAGCCGACGAACTGGGCAAGGAAAGCGAAGTGCCCGTCAGCGACTGGATAGACATCGGCGCTTTCGCCAAACCGGAAGGCGACAAAAAATACGGCAAAACCTTGTACCGCCGGCGCGTCAAAATCAGCCAGAAGGACAACACGTTTACGTTTGTGGTAGATGAGAAGCCTTTTGAGGCGGGGATCGATCCGTTCAGGTTGTTGATGGATCGGGAGCCGAAGGATAATGTGAAGGAGGTGAAGTGATTTTAGATTTAAGATTACATGATTTTAGATTTAAGAAGGAGGGCATCTCGAATAAATCATAAATCTAAAATCATGTAATCTAAAATCTTAAATCTCCTACCCCATCATCTCCAAAAACGCATCTTTCCTTCTCCTGGCTAAAGGTACCACCGCCTTATCCGTCATCCACAAACTGTCACCGTCGTCTTTCGCCAGTTTCCGCACAAACCGGGTATTGACAATATGGGACTGGTGCGCCCTGAAAAAAGGCGGCGCGGGCAGCATTTCCTCAAAAGTTGCCAGCGACTGGGCGGCTAAGTGGCGTTCGCCATTTTCCAGAAAAACAAAACTGTAATTGCCCTGGGCTTCCAGGCGCGAGATTTCTGCCGTCTGGATAAACAGCAGGCCGCTACCCGTATTCAGGGTGATGCGCTCGAACGTGCGGGTACTTGTATTGTGCGAGAGTTGCTGCAATTGCCGTTGTCGCGCAGGCGCATCGCCGGGAACCTGAACCCGGCGCACCGCCGCCACCAATTCTTCCGGATCGACAGGTTTCAGCAGGTAATCCACCGCGCTGTATCGAAAAGCGCGGAGGGCAAATTCGTCGTGCGCCGTGGTAAAAATTACCCGGAATGATGGCTGGGGAAAGTGGTTGAGGAGGTCGAAGCCTGTGCCGTCGCCCAGGTCGACATCTAACAAGAGCAGATCGGGTTGTATTTGTTGTATCAGCGCAACACCTCGTGCCAGCGAATCTGCTTCGCCCACAATGGCCGCTTCCGGGCAGCCGGTTTCTAAAAAAATACGAAGCGCATCGCGGCAAAGCGACTCATCGTCAATCAGGCAGATGCGAACAGTGGGTGTCATATCGGTTGCTGCGGTTTGATTTATATATCATCATCGCAGTTCAAAGATAATCGTACCCTGCCGAATCTACTTTTTTTTCTACCGGATATCACGGGATACAGGTCAACGGTCATTATTGCCATTATGGTGTAGTCGGGAGGAATAGTTTTGAGTGTACAAATCGCCCCTATTATGTTGCCAAAAAAGAGATACGAAGCCAAATCAGGTCGCCTCTGAAGCATTTGCTTCACGGGGCGACTGGTTTTTTAACCTGCCGCAAAAACTTAAATGCATCTTCTATGAAAAGCACCTCTTTCAGCACGATAATTCTTGGTCTGTTTCTATTTCTGAACGCCGGTTTTTTACAAGCACAAGGCAGCGGCTGCAGCAATATCAATTTTACTCCGCAGAATATCGGCCCATGTCATTACCGGCTTTTAGTGGCCAATTCTTCAGAGTGCTACCCGGAAATCCGGCTGTTGCTGGATACCGGCGGGTTTCTGAGCTGGACTGCGCAGAACGGCTGGACAGCTGAACTTATTAGTCCGACCGAACTCCTGCTCACGCACAGCAGCGGACAAATCCCCCTTGGCGCCAGCACGCCGATCGACTTTTACCTGACCCCCGGCGAGCCGGTGATGACGATTTTATGGGATTATATTTGCTCACTTGGAAAGAGCTGCTTCTTCGAAGTTCCGCTGGCCAGTTGCGCCGGCATTCCGGGAGGATGTATTTCGGGTGTGAATTATGTGGCTGTCTCCTGTTCCAACCAGCCTTATTCCAACCAGCCTACCCTGGCCGGCTGGACCATTACGCTCCAGGATGCTATGGGCAATACAGTTGAAAGTACCCAAACCGATGCTTCCGGAATGTACTCGTTTTGCGACCTGCTACCGGGTACTTATGTGGTTAAAAAAACCAACCAGCCAGGCTGGACTTCCAGTGTGCCTGCGAGCGGGCAGACCACTGTCGTTTTGAATCAGTCGGCCCAAGTAGTTCGCAATTTTGGAAGTTGCAGGGCGAATTGTCTTTGCAGTTACATTCAGACCACCGTACAACAGATCACGACAAGCCCGACGGCATGCTGTTACAGTTTGTCGACAACCGCTTTCGGCAGCGGAGATTATTGTTTTCAGTATATCAATGTACAGGTAGATGCCGGACTGACGATCACCCCATCTTCCACACTACCTGGCTGGACGACAGTGCAAAACGGCCCTCAGTCCATCACCATCACACCTCCCAATGGCTTCGTACCCAATGGCAGTGTCACACCAGTGACGTTTTGTGTGTCGGGCGGCACCAGCCACAGTATTCTGGCGACGGCGGGTTACAACGACAGTGCAGGCGCGCATGAATGCGACAATTTTTTTTCGTTCAGTTGCCCGAATTGTAATTGCCCGCCGCCCGACGGACTGGCGGTGAGCAATGTAGGCGCCACCACCGCGACAATCAGTTGGATCCCGGCATCTTGCAGCGAATCCACTTGGGTGTACGTGGAAGACGGTGTCAACCCTGCGGAGCACATCAGCAGGCCTGCACCGGTTGATTCTATCGTTCTGAACAACCTTACTCCGGGCGCCGTTTATCTGATTTATGCATTTTCCATGTGCGGCGGTACCATGTCTGAATCTTCAGATACGATCAGGTATATCACGCCCTGTCCGTGTCCGAATAATTTAGTTTCAAACGGCAGTTTCAGTGAACCATACGTTTTCTTCCCAACCATACCGAATGCCCCTGACCAGATAGGTCTTTGTCCCGGCTGGCAGGCCACCGCTAATGGAAACAGTGCCGGCGGTATCGGCGAATGGTATATGTATGGTTCACCGTTTGACTTTCCGAATGTATTTCCAGGTTCGTATTATGATGTGCCAAATAATCAATATACTATTTTGCAGCCTTACTGTAGTCCCTGGCATGCGGGGTTCGATTTAAATACCTGTGAAGGTATTTCTACTCAACTGACAGCGCCCATTACACAGTTGAGTGGTTATACCCTCGGTTTTTGGTGGGCATTGCGCGAACCGGTGACTTCCAATTTCCGTTTTCAGGCTATTTTGTCCGGAGCTGCATGTACCATGAACACAACCAATGCCGGAACGATCTGCACACGCCAATGCGGCAACGACATTTCTATTCCCGTTCATGTTACTACTTCACATCAGCCGGGCATCTGGTATTTCCACTCTTTTACGTCGAATGCCCTTGTGACTGTCAATCACCTCACTTTCGCAGCCGATGCAAACGGCCCTACCGTCAGTAATTACGTATACATCGATGAAGTGTGCTTGCGCAGCGTATGGCTCCCCTGTGATGTAAGCACGCCCCGCATTGCCTACAACCCCGCACAACCCAACACTTTCCTGGGCGAAGCAGACCTTGGGGCAGGCTCCTCTAATCTTTCGGCCATGTGGGATTTCGGCGACGGCACACGCGATTCGAGTTGCTGCCCGGGGAGTGTGATACACGATTTTGCGCCCGGCACTTATGAAGTTTGCCTGACCGTTACGGCAGTAGACACATCTGGGACAACCTGCTCGAACGCTACCTGTATACAGGTGGATATCCCGGAAGTGAACGACCAGTGCAACGATGTAACGGCAACAATCCAATCTACGGGCCTCGGCAATTGTTGTTACAACCTGAGTATCAATAATGCGGCGCTCAACTATTTTACCGCTATCGAAGTGACCCTCAGTTCGGGCAGCTTTGTCAATTCCATTTTTGGTCCGGGATGGAACATAAGTTTGAACGGAAATATGGCCACCCTCACGCCCATTAACGGCAGCGGTTTTATCAACGCGGGTATCGATATTCCTCTGATGATTTGTGACCCGGAAGGCACGGGCACTTCTTATACGATCGATGTAGATTTTGTATACAACGGAGGCGTTTGTCATCAATCGCTCGCGTTCAGCTGCGATCCTGCGCTTTGCACCTGCCAGGGTTTTCAAAACATGTCATTTTACAATTTCCTGAACATGCCGGATATCTCGGTTAACTGCAACGATGTCATACAGTTGCCTTGTATCGGGAGTGATGCCACGTATAATTTCCAAGCCGGTTTGCAGTGCCAGGGCAATTGTATCCCTGTCATCAATTATGATATTTTTCCGCAAAGCGGACCCGCTGTTTTGAGCGGTACGGTCAACGGAACCGGTTTCGTGACGGGTTTCAAATTCCCCCCCGGTGATTATCACATTGTTATGACGGGTCAGTGCGGCGGAAATACCTGTACCTGCACCGTCAATTTTACGATTCCTGCTTGTTCCTGCTGCTCCCAAAGTCAGGCTGAATTTCACCAAACCGTAGACAACGCTACCAGCATTGCACTGGATCCGGTCAATTGTAAGGCAACGCTCAATATTGGCAACCTGCCTTGTCAACGGGTCGAATGGGTGAACTGGGGTGACGGATTTATAAGCACCGGCCCGTTCACTTCCGGGACGATGCCTATGCACAATTACGCTTTTAGCGGACCCTACACGATCACTTATCTGGTCAATGAAATCAACCCGTTCACGCAAGCGATTTGTTACACAGAAACCTTTACAGAAGACATCATAATGGACTGCAATTGTACCTGCGGTACCTATGACCTGGAAATCCGGCTGGGCGGTGCACTAAACCAACCCATTGTCTGTGGACAAACCATTCAACTGGGGTTGAACCAGGGCTTTGTCGTCTACTCCAAATTCCAGTGCCAGGGCACCAACTGCGAGCCTTCGGAACTGGTTACCTGGAGTTTATCAGGACCCGGAGGTTTGAGTGTTGGCAGTTCCGACCTCGCGACGCCGAATTTCAACATCACCGCATTGTCGCCGGGAAGTTTCAGTACCCCGGGGCTGTACACCTTCAATATGTACGCCATTTGCGGGTTGCAGGATACCTGCTGGTGTGCATTGTATTTCAATGTTGCAGATCCCTGCTGCACAGACCAGGCGACTTTCCTGGCCAATGCGGCTGCAGTGCAGACCAACGGCATCCTGGGCGATTGTTTTATCGGTATGCAGGCGGTCGGGCTGAGCGATTGTATGCGGATTACTTATGACTGGGGCGACAACAATACTTCAGGTCCGATAACCGGCAACAATATTCCGGTTACGCACACCTATGCCGCTGCCGGCAATTATACTGTCTGCTACACCATAGAGGAGATTGATTTCTTCGGCAATGTCTGCTGGAGTTATCA
>JALHMA010000203.1 GCA_022844265.1 Saprospiraceae bacterium | reverse complement strand
AATTAGTCATTGCTAAATCTTTTGCAACGCATTGATTTACAGAATACTTGCATTGCTTTTTGCCTTTTGCGATTTTGCCCTTTTATTTAAACATTCTTTGTATCGGCAGATATACCAGCAGGGCGTACCGGCAGGCATGATAAATCAGTTTTCTGATGAAACCCGATGCCTCTCCCAGAAATGGAAAACGCGGATACAACATTTGCAACCAGGACGAAGCCAGCACATGCGCACAGATGCCGTTTTGCTGTTTCAGGTACTCCGGCCGCATCACGTCCAGGTTCAGAATAACCCGCCTTTTTGGGGTGTGATTCCAGGCTGTATGGGTAATAGCGTCGCAAAAAGGCAGCGCTTTGCCTTCTTCCCAGGCCCTGATTTCATTGCCAACCTGAAATCCGAGATCGGGTAGCGTGCCCGGAATGACCAATCCGAGGTGGCAACGAATAATGGCGTCCGTATCGCCCTGGTGCGGATTGATATTGGAGCCGGGTTCCAGCACGCTGATGGAAAATGACGTGACGCCGCCGATGGAACGCAGCAATTGAACCGTCCGGGGGCATTTTTTGCAGTTTTCAGCAATAATCAGGTTCCAGTAATACAAACCCAGTACTTTCCAGTGTTCAGGCGGGAAAGACATGGATGTATTGATATGGTAAGGTTTCAAACGATCCGGCTCCGATGCCAGCAGGGCCGTGAGTTCATCCCTCATAATTTCCCAGTTATCCTCTAATGTTTGTACCCAGGGCAATTGCGTTTTGTCATAAAAAGGGGGCTGGTCGCCTGCATAGCGGTTGCCCCAAACGCTGTACCAGGGTTTCGGGGTTCTTTTTTCAGATGTGGCGCCCATTTTTTAGTTATCAGTTATTGGTTATCAGTTATCAGTACCGAAACCGGGTTGCCCTCCAGTTCCTGTCGAATAATACGGATTATCTTTTCCCGGCATTCATGAATCAAATCGTGTCCCGCCTCGCAGTAATGAATCGCAATGTCGTTTTGTGCCAGATGAATCCAGTCGCGGATCGCTTCCGGCGGCGCGATTTTATCCGTTTGCCCGCCCAGCAGAACGAGCGGAATGTGGACCGGCGTCCGGTCTGGCACGTACGTTTCCATCACCTGGATATCTGCCCGGATCAGAGCCTGCGTATGCAGAATAGCCTGTTTTCGTTGTTCAACATTCCGGGCATTTTCAAAATTCAGGATAACCATTTCCAGAAACGCCTGCTCCGGCAGCAGGTGAATCTTTTGATCTGAACGTTCGAGGGGCGCTGCACAGCCGCTCAGGATCAGTTTTTCCGGCAAGGATTTCCCTGCTTTTTTCAGGGCGCAGTAACACGCGTAAGCCAGCAAAGCGCCCCAACTATGCCCGAAAAAGTAATAGGGAACATCCGGGGGTTCGAATACATCCATCCATCCCTGTATCAGTTCGGGCATCGACTGAAAAGGTGCTTCTGCGGCCCGCTCTTCGCGCCCGGGCGGCTGAACGCCAATGAGTTCTATTTCGCCGGGTAGTTCGGAAGCCCAGTTGCCGTACACCGATACGCCGGAACCGGCGTATGGGAAAACGAACAGACTGGAAGTCATGGCTTCTCCGGCTGTTTTTAAAACCGGAAACCACAGTCCGGCATCCCGGGCTACAGCGGGCGTTTGTTCAACGGAATCAACAGATGAAACAACAGCAGTCGTTTCATCTTCTGGAAGCCGGTATGTATGATGCTGGACATATACCGTTTCGTACAGATAATCAGTCACGGCCCGGATATGCGGGTAATTATAGGGCAAGGTGGCGGGTAACCTGACATTGAAATACTGCTCCATTTCCACCACGAAAGAAATGGCGGTAAGGGAGTCCATTCCAAGAAAATTGAAACGGTGCTGGTCATCAATTTTGTCCAGCGATTCGATGAGCATCACCCTTCTCAGTTCCATACGCACCACCTCTTCCATCATGCGCCGGGCCGCTTCCGGCGGGGCTTGCAGGATTTTTTTCAGCCCTTCCGAACTGTTAAATGCGGCAACCGGCACGTCGCCGACCACCTGGCTGAACAAGGAAGGCCGCAGGGAAAAATCAATAAATGGTTTGAACGCCGCCCAATCGATATTCCCGATCAGCGAAAGCGGCTTTTTGGCGGCGCAGGCCTGTTCCATCGCTTCCAGGGCGATACGCGGCGGCATCAGTTGGAAACCCATTTTATGCAAAACCGCCTGCACATCGGCGCCTGCGCTCATCCCGACGGTGTCCCAGGGACCCCAATCGATACAAACCGACGGCAGTCCCAGCCCGGAACGGTACTGGCTCAGCATATCCAGAAAATAATTGCCTGCCGTATAATGGCTCAACTCGACGGAACCCCACAAAGCCGAGACCGAAGAGAACAAAATAAAACAATCGAGATCCCGGTCTTTCGTCAACTGATGCAAGGCCCAGGAAGCCGCCACTTTTGTCTGGAGCGTTTCCAGCAGCTCGTCGCGGTTCAGTTCCATAATTTTGGAAAACCAGTTGACGCCCGCCGCGTGCAACACGCCCCGCACCGGAATAGCCTGCTCGTCCAAGCCGTGAAACAAGGTGTGCAGCGCCTCGATGTCCCGAATATCCTGCGCAACACAATCTATCCGGACATCCTGCCCGCGGAGCGCGCGGAGTTTCCTGACTACTTCTATCTGCGGGTGCTCATCCGGCAGCGATGCCCAGGCGGCGGCGTCGGGCACCTGTTTTCTGCTGATAAGGATCAGGTGGCGCGCGCCTTTCTCCACCAGCCAGGCCGCGCTTTCCAGACCGAGTCCACCCAGGCCGCCGGTGACGATGTACGCGCCGTCCGACCTGAGTTGCAGGGGTTCCGGCGCAGGTTCCGGGGGCGCCGATTTGATCTGCTCGATGTACTGTTCGCCCTGGCGGAGCAATACGCACAATTCATTTTGGGGGCGGATGATTTTCCGCAGAATATCCCGGGCATTGCGTCCGGCGTCTTCCGACGCATCCACATCGATCAGCCCGCCGCGGTATTCCGGGTGTTCCAGGTAAAGCGTTTTGGCAAAACCCCAGACGGGCGCCGCGCTCAGGTTGAGCCGCTGCGCTTTTTCCGGCAAAATGGTCTGGGCATCTTCCGAAATGATCCAGACCGGCATCGGCGAGGCGCTTTCTTTTAAAGCCTGCATCAGCGCCGTAAAAACGCCCAATGTATGTTTTACCACATGATTCAGGTCGCCGGAATCATCCGTTTCGGGCTGAAAGGCCTGAGCCGGGCAAACGAACATTAGTTTATAATCGAGGGTTTTTCGTTTTGCCTTTACATTGAAGATCCGGTCTAACTTTTTTACAAACTCCTGCCGGTCGGGGTAATCCGACAAAACAATGTCTGGTTTGTCTGCATAGCCGGCTGCTTTGGTTCCCAATCGGAATACAGCCTTCTGCCGCTTGCGAACCTGCTGCGTAAGCGCTGCTGCCAAAGAACAAGCCGGGCCGACAATGATCCAGTTGTAGTCGTCGGACAATACTTCTTCCAGGTTAATATCGGCTAAAGGGCCTGCCTGATGCCACTCCATCGTGTAATGCAGGGAAGCGGACGCCGGTTTTGGCAGGCTACCGTTGGACGTTTCTCCCGGACCTGCATTTCCATTGAGGTGGCTCCCGTTGTATCCGTTGGCAAATGCGGGCATTTTTGACGGTTCCATCCCCTTTGCCCGGTAAGGCCTGTGCGCAAACCGATGTCCCGGAATGTCGGCAGGGTGTTTTTTATTCCCAAAAACGGCCTGCCAGCGGATGTCCTTCCCGGCTTCAAAGAGTTTGCCGAGCGCATCCAGAAAATAAACAGATTCGGTGCGGTCGCCTTTTTTTTGTGCAACAGACCGGAGCAGCAGTGCATTCTTCAAGGACAGGTTCTCATTGACGGCAACCAAAGTGCTGCCGCCCGGACCAATTTCAACAAAGTGAAACGGGTATTCATCCAGCGGAATTTTGGCAGCAGCATCGGCAAAACGAACCGTATTGCTCAAATGAGACACCCAGTATTCGCCGTCGATGGCTTCCGTCACCCAATCGCCCGTGACGGAAGAAAGCCATTTGCCGGCAGGCGCCCGGAAGTGGAACGAACGGAGATAATCCCGAAAATCCGCTATCATCGGATCCATAAAATGGCTGTGATAGGCCTGGCTTGTTTTCAGGTAATAGTGTTGTACGCCCTCTTTCTCTGTAAAATAGTCGCAAACGCGCTTGATTTCGGCCGGGCTACCCGAGATCACAGTTTTTCCGGGACTGTTGATCGCTGCAATCCGGGCTTTCTCCGGGTTCATTATTTTTTCCACTTCGGTATAGTGGGCAAAAACGGTAGCCATCTGGCCGCTTTGAGGCAGCGCCTCCACCAATTCACCTCTTTTCCGGAGCATTTTCATGGCATCTTCCGGTTCCAGGCAGCCCGCAAAACAAGCGGCTGCATATTCGCCGAGGCTATGTCCCAGCAATACATCCGGCAGGATTCCAAGTTCCACGTACAAGCTGCCCAAAGCATATTGAACGGCAAACAGAATGGGTTGCAGGTATTGGTCTTTCCAATCGTTGATATCGGTCGATTCAAAAGCAATTTTTTTTAATGAAAAAGCCGGATCATCATAGGTCAGGCTGTCGACGCAGCGGTCGAATGCCTGTTGAAAAACGGGGAAACGATGGTACATTTCCCTGCCCATAAAGAGGTAGTGCTCGCCCTGGCCGGTAAAAAGGAAGCACAGTTTGCCTGCTTTGTCAGCCGGTTTGTTCGGCTGACCGAACTGGATATAATCGGCTATTTTTTTCTGTAACTGTTCTTTGTTGCTGACCAAAAAATAAGTCCGGTGACTCAATGCGGAGCGGCCCTGGGCCATCGTGCTGCACAGGTCGGGCAGGGTAATTTTCGGGTTTTGCTCCAGCCATTCCTGCCAGTGCGCAGCCTGCAATTTCAGGTTCTCCGGCGCGTATCCGGAAAGCAGAAAAGGATACAAGCGGTGATCCTCCGGGGTGTTTTTCGGAAGCGGACGTACCGGTTCTTCTTCCAGGATCGCATGGGCCAGCGAGCCGCCAAAGCCGAAAGAACTGATCGCCGTTTTTCTGCTCCCTTCCGAAACAGGCCAATCCAGCGGCGCCCGGGCAATTTTAAGCCGGGAATGTTCCAAATGAATATCCGGGTGCAGGTTGTTGAGGTGAATCTGCGGCGGAATCCTTTTCTTTTGCAGCATCAATACTGCTTTGATGACGCCTGCTATGCCCGCTGCGGCCTCCAGGTGGCCGAGATTGGCTTTGACCGAACCGACGTAGCAGTCGGACTTTCCCTCCAAACCATAGATTTTTCGGATCTGCTCCATTTCAATCGGATCGCCGGAGACGGTGCCCGTGCCGTGGGCTTCCACATAACTGATCTCTTTCCCCGGCAGGCTGGCTTTTTCGAGCGTTTTTTTCAGGAGCCGGTGCTGCGCTGCGCCGTTTGGAAAAGTGATGCCGGGACTCAGGCCATCCTGCGCGATGGCGCTGGATAAAACCGTTGCCAGTATCCGGTCGCCATCTCTGTCGGCTAATGATTTCCGTTTCAGCATGACCAGGCCGCAGCCTTCCGAACGAACGTATCCGTTGGCGCTTGCGTCGAAGGTTTTGCACCTGCCATCCGGCGACATCATGCCGAACTGTGACAGCGTAATGGTGAGGCCCGGCGTGAGCAGGGCATTGACGCCTCCCACGATGGCCTGCTCGCAGTCGCCGTTTTGAATGGCCTGAACGCCCAGGTGAAATGCCGTTAAAGACGAAGAGCAGGCGGTATCCAGGGCCATGCTGGGGCCTTTCAGGTCGTAAAAATAGGACAAGCGGTTGGCTGCAATACTGTGCGCATTCCCAAGCCCGGTATAGGCATTAAAACTTTCCATACCCGGCGTGAGTTTGATCTTCATGTGCAGGTAGTCGTTCGTGGAAATGCCTATGAACACACCCGTTTCGGAGCCTTTCAACTGTTCTTTTTTCCAACCGGCATGTTCTATCAGTCGCCAGGAAGTTTCCAGCAGCAGCCGTTGTTGCGGGTCTGTTTCCGGCGCTTCCACAGCGGAAATTCCGAACAGGTACGGATCAAAATGATCGATATGATCGATAAAACCGGCCCATTTGGTATTGGTTTTGCCGGGCACGGCTGGGTTTTTGTCAAAAAAAACGGCATTGTCCCAACGGTCTTCGGGGACTTCCGTGATGGCATCCACGCCGTTTTCGAGCAAATCCCAGAATTGTTCAAGGGTATCCGCGCCGCCTGGAAAACGGCAGGCCATTGCAACAATAACAACGGGGTCATCCTCTTTCGCCTGTTCCGGCAGATCGTTTTTCGGGTTTGAATCCGCAGCGTATAAAACCCTTAATTTTCCGGCCAGGTACTGCCCGGCGCATTCATTCCTGGCTATTTTGTAATTGCCGGTTCTGGGCATTGTTCCCTGTGGAATCAGTACCACGCCGTCGGCCTGAATGCCAAAATGTTCCGATAGATTGGCCTGAATTTGTTGTGCGACGGCTTCCTGGTCCTTGTTTGCCAGTTCTTTTGAAATTTCCTGAAAAACGTACCATTCTTCTTTTTCTCCCAAAACGGCGACGCAAACCGTATGGTCCTGTGCCCGGAGCAGCGGTTGCCCGATCCGCGCGCAGGACTCCAGGTCTTCGGCGGCATAGTTGACACCCCTGACAATGACTGTATCTTTTTTACGTCCGCTGATGTATAAAAAAGCGCCCCGGATAAATCCCAGATCACCTGTTTTTACAAGCGCGCTGCCGGGACTGTTCCAGTCTTCCAGTTCTTCGAGGTAACCGGCAAAATTGGAGTCACTTTGCACCCAGATTTCACCTTCCTGTCCCTCGGCCATGATGTCACCGGTATCTGGATGGTGGATTCCAATGTTCGTTTCCGGGTCGATGCTGTAAGGGATCAACTTTCTTCCATTTCTATCTGCCAGTACTGGTTCCAGTTCCGCCAGCCCGAAATGGCCGCCGGCTGCCAGCAGGGTAGTTTCGGCCAGGCCGTACACCGGTTTAAAGGCGTGTTCGGAAAAACCCAGGGGGCCGAATTTTTCGGCAAATTGTTTTAAAACCTGCAACTGAACGGTTTCGGAGCCGACATAAGCGTTTTTCCAGGCGCTGAGGTCCCAACTTTCGTCAATCGTGATTTTTCGTGTGCAATGTTCATACGCAAATGTGGGGGCCGCCGCGCTGGTGACCCGGTACTTACTGATGGTTTGTAACCACAATGCCGGGTTGGCCAAAAACGCGGCGGGCTGCATATAAACGCCGAATCCCGATTCATACAACTGCGCCAGCAAATGACCCACTAATCCCATGTCATGGTGAAATGGAATCCAGCCGGCCACCCTCGCGAGGCTTCCCCGGTTAAAAACGTCGTACATTTTGGACAGGTTGTTCAAGACCTGTTCGTGGGTAAGCACAATACCTTTGGGTTGCGATGTAGAGCCGGAAGTATATTGAATATAGGCTATATCCGACGCCAGCATAGCAGGAAGCGGCACTTCGGTTGGTGTCGGTTTTTCCAAAGATTCTATGACATACACCTGTATGTGATCCAGTCGGTGTTCCTGCAGGCGATGTACGATCTCCGGATACTGGTTTTCAGGAACCATCAAGGCTCCAACCTTGCCGGAACGTAGTATTTCCAGCACCCTGCCCCAGCCCGGCTTGTTTTTTTGCAGTTGTATGGAAGGAATGGGCGCCGGCATTTTTCCCGCCAACAGGCAGCCGAAAAAACCGCTGACAAATTGCGCCTGGTCTTCCACAGCGAGCAGCACAACCTCTCTTTTTTCGGAAAGCAGGTAAAGGTTTTGCGCGACCTGGTAACACTGTTGTTTTAAGGAATCGAAGGTAAACTGGCGGTATTCCTTACCCTGTCTGTCCAGAAAAACGAGAACAGTTTCATTGCTCCTGTCGGCAGGATAGGAGGCAATTAAATCTGTTAAAGTAGTTCCGGGTATAATTGGCATGTGGTAAGTAGGTGTTTAAATTAGTCATTCATGCGAATAATGGGTTAAAACCAATCCATATCGCGCCTATTGAGCACCTTATGTGAAACGCAACGTTACGCCACCACCTCCAGCACACTGTCCACTGTTAATCCATCCGCAGTTGTTCCTGTCAGGGTATACACGCCCGGAGCGTCGACATCGAGTTTGCCATTGGCTATTTGAGCGCCTGTGATCGCGACATTATTCGGGTTCAGCACGAGGGTTTTCAGGTTGGCGGTTACCCATTCCAGCGTAAATTTTCCTGCATTTTTGGTGAAATCAAAAAATGGAATCTGCGGATGGGTCGTATCGCTGCCGCCAAGATAATACACGTCGGCTTTTCCGCCGGGTTGAAAAATGGTGAACGTGGTCGGATCTCCATTATTCGGGAGTTTCAATTCAGTATTCCAAATGGCAGGATCGGTTTTAAAAACGGCCACATTGCCACCTTTTGTACTGAATTTAAAATAGAGCAGTTTTACCGGTTTCAGGGTAAAAGTGATGGTTTGTGTAGCCGCCTTGCAAAAACCATTTGCGGTCAGGATATAGTCCACCGTATCGGGTACCTGCGCCCTGTTCAGCCCGTATGCTTTTCGGATATCTGCCCCGGGAACGGTTTTGTAAGGATTGGCGTTGATCGGTTGCCGCCAGTTGGGGATCGTCGGTGTAGTCAGGATAACGGAAGATGCAAATTGCACCAGCCACGACAGTTCTACCGAAGCGTCTACCCGAATGGTTTTGACATCGGGCGCACTAACATACGAATTGATGATAGGCGGATTTACCTGCAATGTCACCGACGTCTCTTCATGGCTGCCGCCATCGCCCGTAAAAACCTGCAAGGTGTACTTCCATTGCTGCGGGTCGGAGGCTTGAACGGGCACATACACCTTGGTATTTCCGTTTACGGAGCAAGTTTTTTGACCGGTACCTGTTGGATAGCCGGAAATAACCACCTGGGTGCCGCCGGTAGATTGCCAGTAGAGCGTTGCGGGTTGCAGTTCGCCTACAATCATTTTATCCAGCCAGGCAATGATCCCGAGACCGGCGGATTTTACTTCGAAAGGCAGGTTGACCAGTACCGGAGTCACCGTTCCGATAAACTCTGAAACAACGATATTGATATCGGTAGCGGGCGTACTGACAATGGGCGCCTGTGAAAAGGTGATGGTCATGGTATCGCCGGGTTTCAAAACCAGCCCGAAAGGCGCCTTGACCGAAAAGTAATCTCCGGCAGTCGATTTGGAGGCCGAGTAGCCGCTTTTGGGAGGCGTACTGACTGTAAAGTTTTGATTATCGACCATCGTTGTCGGAAAGGCGATCTGTATTTCGTCGTTTTTCACCAGTTTCACATCCGCCCCGCCGGTATTGGTAGCCGTCACCGTAATGTCAACTTTTGTGCTTACAAAGGCTGCGGGCGGGGTTACCCTGTAGTCTAATTTCGAGTTGGACATAATCTATTGGTTATTTTTTGATTCAAATTCGGATAAATTCAGCCAGCCTTCTATCAACCGCAAGGGGTCGGTACCTAAAGTCGCAACCTGGCTGTAGGTGGCTATCGGCATTTCTTCATTCCAGGTGGAAACATCTCGCCGCGCCACCCATTCCCATTTTCCCTGAATTTCAGCCGGCGTGGGCATTTTGATGGTACGGGGATCGAGCAACAAGGGCCCGGCCCGGAAAGAGGCCTGTAAATTTTTCAGGGCACTGGAAACAGGTCCGTTGGGCAGGCGCTCGGTAGAATAAGGCAGGCTTCCCGGGAAAATAGGAATATTGCCCACCGGATCGACCAGAATCGTCAATTTTACGGGCGTGCCATCGGAAGTCAGCGGCACCAAATGACCCGATTTCACATAATTTGACTTGAACCCGCCGGTTTCAGGCGGTATAAAATTCAGCGTATTTCCGGCCCTGATAATGTCAATAATAGTAGCCGTCTGGCCGTTTACGCCATATACAGGATAAAAAGTATCGTAATTATCATCCTGGAAATACCCCATGACGCCATTTTCCACCGAAAAAGCGTCGCCGACCCGAAGGGAAAACGGAATCGACGTAAAGGGCGGTTGCGCAGCCTGATAGGCGCCGTTTTTATTGTAAAACTTGCCTGTTTGGCACCAGCCCTGGTTGTAGGCAGGGTCGCCGCTTAATTCGATTAACACTTCTGCCCGCACCACTGCCAGGGGGCGGCCCAGCAACAGGGATAAATTGCCGTTTTGTCCACCATAACTGCTCATCGTCCACAAGGCGCTGTCGATGGCAGTCATCAGGTCGTCAAATGCATCCGAACCTTCAAAGCGGGTGTGCAGCAGGCCATTGACAAAATTC
>JALHMA010000202.1 GCA_022844265.1 Saprospiraceae bacterium | reverse complement strand
CGAGCGTAATTTAGATCAATTACCCCATACGGCAACGGACAAAATCTGTTGGCAGGCATAACAACTGTGTGTGGCGCAAAAGGTTGCTGTGGGAGGGTGTTTAGGGATGAGGGATGAGGGATTACCGAGCGAGATGTCCGACGTCACGCTCGGTCATTCCTCATCCCTCATCCCTGTATTGCACCTCCAGGTGCTTGAGCATATCAATGGTCATGGCGTCGAGGTCGAATTGCGGGCGCCAACCCCAATCGGCGCGCGCTGCGGAGTCGTCTATACTGGCCGGCCACGAATCGGCAATGGCTTGTCTAAAATCGGGCTTGTGCGTGATTTTAAAGGAAGGAATTGTTTTACGGATGCTGGCGGTTACTTCTTCCGGTGTAAAACTCATGGCCGCCAGGTTGTAACTGGTGCGAACAGACAGGCGGTTGGAGGGCGCTTCCATCACTTCGAGCGTCGCCCGGATTGCATCGGGCATATACAGCATGGGCAAGCGGGTATGCGCGCTGAGAAAACATTCATAAGGTTTGTTCTGAATGGCGTAATGATAAATGTCTACGGCATAATCAGTGGTGCCGCCTCCGGGCATACTCTGATAGCCGACAATGCCGGGGTAGCGCAGCGAACGCACGTCCAGGCCATAGCGGCGATAATAGTAATTGGCCCAGTTTTCGCCGGCTACCTTACTGATGCCATATACCGTTTCCGGGATCAGCACTTCGTACTGCGGCGTGTTATGGTGGCTCGCTTCCCGTCCGAAAACAGCAATGGAAGAAGGGAAATACACTTTTGCCAGCTGTCGTTGCCGGCTGATTTCCAGCACATTAAACAAGCTGCGCATATTGATATCCCAGGCCCAGAGCGGATTTTTTTCCCCATTGGCACTGAGAATGGCGGCCAGGTGATAAATCTGGGTAATCCGCCATTTTTTTACCATTTCCTCCAGCGCAGCGCCGTCCAGCGCATCGAGGACTTCGGTAGGACCGTCTTGCGGGCCGAGCGCGCGCAAGTCGGCGGCAATCACATGGTCGGGCTGATACACTTCTCGTAAGGCCTCCGTCAATACAGCCCCGATCTGGCCTCCGGCTCCAATAATAAGAATACGGTCTTGTTTCATAAATAATTTGGTTGCCCGGTGTGGTGCAGGACTTTGTTTTATATCCGGCGAATGTATGGCGGGCCTTTTAAAGCGCCAAATGCCGAACATGGCTTTCTTTGGTACATTTATTGACCTCTTGTGCAGCATACATACGCAGGCATGTATCAATGTGATGAATAGCTACGTTTATGGACAAACACCACTTACTTTTATGAGGTTTTTGGCCTTGATATACAAACGCGCCTTTTAGCCACCCAAAACTGAACAAGACCATGCACCTTGCTCCCTCATACAGGCTGGTCATACGGAATTTTTTTTCCACTTTGCTGCTCACCTTTTTGAGTTGGGCTGCGGTATTGGCTCAGCCTGTTTTCTCCTGGGACGTCGTTTTGGGCGGAGAGAGTTATGAAGAACTCAATGCCCTGGATGTTTTGCCCGATGGTATCATCGCGGGTGGTTCTACCCGTTCAGGCATCGCTTTCGGCGATCCAGGCGATTTTTCCTGGAATATCCTGGTGGTCAAACTCGACTTCGACGGCAATGTGCTTTGGCAATATACTTATGGCGGCGCGCAGGACGAACGACTCTGGGCACTTATCCCAACCCGGGATGGCGGCTTTCTGGCTGGCGGCTATTCCTATTCAGGGGTCGGGGGTGACAAAACGGAACCCAGCCGGGGCGATAAAGACGTATGGATTATCAAACTCGATGCATCGGGCCAATTACAATGGGACAAAACCTTTGGCGGTTTATTGCAGGATGAACTGTTCAGCGTGCTGGAAATGCCCGATGGCGGTTATTTGCTGGGTTGTCATTCCAATTCCGGCCTTTCCGGCGACAAAACGGAAGATAGCCGGGGCAGCCACGACATCTGGATGATCCGAACCGACGGGCAGGGTAATAAAACCTGGGATAAAACCCTGGGGGGCAGCGGATACGAACAAATCAATGACCTGGTCTTGGCGGCTGACGGTGCGGTGTACTGCTCGGGCGGTAGCACATCTCCTGAAAATGATGGCGATCTGGGCCCGGAAACGGCCCGGGGCGGCATGGATTTTTTATTGCTGAAGATAGACCCTGTGGATGCGTCGGTGTACTGGTCGCGGCGTTATGGCGGCGCAGGAGAAGATTATGCCTACAGTTTGATCGTAGCATCCAGCGGGCGTTTGTACCTCGGCGGGCGATCCGGCTCCCCACAAACGCCGGCAGGGCCTTATAACAATGGGAAATCGGCTCCGTTTTACGGAGGCGCCAGCGACTTCTGGTTGCTCGAACTGGATACGGACGGACAAAAAACGGCTGAATGGAGTTTTGGCGGCGACGGATTGGACGACCTGTATGATATAGTGGAGAAACCATGCGGAGGCCTTGTCGTGGGTGGCGTTTCCGATTCGGGCGCATCGGGAAATAAAACATCCGACGGACGCGGCAGTTTTGATTATTGGGTCGTTTCGCTGGATTCCGACGGCGCTAAACTGTGGGATCAAAGTATCGGCGGCGCAGGCGGCGATGCACTCACCCATATTGCGCAATTTACGGATGGCTCCTTGCTTTTTGGCGGGCATTCCGACAGTCCGGCAGGTTTTGAAAAAACAACAACTCCCTTCGGCTTTAATGACTTCTGGATGGTCAGCAGCCGATGTAGCGCGATGGCTGAAATATCAGCCGAAGGCCCCGGAAACCCCTGTTCCGATGAGCCGCTTATACTTAGTGCAAATGTACCCGATTGCCCGACCTGTACCTATGAATGGAATACAGGCGCGTCTGATCCTGCTATCGAGGTACCTCCCGGAACAGTCGATACTTTTTCGGTAAAAGTGTGCAATGAAGGCGCCTGTGTCGCTTATGATACCATCGTTGTGGCAACGTTCCCACCGCTCCAAATAGAATTGGGCGCTGATATCGAGTTGGTGTCGGGCGCTACGCTGACGCTCCAGAACAACCTGCCGGAATGGTCTTATTTGTGGAATACGGGCAGCACGGCTGCTGCGATACCGGTAACACAAGCGGGTACCTATTCCGTTACGGTGACAGACCAGAACGGCTGCACAGATACGGATATCATCCAGGTAACCAGAACCATTGAAAAAAAACAGGTGTGGGTGCCGAATATTTTTTCACCCAATGACGATGGATACAGCGATTACCTCAGCATTTTTACGGATGACAGCGGATTGCAGGTGATTACTTTTCAAATTGCCGACCGCTGGGGCGATTTATGTTACCGCCGCGATAATTTTGTGCCAGTGTATGCGAACGAGGGCTGGAATGGTCGTTGGCAGGGGAAATTAGCGGCTGCCGGTGTGTATGGGTGGTTTGCCATTGTAGAGTTTTCCGATGGCGAACGACTGTTGCTAGAGGGAAATGTGACGCTGGTTCGATAAGCGTTTTTACGACATAGGTTTTTTTACGACATAGGTTTTTTTACCACATAGGCACATAGATTTTACACATAGAACACATAGTTTTTAGAGTACTCTACGCTAGGTGTTCTATGTGTAAAATCTATGTGCCTATGTGGTAAAAAAATAATTTACCTGGTAAAAACCCCTGTTTTGCCCGTTATATGAAGCCGGTGTTAAAAAATTTGTTTGCTAAAATGAACAAATTCGTACATTTCGCCCGAAAAAAGACATCCACTACAAAAGTGTATATGGATTTCTTTTAATCTATCTTTAATCTCAATAGGGAATTTATGCGCATACAGTTCAGCCTTTCCTGCCAGAAAGGCACGATTATTCCAATTAACTACCAATCTGAAATCTCACAGTGGATTTTTTCCGTCCTTTCTAAAGCAGGTACTGAATTATCTACCTGGGTACAGCAACAAGGTTTCGATCTGACTTCCCGCAACTATAAGTTGTTCACATTCAGCCCCTTGGCGATCTATCCATACGAGATGGATCAGGTAAAACAAGAATTTAAATTACTGGGCAATCAGGTTAAACTGAGTTTTTCCATTTATCTGCCTCCTGTATTTGAACAACAGGTAGTCCATTTATTCCGCCAAATGCCCCTGGCCTTAGGCACCTGTGATGGCCGGCCCGCACAATTTGAAGTAAAACACTGGCAGGTCATGAGCCGGCCAAATTTCAAGGAGACGATGCAATTCAAGGCGGTGTCGCCGATCTCCGTAACCACCGTGGAGGAGATTAAAACGCCCAATCCTTACTTGTTACCGGATAATGAAGCTTATGATGTGAGTTTTTTCCATCATATCGTGCGCCGATTCAAAGCAGCCATGCAATACAAGTCGCTGGCAAATATGAAAATGCTGGATCCGGCGTTTCCTATGCATTACCGATTGATGGGACAAGCCAAATCGAGGCTTATTCACCTGAAACCCAACCCGGAAGACATTCAGCAACTGCGCGGCTTTTCTTACGAATTTGAGGTAAGTATGCCACTGGGTGCTATGGAGTTCTCCTACTTTGCAGGCTTTGGCGAATACCCGCACCTCGGTTTTGGATACGTGGACATCAAATAAACGTTTTTGGTGTTTTGTGTTTGGTGTTTGGAGGCGCTTCGCCTTTGGCTGAGTGGCTGAATCCGAAACACCAAACACGAAACACCACACACGTACAAATAAACTCTGCTCATTCGCTTATGTTGCTGCCCCGCACTTTTTTCCCCGTTTTCTGCTTGTCGGCATTACTGGCGCTGCCTTCCTGTGAAGATACCAGTGAAAAAACGCAGGCTGCCATTATCGGACATTGGGAACTGACCAAAGCCCTGCGCAATGAACGGGAAACCGGCACGCTCGAAGGGGTTTATTTCGATTTCAATGTAGATGGGAAGATGCAAACCAACCTGCCGGTCGGCGCCGATGTACCCGTCGAATACGAAGTGGATAAAACGGAAATTCTTCAAAAAACCCCACAACCCATTCGTTATCAGGCTGTAACAATGGAAGATTCTCTGCTGGTACTCAAAATGGAAGTACGGGGTATGACTTTTGAAATGCACCTGCGGCGGGCAGAAGCGCCGGCGCCCGTGGATAGCCTGGCCGTGCCGCCTTCGGATACCGCCAATTAGCAGTAAGTAGTTATTGGTTATTAGTTATTGATTATCAACACGAATAACCAATAACTAATAACCAATAACTACTTACCTGCTTATGACTAACGCTTGTTGTTCAGAAGATTAATTTCCTGGGGTGCTTTAGCCGCGTAGCGGCATAAGGTCGGTAGATAAACCAAACAGCAATGTACAAAGGTGCGTAGCACCGTAACGTTTAGCCCTTGTTTCGGTGCTACGCACCTGGTGAGCACACATGGCATTTGTTGCTACCGACCTTATGCCGCTACGCGGCTAAAGCGTCCAACCAAAATCAAGCTCCTGTACAACAGGCGGATACTCAGGTAACATTATTGGCCCAAGGCGGAGCGCCCCAAACACCAAACCCCACACACTCACTTCCTGAATCCACCCTTCGGCATTCCGCCCATACCTGGCGGCATACCCATTTTGCCCATCGGCGTATTGGCCATCTGGTGCATCATTTTCCGCATGTCGTTGAAGTTCTTGATAAACATGTTGATCTGTTCCGGCGTCTGTCCGCAACCGCGGGCGATGCGTTTTTTACGGCCCAGATTGAGCAGGTCGGGATTAGCGCGTTCCTGTGGCGTCATACTTTGAATGATGGCTTCCACACGGTTGATCGCTTTATCGTCGATGGGGGCGTCTTTCAACGCTTTACCCACACCCGGAATCATGCTAATGAGGCTTGTCAGGTCGCCCATTTTTTTGATCTGCTGCATTTGTCCCAGGAAGTCGTTGAAATCAAACTTGTTTTGTTTGATCCTTTTCTCCATCCGCTTGGCCTCTTCTTCGTCGAAGTCCATCTGGGCTTTTTCCACCAGCGACACGATATCGCCCATGCCGAGAATCCGCTGGGCCATACGATCGGGGTAGAACACGTCGAGCGCATCCAGTTTTTCGCCCATCGAAACAAACTTGATGGGTTTGCCCACGGTGTATTTGACCGTCAGCGCTGCGCCACCGCGTGTATCGCCGTCGAGTTTGGTCAGCACCACGCCATCAAAATTGATGCGCGCATTGAAGGCTTCTGCCGTATTCACCGCATCCTGACCAGTCATTGAATCCACTACGAACAGGGTTTCAGTCGGGTTGATGGCATTTTTAACTGCGGCTACCTCGTTCATCATCACTTCATCCACGGCTAGGCGGCCTGCCGTATCCACAATGACGACGTTGTGGTTGTTCGCGCGGGCATATTTCAGTGCGTTTTCGGCAATTTCGATGGGATTTTTGTTCTCCACCTCTTTGTAAACCGCCACTTTAATGCTGTCGCCCAATACCGTCAGCTGTTCGATGGCCGCCGGACGGTATACGTCGCAGGCTACCAACAGCGGGTTCATTTTGCGCTGTTCCTTGAGGTATTTGGCTAGTTTTCCGGAAAAAGTTGTTTTACCCGAGCCCTGCAAACCGGCCACCAGCACGACGCCGGGATTGCCTTTCACATTGATGCCGACACTCTGGCCGCCCATGAGTTCGGTCAGTTCGTCCATCACGATCTTGACCATCAACTGGCCCGGATTCACGTTTTTGAGCACGTTTTCAGAACCCAATGCCTTGTCTTTGACCCGGTCGGTAAAATCTTTGGCGATCTTGTAGTTCACGTCGGCGCCTACCAGTGCACGGCGGATTTCCTTGATGCTTTCCGCGACGTTGAGCTCGGTAATTTTATGGGTGCCACTCAGGACTTTAAACGCGCCTTCGAGGCGGTCACTTAAACTTTCAAACATGTGTTCAGGTCAAATTTTGAAGGCTGCAAAGGTATGAAGTTATTCGTTATTAGTTATTCGTTATTCGTGTGGTAACTCTTGGCTTTAGTATTTGGTTAAACCAAGAGTTACCACACGAATAACGAATAACGAATAACCAATAACGAATAACCAATTACGAACCCCACTTCCTTAACTGATTCAACAGCGCCGCAAAATCCTTCGGCAGTTCCGCTTTAAATTCCATTCGCTCGCCGGTAGCCGGATGGTCGATGCGCAGGCGGGTGGCGTGCAGCGAAGTACGTTCCATGAGCGGGCGCTCCGCTTCGGCGTTTTTTCCGGAACGGTACTTTTTCCCTTTGATTTCAGAGAGAAAAAAAGCGGGGCGGCGGCCATAGAGGGCATCTACGGCGAGGGCATAACCGATACTGCTGAAATGCACCCGGATCTGGTGCGTACGACCTGTTTTGAGCAGCACTTCCACAAAGGTAAATCGTTTGAAACGCTCGATCACCCGGTAAAAAGTAAGCGAGGGTTTGCCGGTTTTGACAATCGCCATTTTGCCGGGAATCACCGGGTGCTCCCCGATCGGTTTGTCAATTTCCCCTTCTTCGTGGTGTAATTCGCCATCCAGCAGCGCGAAGTAGTATTTATCAGCCGTGTGGTGCTCAAATTGCAGGGAAAGATGCCGGTGCGCTTCCGCGTTTCGGGCAAAACACAGGATACCGCTCGTCTCGCGGTCGAGGCGATGCACGACGAAGACTTTGCCATAGCGCTTTTCCAGCGCCCCGAGCAGGCTGTCTTTGTTGCCGGCCCGGTCGGGAATGGTGAGCCATCCGGCAGGTTTATGCACCACCAGCAGGTGCTCGTCTTCGTGTATGAGTTCGTACATGATTGTTGAGGGTTGAGAGGGTTGAGGTTGTTGAGGGGGATTTTATGATTAACAGTATATAATGGAACACGGATTAAGTGGTTATTGGTTATTCGTGTCTCATCCGTTCAATCCGTGTTCCATTTCATTCCCCTCTCATCAAGGTCGCAAATTGTTTGATCCTGCGCAGGTAATGCGCCACAATAATACTCCCTTTGTACACGCCGGTGTTGTCCGCTGCCCCGATTTGGTGTTGTGCAACGAGCGCCGCCACTTTTTTTCTTTTTGAAAACAAGACAGGCAGGTTGGCGTAAAATGAAAAATGTGCCTCAACGATAGACCAGATGGCGCGAAACTGCCCTTTTGCGGCAAAACGCGCGCCCGCCAGGCCGTCCAGTACAAACCGCGCCGGAAGCAGCCAGCATAACTTCGACCAGGGTTCATTCTTCAGCAAACTGTACAGGCTGTTCCGGAAATTGAGAAACACCTTGCGCGGACTTTCGTACTGCAGGGTGCCGCCGCCGAGGTGATACACCACCGATTGCGGGATGCACCAGACGGAATATCCGGCCCTTTTGACACGCCAGCACAGGTCGATCTCTTCATTGTGTGCAAAATAATCGCCGTCGAATCCGCCGAAAGTATGGTATAGATCAGCTCTGATAAAAAATGCCGCACCGGCAGCCCAGAAACAGGCCTGCGGCTGGTCATACTGCCCGCGGTCTTCTTCCCGGTGGTTAAAAATACGTCCGCGGCAAAACGGGTACCCCAGATAATCGATCCAGCCGCCCGCAGCGCCAGCGTATTCAAAACGTTTTTTTTCCGTCCAGGCCAGAATTTTGGGTTGGGCAATAGCGATGGAAGCGTCGCGCTGCATGGCTTCCACAATGGGTGTGATCCAGCCGGGCGTCACCTCCACGTCGGAGTTGAGGATGACATAAATATCCGCTTTTACACGTTTGAGTGCTTCGTTATAGCCTTGCGCAAAACCGTAATTGTGCTGTAAATCAAGTACTTCCACTTGCGGATAGTGTTTGCGCAGAAATTCGACCGAGTCGTCGGGCGAGCCGTTGTCTGCCACTACAATACGCGCGCCGGGACTATTCGCCAATACGGATGGCAGGTAAAGTTCGAGGTGCCGGCGGGTGTTGTAGTTCAGGATAACCACTGCTACGGAAGGCGTCCCGGAGGGCGTTTCCGGGCTGGGAGCAGACGTTTGTTCCAATTCCAGGCGTCGCAGGATTTCCTGTTTATCGGCATCAATTTGCGCCTGAAGCGCCTCCAGGCCGTCCAACTTTTTATCGTGGCGGATAAAGTCGATCACATCCACCGACAAGTTCCGGCCGTACAAATCACCATCAAAATCGATGATATTGACTTCAATGGTTTCTTTGTTACTGCCACCTTCAATGGTCGGGCGATTTCCAATATACAACATGGCTTCTGCGCCGGTGCGGCCATCGGGCGCTGGTAAAGTGCTGCCGATGCGCACCGCATAAATGCCTTGTGGCAGTGTCAGTTTATACGGATCGGCGATCTCGATGTTGGCTGTTGGGAAGGAGATGGTCCGGCCCACCTGGTTGCCGTACACCACCTTTCCGGAAAAAGAAAAAGGGTGCCCCAACAAGCGATTGGCCAGGCGCACATCGCCGGTATCCAATGCCTTGCGGATTTTGGAGGAACTGACGGCGATTTCATCCACTTCCTGTGCCGGTATTTCCACCACTTCAAAACCCGCAGTAGCCTCATACTTTTTCAGAAAGGAAATGTCGCCTTCCCGATTGGCGCCGAAACGATGGTCGTATCCGATGACGATGTAGCGCGGTTGAAATTTTTTGACCAAAAACGCTTCCACATAATCGTTGGCGCTCTGTTGGGCAAACTCCGGGGTAAAAGGCGCCACTACCACATTGTCGATGCCCGACGATTCCAGCAGGGTAATTTTTTCGGCAGTTGTTGTCAGCAGTTTAAAATGCTGTTCGTCGGGCCGCAGCACGGTGCGCGGGTGCGGATCGAATGTAATAACAATACTTTCTCCGCCACAGGCATGCGCCAGTGCGCGTACCTGTTCGAGTATACGCCGGTGACCGAGGTGTACCCCGTCGAATGAACCGATCGTAATAACGGTATTCTGAAAATGTGGTAGTTGATGTAAGTCGGTAAAAACCCGCATAGGGGCGCAAAGATAAAAAAAGTGCGAAGTCTTCAGTGCGAAGTGCGAAGTCTGTTACAAGTCCGAAGTGCGAAGTCGTCAGTGTGAAGTCGTGCCAGTTTAGGGTCGTTAGTTTGAAGTTAAAAGTTTTTAAATGTGCAAGTTGTATCAACTCACATACTATCAAATTCTATAACTTTTAACTTCAAACTGACGATCCTAAACTGGCACGACTTCGCACTGACGACTTCGCACTTCGCACTTGTAACAGACTTCGGACTAAAATACAAAAGGCACGCATACAGCGTGCCCATTGCAACAAACAAAACCAACTAAAAAAAACCTGCTTTATTTTAAAACCGCCTGAAGCGACCGTCTATATCCTAAGTACAACATAGAAACGGCGGCGGATTTCAAAACGCTGCCATAGTCGCGAAAAAATATTCCGAGTGCCCGAAGCGTTTTTTCTACAACAAAAAAATCCCGAATTTTTCACGGAAGAAAAATTCGGGATAACTGATGTTATGCTCTTTACT